>CALXKY010000008.1 GCA_944389055.1 uncultured Spirochaetaceae bacterium | reverse complement strand
AGCTGGAGGGAAAGACCGTGCTCGGCATGCAGGGACGCTTCCATTACTAAAAAGGCTATTCGATGGATGAGGTCGTCTATCCTGTACGTACGATGAAGATGCTCGGAATCAGTGCGCTCTTCCTCACCAACGCTGCAGGATGCGTGAACACAGCCTGGAAGCCCGGCGATCTGATGCTTATCTCGGATCACATCAAGCTCATTGCGGATAATCCGCTCCGCGGGCGCAACTGCGACGAGCTCGGAGCACGCTTCTTCGATATGACTCAGGCTTATGACAAGGACCTGCTTGCCATGGCAGAGAAGGCCGCTGATGATATCGGCATAAGCGTGAGGAAGGGTGTATATATGCTCTTCACGGGGCCTTCGTTCGAAACGGCAGCAGAGGTAAGGTTCGCACGCCTTGCAGGCGCGGATGCCGTCGGCATGTCCACCGTTCCCGAGGCTATCGCTGCATCGCACATGAGGATGCATACAATGGGCATCAGCTGCCTTACAAACATGGCAGCGGGCATACTCGACCAGCCTCTCAATCATGAGGAGGTCCTTGAGACAGGCGAGAGGGTGAAGACCACATTCTCCGCGCTCGTCAGGGAAATCGTGAAGCGCTGGCCTGAGGAGAAGCTATGAAGCGGATTGCGGCCGCAGCCTGCATGGCTGCGGTACGATTCTCCTCCCGCTTTTCAAAGTCTTTTTTCTTCACGATAATTAAGCCGGAAGCCTATGAAGATCCTCTGCATATCTGACACGACGGATACACTGATCTACTCATCTGCCGCTCCTGACCTGTACAGGGATGTGGATTTCGTCATCTCGGCAGGCGATCTTCCCCTGAGGTATTATGATTACATCCAGACGATGCTACGCAAGGATGTGTGGTATGTATATGGCAACCACAATCTTGAGGAGTTCGGCAGGATGATGCGCGGCTTCGGCAGCAACAGCGAGATCATGAATGAGTTCGCCTCTTCAGGAGAGGTCGTCTCGCTCCCGAAATTCGGCGGCTGCTTCGTTGATGGCAAATGCGTTTACGACAGGCAGCATGATCTCATAATAATGGGGCTCGGCGGTTCGATGCTCTATAACCACGGCGAGAGCCAGTATACCGAGAAGCAGATGCAGTGGCGCATAAACAAGCTTGTTCCGCGCCTCATGTACAACAAGAAGCGCTATGGACGCGCTGTTGATATCCTGATCACCCATGCACCCCCTCGCGGAATGGGTGATGGAGAGGATCTCTGTCATAAAGGTTTTGAATGCTTCCTGCAGTTCATGGAGAAGTACAGGCCCAGATATCTCCTGCATGGTCATGTCCATCTCGATGATATCAATGCCCAGCGCATATATGAGTACTGCGGTACGAAGGTCATCAATATCTACAAGAACTACATCCTTGAGGATGCAGCGATGGGAAGAAGCTATGGCAATAGAGACTGAGGCTATCGAGGATTTCGCAAGAGCTAAGCGCAAAGCCAAGTTCCAGGGGCTGCTTTCAGCCCTGACGTGGAAGAACAATGAGCTGATGTCGCTGTACCAGGTGACATCTATAATAAAGCCGAAATCCGAGACATATCTCGGGATGCGCACGATACCCGTTGACAGGATCATCGGCTCGGAAGGCCGCTATCATGATTTCTCGTCGGCTTTCTATCCGAAGCGCGAACAGCTGAAGTCGAGATGGGTCAGCGTTGATTCAGCCGTGATCAATGATGTTGTCCTGCCGCCTATCTCCGTGTACAGCCTCGGCGGATACTACTTCGTCAGGGATGGCAACCACAGAGTGTCCGTAGCGAAGGCCCAGGGCGTGGAATTCATCGATGCAGAGGTCGTCGAGCTTGATACGGAAATCCCGCTTGAGCCTGGCATAACAATGAAGGAGCTCCGGAGCAAGGTAGTGGACTATGAGAGGAATACATTCATCGCCCAGTACAAGCCATCATATCTCCCGATGGGCGATATCGTCTTCACGACTCCCGGTTCCTATCCTGAGATGGTGAATCACATACTCGTGCACAAGTACTACATCAATCAGAATATCGACCATGAGATCTCTTTCGAGGAGGCGGCAAAGAGCTGGTATGAGAATGTCTATTCCCCGATAGTCAATGAGATCAGGGCAGAGCATCTCCTTGCTGCATTCCCCGGACAGAGCGAGGGCGATATGTACATGTGGCTTGTCAGAAGGTGGGATGAATACAAGCGGGAGAACAAGAACATAAGCGCAGCTGAGGCTGTGCGCAAGGCGGGGAAGGAGAAGGGGAAAGGTGTCTTCCGCCGCCTTGAGAGATATATGGCCTACTATATCCAGAGGGTATCGAGAGGCTAGATTCCCAGATCCGGGAGCGATACCATCTCGGAAAGCCGCTCTGCGACAGAATCGATCAGCTCAGACGGACGCTGAGGCATCATCTCGTTCTCAAGATGGATGTATGGCTCGTAGGGAACCGGCGGAAGCTGCATCATCTCTGCCCAGCGGTAGAGCCCGGAAACGGTCCGCAGCCCGTCATTCTCATCCACGGTAGTGGAAGCGAAGGCATAGAACTTCCTTCCGCGGAGCGCTTCCCTGAGATAGAGCGGCCATGTGGAATCCAGGAATGCCTTCATCTCTGCAGTCGGCATCCCGAACCGCGATGGTGATCCGAGTATTATGATATCCGCGGAGAGGAGCTTCTCAGGAGTCGCCTCCGGAAGAGCCGTGATCTCCTCATAGTATTCGATGGCCTCGGTCTTCTCGTTGGCTGCCAGATGCAGATCAGGATCGGAGACGCCATAGATCCTTGCGTCTATCCCCCGTTCCTCCAGACTTGCCCTGAAAGTATCTGCAATGAGATAGAGATTGCCGGAAATGGAGTGGATTATGATATTTGCCCGCATGGAATCCTCCTTAATGGCATTATAGCCGAAGATGGACGGCATGCGGGCATAATCCTTATTTCGCGGCGCTTCCCAGCGTCATCGTGCCCTGCTGGCTTTCCGTGCTGATTGTCTTCTCATGGAATTTCGGCATGGCTGCGGCAAGGCCGGCTTTCGTATATACAGGAGAGTCGGGGGTGAGCGGAAGCCTGACTGTCCTCCCTGTAGCGGCGGAAAGATAGAAGGCATCCACGAAGAGCGTCGCGTTCCTTCCGTCCTCGCCGGTGGCATCGGGTTCTGTCCCGCTCTCGAGGGCATCAACGAAGCGTGATACGGCCTCGTCATGCCCTTTCTTATCAGGGACAGGGATGCTGTCGAATATCCTCTGAAGCCTCTTTTCCTCCTCCGTGTCCTCCTCGGGGAATCCATTCGGCTGCGCCTTCTTCACGTGCACGGACCAGTCTGGAATGGTGAATGAAGCATTTTCGCAATGGAACCGGAGTCCCTGGTACTCGTTCATATCGCAGAGGGAAACGGAGAATGAGCCGAGTGCGTCCGGGAATTTCATGATCGCGAGCCCCTCATCCTCGGCTTCGCTGTTCGTGTGCATCCTGTTGGCCATCACTGCGGTGATGCTCTCCGGAAGGCCGCCCATGAACCACAGCAGCATATCCACCTGATGCACCCCCTGGCTTATGAGACATCCGCCTCCTTCGCTCTCCCAGGTGCCCCTCCAGTACAGATTGTGGTAATTGCAGCCCCTGTACCAGTGGGATATCACATCAACGGATAGAATGCGGCCGAAGCAGCCATCGCTGAGCATCTTCTTCGCTCTGAGCACGTTGGGGTAGTACCTGTTCTGGAACACGAGGCCCAGCTTTGAGCCGCTTTCCCTGGAAGCCTCGATCATTCTGTCATCCTCATCTGCCGCAATGCCCATCGGCTTCTCCAGAAGCACATGCTTGCCGGCACGGAGGAATGCCGATGCGGCTTCCTCGTGCAGTGCAGGTGGAAGTGCTATGGATACGATGTCTATATCGCTGCGCCCGAGGAGTGTGTGCCAGTCATCGGTCACTGAGACATCGTCCCCGAGTCCGAGCTCCGCAATAAGGTCATAGCATTTCGAGATCGTTCTGCTGCAGAGGGCTTTCACAGAGCACCTGCTGTCCTTGATGAAAGCCGCAGCGTGCGTCTTCCCGATTCCTCCGGTTCCTATTATCGCAATACCATGCATAGCCAGCCTCCTAACAGAATGCAGTATATATCCCATCAGCCTCGGCAACGTGCACGGGGCGGGAGTAGAGGTCAGAGAGCACATCCTCCCTGAGCGTTTCTTCCTTTGTTCCATCCATGACTATCTTCCCTTCCTTCATCAGTATGATCCTGTCTATGGCAGGAATGATCTCAGAGAGCTCGTGTGTGACCATCACCAGCGTGCGATCCTTTGTCGCATATCCTGAGATCATATTCCTGAGATCCGCCCTTGAAGGGAAGTCCAGTCCCGCGGAGGCTTCGTCGAGAAGCAGGAGGGAGGGGTATGTTATGGCTGCCCGTGCAAGGAGCACGCGTCTCATCTCTCCCGTGGAGAGCGTATTCATCGTTCTGTCCTTCTTGTCCAGCATTGAGACTTTGCTGAGCTCCTCATCCGCCCTTTCCCAGTCCGATGGGTCTATCTCGTGGTGGAAGTCGAAGCCGAGGGAGGCGTGGAGACCGGAGGCGACGATTTCGCGCGCTGTGTATGTCGTTCTGAAGAACGGATCCTGTCCCGGTGATACATGGCCGATCCTCACTCTGAGATCAGCTACCATCCATCTTTCCTCTCCGAAGAGCGAGGAGCGGTACCTCTCAGTAGCAAGAGGATAGATCCGCCGGTCAATCACATCGACCAGTGTCGACTTCCCTGCGCCGTTCGGACCGATGATCGCAATCCGTTCTCCGATGTCTGCTCTGACTGAGATGTCTGAAAGGATGTATTTCCCGTCCCTTCTCACATCTGCATGCTCGATCATGAAAGCTTCCATGCACTGAATGATAATCCAAAGGCGCGTCCGTGGAAACGCAGAAGAAGGCTGGGAAAACTGCATGTTAAGGCATGGTTAATATTTTACTGAATTTTACTAAAGCATTTGACAGCATTCCGTTCTACGTGTCTAATACAGGTGGAGGCAGCATGGCAGGAATCAAGGACATAGCAGCAAGCTGCGGGGTCTCTCCCGCTACTGTATCCAGAGTCCTGAACGGGGATCCGATGCTTTCCGTCACGCCTGCCGTGCGCAGAGCAGTGGAGGAGGAGGCAGCAAGGATCGGCTATAAGACGCCCCGGCAGCGCCGCCATGATATGCTCCGTGTCATCCTGATGCTATCACCAATAGACAAGCCGGGATTCGAGGAGCAGCTCCTGCAGTACCTTTCGCCTCTTGCCAGAAGGAACGGGATGGTACTCTCGCTCTCTCCGTATGACGAGAAAGCAGATGGACTGATCGCCCTCGGTGAGTTCTCAAGCGAGGAGATAGGATATTTCCAGCATATAGCGGAGAGCCTTCTCCTGATAAACAACCTCGGTTCTGATTACGCCTATGATTCCATCATGATCGATTACAGCAATGCCGAGAGGCAGGTGCTCGATCATTTCCTTTCCCTGGGCATAGACCGCATTGGGTACATCGGCGGTCTTTTCAGGCGAGGAGGGAGCCTTATCGGCCGCAGGAGGGCTGCGGAATTCCGGGCGCTTCTCGAGGAAAAGGGACTCTTCCGCGGGGAATGGTTCCGGATGGGAACGATGGATGAGGAGCATGGATACAGCGCTGTCATGGCCATGGATGAGATCCCGGATGGACTCTTCATCTCCGATCCCGATACGGAGCGCGGGGTGCAGAGAGCCCTCAGGGAGCGTTCGTCTGAGGCGGAGACGGTTATCTATACGAATTTCTTCATTCCCGAATGCACAGGAGGCACACCGCTCCTGATTTTCAGCGATGATGTCTGGCATACGGCATTCAGGATGCTGGGAGAGAAAGTGAAAGGCGAGAGGGAACAGAGCATAAGCGTGTTCTGCCCGGCCCGTCTTTCTGAAAATACAGCTTCATTGAAGCGAGGAGAAGAAAAATGAAAAAGGCTTTACTGGTCTTTGCTGTGGCGCTTATGTCGCTCAGCCTGTTTGCGCAGGGCAGTCAGGAGTCTGCCGTGTCAGAGTCTGGGAACATTGTCATCGATGAGCTCAGGATCATGTATGTTCCTTCCCGCGAGCCGAGCGAGATCATCATGGTCACCGAGCCGCTGAAGGATCTTCTTACCGGAGAGCTCAGCACCCTTGGCTACGATGTAGAGAACGTCGACATCTCCGTAGGAACGAACTATGAGGCTGTAGGCATCGCTCTGAGTGCCGGAACCGCGGATATAGCGGTAGGAATGCCGGCAAATACATACATCCTCTATGAGGACGGATGCGACGTCATCCTCACAGCAACACGTGACGGCCTCTCCGTCGACAGCGATGATCCGAGGGACTGGAACAATAACGAGCCTATCACGGCAAGCAAGGATCAGGCTGTCGGATACCGTGCCCTCATCATCGCAGGCCCGTCAGCAAAGGGCCAGGAGCTTGCAGCGAAGGTGAATGCAGGCGAGTCCCTTACATGGGATGACCTCAATTCAGCCAACTGGGCCGTCATGAGCTCAACAAGCTCCGCAGGATATGTCTATCCCACGATCTGGCTGATGAACAACTACGACGGAAAGACGATCGGCGATCTCCAGCATACCGTTCAGGTTGATTCATATCCTTCGGCTTTTGCCCGCCTTGCTTCCGGCCAGGTGGATGTCCTCTGCACGTTCGCTGATGCCAGAAGGGACTACGAGGGCGACTGGACCACGGCATTCGGACGCTCTGCTGATATCTGGACGGAGACCGATATCATCGGTGTCACTCCGATGATCTACAATGATACCGTCTGTGTTTCGAAGACAAGTCCGACGATCACGCCGGAATTCGTCTCCGCGCTCCAGACAGCATTCATGAACCTCAACAAGACGGAAGAGGGCAGGAATGTCATCGCTATCTACAGCCATACCGGATATCTCCCGGCGGAATCCTCGGATTATGACAATGAGAGGGTTGCTCAGGAGATCATGAGGAACTCCGGAGTATGAGTCAGAAGGAGAGGGGCTTATCCCCCTCTCCTCAATCGGATAGGAATATGATTGTTTTCAAGGATGTGACGAAGGTATACCCGAACGGAACGGTCGGGCTCAAGGATGTGGATCTCACCATAGACGATGGTGAGTTCGTTGCTGTCATAGGGCTTTCTGGAGCGGGCAAATCCACGCTCATCAGGGCCATCAACAGGATGCACGCGATAACCTCAGGCACCCTGACGGTGAATGGCACGGATGTCAGCAGGCTTTCCGGCAAAGGGCTCAGGAAGCTCAGAAGGACCATAGGCATGATCTTCCAGTCGTTCAACCTCGTCACGCGCACCACCGTGATCAGGAATGTCCTGACGGCATTCGTTCCGGATCTGCCTCTATGGAGGCGTGTGCTCGGGATATTCCCGAAGAGCGCGAAGCTGAAGGCGCTCGAGGCTCTCGACAAGGTCGGGATTCTCGAGAAGGTCTATACGAGGGTGGACCAGCTTTCAGGAGGGCAGCAGCAGCGCGTCGCTCTTGCCCGCACACTCGCGCAGAATCCATCGATAATCCTTGCCGATGAGCCTGTAGCGGCCCTCGATCCCGTTACGGCGAAGGCGGTTATGGATGACTTCAGGAATATAAACAGGAACATGGGCATCACCGTCGTCATCAACATCCATCATGTCGAGCTTGCTCTCGAATACTGTGACCGCGTGATCGGAGTCAGGGCAGGCGAGGTCGTTTTCGATGGACCTGCGTCCAGCGTGGACAAGGCTGTGCTTGCCTCGATCTATGGAGAGGAGAGCGATGAAGCAGTCTGATGGAATGTCGCTGTATGACCGCATCTTCCGGCCACGTACATACACGCTGGAAAACGGGAAGACGGTAAATGAGAAGCGCTCACGGCTTCCGCTGGTACTCATCCTGATCCTTGCCGCCATCATCATCTCAGGGGAGGTGACAGGCTTCAGGATCTCGACGCTCATGCGGAGGGTGGGCTATTTCTTCGTGATGCTCGGTGATATGTTCCCTCCCGATCTCTCGTACATGAAGGATGTATGGGGACCGCTCTGGGATACGATCAAGATGAGTCTCCTCGGATCCGCGATAGGCGCCATTATCTGCATCCCTTTTGCCGTGCTCTGCAGCAGCAATCTCATACACAGACGCATAGTGACGGGCTTCTTCAAGTTCTTCTTCTCTGTGGTCAGGACGCTTCCGACGCTTGTCGTTGCCCTGATCGCGACTTATATCTTCGGGCTGGGCACGCTGGCAGGCACAGTGGCAATCGCGGTATTCACATTCGCATACTGCGGCAAGATTCTCTATGAGCAGATCGAGACCGTGGATATGGGATCCCATGAGGCGCTCGAGGCGCTGGGAATGGGCAGGCTATCCGCTATCCGCTACTCGGTGTGGCCGCAGGTGCTGCCATCATTCCTCTCCACAGTGCTCTTCTGCTTCGAGGGAAATGTGCGTTATGCATCAATCCTGGGGTACGTAGGAGCCGGTGGTCTCGGCCTCATCCTCAATGAGAAGATCGGCTGGAGGGAATATCCGAGAGTCGGCATGATACTCATCGCGCTCTTTGTCGCCGTTGTCGCCATCGAATCGCTGAGCTCATGGCTCAGGAGCAAGCTTACGTGAGGAGGGGATGATGAGCGAGATAAGGCTTACACCTGCAGAGCAGCTTTCAAAAGAGCCGAGGAAATGGATTGCCACGCTTATCGTGGCTCTGGTATGCGTTGTCCTTGCCGCCTGGTCCGGCAGTGCGCTTGAGTCGAATTCGACAGGAGGTTCCGGGCTTTCGGTTGCCAGGGGAATCATCCTGGGTATCCTCCATCCCACGACGGACATTCTTTTCACGCTGGGGAAGAACGGCGTGCCGTATCTCCTTCTCGAGACGATGTGCATCGCTTTCCTCGGTACGCTTGTCGGTGCTGTCATCTCAATACCGCTTGCATTCCTCGGTGCAGGGAATATAGTGCCGAAGCCGGTGGCGCTTGTCTTCCGCGTGGCAGTCATGGCAATACGCACGATACCATCGTTCGTCTACGGCCTTATGTTCATCATGGTGACAGGGCCCGGTGCCTTCGCCGGGCTTCTGACGATGTCCGTCTGCTCGATAGGAATGCTCTCGAAGATGTTCATCGAGACAATCGAGGATCTCGACAGGGGGATACTGGAGTCCCTTTCCGCGGCAGGCTGCACGACCTTCGACAAGATACGTTACGGCATCATCCCTCAGCTGATGCCATCATTCGCTTCCACTCTGATCTACCGCTTCGATATGAATCTCCGTGATGCGACGGTTCTCGGCATCGTAGGCGCAGGAGGCATCGGTGCTCCGCTCATATTCGCCATGAATTCCTACAGGTGGAATGATGTTGGCGCAATCCTTCTGGGGCTTGTGGTTCTGGTGCTTATCGTGGAATGGTTCTCATCGAAGCTGCGCAATGCGCTTATGAGAGGGTAGGATGGCTGATCTGTATTTCACCAGCGATACGCATTCCTATGTCTTTCCGACGGATTATATCTCCTCCGGGAAGAAGGATATGGGCTATCTGGCGCTGTCATCGGGATTCACGCAGGGCGGTATCATCGCAGACGGCGGGGATGTCCTCCAGGGATCGCCGCTCGTGCGCTATGAGATAAGGCACGGCGCACGGTCATTCACGGCAGCAGAGGCTTTCAGGAGGGCAGGTCTCTCCATATATGTTCCTGGCAATCATGACTTCAACTTCGGTTACGATACGCTTGCCTCCTTTCTTTCCGGGCTGGGCGCCGATGTCATTGCTGCGAACCTCCGGGATATAAGAGGGGAGCTTGGCGTCAAGCCATACGTGCTGAAGACCGCTGATGATGGCCTGAAGCTTCTCTTCGTCGGCGTCATCACGGATTACGTCAACATCTGGGAGAGCCCGGAGCATCTTGAAGGACTTGAGATAACCGATTCCGTCACCGCTGCCGCGCGCGCACTCGAAGAGGGCCGGAAGCTCTCTCCGGATTTCACGATCTGCATCTACCATGGAGGCTTCGGGGATGAGGATGGCCCGGTGAAGGAGAACCGGGGCTCTGAGCTTGCCGCGCTGGGCTTCGATGTGCTCCTTACTGCACACCAGCATGCCATCATCGAGCCGAAGCATATAGGCAGCACGCTCACGCTGCAGACGGGTTCGAAGGCTGTGCATGCCGCGCATCTCATATTCAGCCGCGGTGGTATGATCGATGCGGAGCTCATCGAGGCGGACGCCTCCCGTCCGCTGCTCCCTTCCATGGAGGATTTCCCCATGGACACGGAGGAGAAGGTGATCGGCTCGCTTTCTGAGCCTGTGGGAAGGATAGATGGACGCCTTGAGGATATCTCAAAGCTCAGCAGCGCCATCCGGGGTTCATCGCTTGCGGATTTCTTCAATGATGTCCAGCTGGCCTTCACCGGTGCTGATGTCTCTGCCGTCTCCCTCTTCAATGATCCTGTATCGATCGGACCTGCTGTGACTCTGGGGGATCTGCTTGCGGCTTATCCATTCGCGAATACGCTCCTGAAGGTGAGGATCACGGGGAAGATGCTCCGGGATGCCATGGAACGCTCCGCAGGATACTTCGATACGGAGAACGGGAATGTGATCATAAGCGACAGATTCACCATTCCCAAGGAGGAGCACTACAACTATGACTTCTACCGCGGCGTATCCTATTCCTATGATATAGGAAAACCGCTTGGAAAGAGGGTGGTGCGCCTGATGCTCGGCGGCATCGATCTGCTGAAGGAACCGGAGCATGAATTCACCATGGCCCTGAACAGCTACAGGGCAACAGGGACCGGCGGCTATGGCGTTTACCGCAAGGCGGAAGTCCTCGAGAGATATGGTGATGATGTCCAGGATCTCCTGATTGATGCGATATCCTCGGCCGGAACGCTTCCTGTCCCGCCTCGTACTGACTTCACCCTCATACTCTGAAAGCGGCCGCGAGGAATGAGGCATCGCTGAGCAGTATGTCCTCAGCTCCCAGCTTCTTCGCAAGCGCTGCTGTATGCGGCAGCTCGAGCCCTGCTTCTGAAAGGACTTCCTCCTTGCTGAACACCTCTTCAGGAGAACCATCGGCAAGGACTCTGCCATGGGCCATGGCAATGACCCTTCTGAACGAAGAGGCGACGAGATCCATGTCATGGAGAATGGAGATCACGAGCGTTACGCGTGCTGCGAGCTCCTTTATTATGCCGCTGATCATTGTCTTTCCCCTGTCATCCTGTGCGATTGTGGGCTCATCGAGAATCAGCACGGATGTCTCCATCGCGATCACGGATGCAAGCGCGACCATCTTCCTCTCGTGCAGGTCGAGATCATATGGATTCCGATCTGCCGCAGATGCCAGATGCACCATCTCCAGCGCTTCCATGGCTTTCTTTCTTGCCTCTTTTTCGCTCATGCCTATATTGAGCGGGCCGAACATCACCTCATCAGCGACCTTCGCCTTGAAAATCTGGTCATCTGGATTCTGGAATACATATCCTATATCCCCGGCAAGGGATGCCGCCGTGTTCCCTGCGATATCTCTTCCCCTCAGGAGGATCCTTCCGGATACGGGCTTCAGAAGTCCTTTCATAAGCTTCGCGAGCGTTGTCTTTCCCGCTCCGTTCTGCCCTATGATCGCGGTGGGGCGGCCGTCAAATGCGAGGGAGATGCCATGCAGGACCTCGTTTCCTTCCGTATAGCTGAATGAGAGGTCCTCGGTACGGAGCAGCTCTTCCGCGGAGGCTTGGGCTTCGCCCTTCTTCTCATCCTTCCTGAATCCGACCCTGCCTTCCATGAGCGTGACTGCTGCTTCCTGCGTTGCGGGAAATGTCCCGTCAGGGAGGGCGAATGAGAGGGCCCTGCTTATCCTTGCAGGAGCAGGAGGGATGATTCCATGCTCCTCAAGGTCCGGACGCGAGAGGATCTCATCCGGAGTGCCTATGGCAATTGCCCTGCCTTCGTCCATCAGCAGTATCCTGTCAGAGTACTCGGCGATCTTATCTATCTTCTGCTCGATCATTATGATGGTGATACCGCTTTCCGTAAGCTTCTCGACAGCTCTGAAGACTTCTTCCGATCCTGCTGGATCAAGCTGGCTTGTAGGCTCGTCGAGTATGATGACTTCCGGCCTGAGCACAAGTATCGAGGCGATGGCCACGCGCTGCATCTGGCCGCCAGAGAGATCGAATGGATTGCGGTCACGGAATGCGGATATGCCCATGAGCTCAAGCGTCTCATCAGCACGGCGTCGCATCTCATCCGACGGTATGCCGAAGTTCTGCATCCCGAAGCATACCTCGTCATATACCCTGTCCTTGGCACCTGAGAGCTGATTGAATGGATTCTGGAAGACCAGTCCGACGCTTCTT
The DNA here is from genome assembly GCA_944389055.1 of uncultured Spirochaetaceae bacterium. Classification (GTDB taxonomy): domain Bacteria; phylum Spirochaetota; class Spirochaetia; order Sphaerochaetales; family Sphaerochaetaceae; genus Ornithospirochaeta. The sequence continues at coordinate 16,223 of CALXKY010000008.1, read as the reverse complement.
GCGATCTCGCTTACAGGAACTGTAGCCGCATCCTTGCCTCCGACGGAGACATGTCCGCCGTACGCACCTTTGTAGAACTGCGGCACAAGCCCTATGATCGCACTGCCGAGCGTCGATTTCCCCGCACCGTTGGGACCGATGATGCCCAGGAAGCTCCCTTTCTCTATCGAGAGCGAGATGCCCTGAAGCGCGAGCCTCTCCGTCTTAGGATATCTGTATCTGAGATTCTCAATCTCTATGAAAGCCATGATGCAAGCCTCCATGCCGCGGCTGCGGCAATCGAGAGAAGCAGCACGATCGTCATTGCTCTGTCTCCCCTGTGTTTCTTCCATGGGCTGAGGTAGCTTCGCTTTCCTTTAGATCCGAAGCCTCTCACCTCGAGCGCGATGGCTCTCTCGCGGGTATTTATAAGCGATGTGGTGACAACCGGCGTGATCAGCGGGATGAATGCCTTCATCCTCTGCGAGAGCTTTCCTTCCGTTTCCATGCCCCTGCTTCTCTGTGCATCGGTGATGGTATCCATCGTCCCCATCATCTGCGGGATGATGCTGAATACGGAGGCGATCACATAGCTCAGGCGGGGCGAGAAGCCGTGCCGCTCGAGCTCATCCGCGATATCCTCCGGCTTTGAAGTGAGGACGAGGATGGAGAAGGAGAGGAGCATGTTGATGATCACGGCTCCGGTGCGGAGGGCTTTCATCAGGCCTTCCTGGTAGAAGACAACCGGACCGAGCGAGAACGCCGGCGTTATGTTGTCCGCATCGAAGAGACCCCGGATCAGGAAGATTGTCACGATGATCGTGAAGGAGAATATGATCAGCGCCCTGGCTCTCCTGAGGGATTTCCCGCTGATGAGTATGCATATATCAAGCACTATGGCTGCAGCATACGCCCATAGCGATCCAAGGAGGAGCGGAACGAGTATCACGGCCAGGATGTATGCTAGCTTGGTGAATGGGTGGACGCGGCAGAGCCACGTCCCGTTATCCCTATAGAGACTGATGCTTCTCACTAGTCGAGCCTTTCGACTTCATCGGCTGCATCGTAAAGAGCCGTGAGCTTGTCCGGAAGCGCCTTGAGAATCACGAATACGAGTATAAGCGTGATGATCTTGTCCGGAACATCGACGATGATCTCATCGAAGAGCGACGAGAGCCAGAGAGGAAGGGATGCTGCCTGCGAAGCTGCAAAGACCGCATCTCCCCAGACGTTGCCGGTCTGTCCGCCCCAGAAGATGATGTTGAGCGGTGTGGATATGATGATGGCAACAGCCCCTGCGACGAGCGATGTGATGATTGCCTTCGGAAATGTCTTCATGAATCCGGCTCTTGCCATGATTCCGACGAAGAATCCGATGAAGAGGCTGGTGAGCGCATAGATGAGCGTGATCGAATCACCTGTCGTGAGCCCGTAGATCAGGTTGTTGGCCGCGCCGCAGATGCCTCCGATTATCGGACCGCCGAGACATGCGCCGATGCATGTTCCGATCGAATCGAGCCAGAGCGGAAGCTTCAGCGCGGAAGCGAAGAGCTTGCCGATGTAGTTGATACCGATGCATGCCGGTATGAGGACGATGGACGCGACATCGAATTTCGTCCTGAAGATGCTTTTGCCTGTCATTTCCTGCCTCCTTCTATGGAGCTGAGCGCTTCAAGCGCCAGTATTATCTCATTCTCCTCGCCGCGCACGGCAAGTGCCTCAGCATCGGCGTATCTGCCGACGGAGGAGGGGACATCGCTTCTGAATGCGGAGACCGTATTCAGCACGGAAGCTGCTTTCACTCCTCTCAGAGAGGCTACCGTAAGCACCGTTGCTGTCTCCATGTCCGAAGCAAGCGCCGGTGTCTTCGACCATTTCTCATAGAGCTCGGGATTCCTGTCCCCGTACATCGTATCATGGCTGCGGCAGATGCCGGGGAAGCTGCGGTATCCAAGCTCTTTCGCCTTCTTCAGCAGCGTGGTGACGAGCGTGAGGTCAGCAACCGCAGGGTAGCCTGGATCTATGTAGCCGCGGCTTGTTCCATCATCCCTGATGGCTCCAGTGACGATGACAAGATCCCCGATACCGATTTCCGGCTTGAGTGAGCCTGAACTGCCGATGCGTATGATCCATTCCACTCCGATCATCCTCAGCTCCTCGACGGCAATCGCTGCAGAAGGGCCGCCCATGCCCGTGGACATCGAAAGGATCCTTGTTCCCTTGTATGTGCCTGCAATGCTCCGGTATTCCCTGTTCATGCCATAGTCATCGGCATTGCTGAAAAACCTTGCAATCCTCTCGGCACGCTTAGGATCCCCCGGAATGATCGCATACCTGGCAGAGACCTCTTCAGATAGCTGTATATGCGGCATCTTCGTGCTCATTCTGTCACCTCGCGTATATTCTACCGCATTATCATAGGTGTGGTGTACAATTCCAGTATGAAAGATCTGATCATCGTCATAGATATGCAGAATGCGTATCTGCCAGGCATGCCATGGGCCTGCGCGGATATGGAAAGGACCATAGCTAACATAAAAACGCTTCTCGATTCCGGCATCGAGGCCGCATTCACTGTCTTCGTGCCGCCCCGGGATCCGAAGGGCGCCTGGAATGAGTACTGCCGCGTGAACAGGGAGATAGACGAGGATGAGCACGCGAACGCCCTGATGGATGATTTCTCCCTCTATGCCGGACGTTTTCCTGTATTCAGCAAGAGCGTCTATTCCTCGCTGGGAAGTCCCGGGCTGAGAGACCTTCTCAAAGGGTACGACAGGGCCGTCATCACGGGCGTTGTTGCCGAATGCTGCGTGCTTTCGACGGTTACGGCTCTGGTCGATGAGGGAATCCCGTTCGTATACATCTCCGATGCGGTTTCCGGGCTGACGCATGAATCCGGGAAGGAAGCGGAGGCTATCGTCTCTTATTTCTGCCCTGTGCATGGTGCCGTAATGGACACAGAGGCATACCTGAACGGTCAGCGCGTTAAGAAAATGTGAAATTCTGTCATGTTCTTGGCATTTTCCGTTTGCTTTCCGTTCCGATACGTGCGACAATACACGTGTTGGAAGGGAACACTGAACGACCCAGCAGGTTCCCTGTAGACTCTCATGTACAAATGGGAACAAGGAGGTTTGCCGCTGGTTTGCTCCAGCGGTGATTTTTTTGTCCCGGGCCTCCCTTCTGCCACGGTCACATCCATCTTGCCGACGAGGCGAAAGACAGGTAAGAATACTGGCATTGCTGGTTGAAGGAAGCAGAAAGTGAGAAGATTCATAGGGATTATCATCATGCTGGCCGTCCTCTTGCCGCTGAATGCAGGTGTTTCCGCTGATATCTCCATGGGATACCGGAGCGATGCCGCCGGATCCTTTCCGGTTCCGGTCTCCATTGAGCTTTCCGGAAACGGGTTCACGGGAAGGCTGATGGCTGCCGGGGACAGCTCTATTGCGGGAGGTCTTTCATATAGCTATGCGCTCCCGTTCCGCATCGGGCTGGATGCCTCTGTCTTTACCGGTTATGCCTATGGCTTCGGCGGATGGACCGATCTTCTTATCGGTTTCCATCAGGACTGGGACTGGGGATGGTATGGCCTTTCCTATGGCTTCGGGCTTGCAGGCGGGCTTTCGTACTCAGAGTATGCCGATGGGATATTCTGGTCGATCTCTCCGGCCCTGCATATCGCAAACATCTTCAGGGTGGATCCATTCTCGTTCACTCTCTATGCAGCCTTCGGCCACCCCTGGGAGATGGAGTGGCAGCTTGAGCCGATGCTTGGACTCAGGATCGATGCCAGGATAGCCGAGGGGCACTCGGTGTATATCGATGGCTATGTCAAGGCTGGGGAGTACCTCTTCGCTCCTGTGAGCGTCATCCAGAGCTGGGCAATAAGGATCGGCTATGTATACGGAGGCGGAAGATGAGGAAGGCAATCGTCGCTTTCATCGCAGCTGCGGTGATTCTTTCAGCCATGACCGGCTGCATCATGCCGGATTATCCTGCGGAAGGCATTACGGGGAATCCGTTCATTGAGGCAATTGACCTCTCGGAGCCTGGAGTCATGGTGACAGGAACCGATGAGGATGGCCTCCTGACCGTGCCTTACGGGGAGGTGAGGGAAGGCGGCAGGCTCATCTTCCCTGTTGTCACGGACGTGCATGCAGGCAAACGCGGCGTCAATGATAACCAGAGCGCGTTCTACAGCTTCCTCGAGGAGAATGATTTCCCGTTTGTCATATGCCTCGGGGATATCTCCAACAACGGTGATTACACGGAAGACGGAACCGTGGGATTCATCTCCGGCTGTCTTGAGCGTGCGAATGGCAATTTCCTCTATGCGATCGGGAACCATGACAGATTCAGGCATGATGCCCGGCATTTCGACAGATTTTTCTCCGCACTCGTCCCATCCGGGCATAATCCGAGGATCGGCCGTTATGTTTTCGGTCCTGTCTCGATATACAAGCTGGATAATTCGATCCGAGCATACGGAAGCGTGCAGCTTGGATGGCTTGAGGAAGCACTCAGGCAGGACACGAATCCTGTGAAGATCCTCGTGGCTCACGTCAACCATATGTCTGGCGGAACGGCGGGAGAGACGCTGTATATGACAGGCATAACAGATATCTATGAGCGGAACGACCTGCTGAGGATAATGGATGAGAATGATGTCTCCCTGATGCTCACCGGACATCATCATGATGGGGGATACTACCGTATTTCCGATGACAGGGCAGAGATCAATCTCTCCCCGCTTTTCGGCAGGGAAGACAGGGGAGGCCACTGGTATACGGCAGAGGTGGTTCCCGGCGATAAGCTGATCATCACGCCGTACAGTGCTGAGACGGGGATGGCAGGAACACCCTGGACGATACCGCTCTGAGGCGTTTTCTTCCCTAATGGCGGCAGCTGGGAATATAATCATCGTATAAGGGAGGTAATATGACAGAGATAAGGAAGATCGACGACAAAGTCTCCGAGGTGTTCATCCACGCAGGAGATTACTCTGCTTCGGTATATACATATGGAGCCATACTCCATACATTCTGCCACTGCGGCCATGATGTCCTCATCGGGTATGACAGCTATGAGGCGTATATAGGGAATCCTGGCCATATCGCGGAGGTGGTAGGCCCGTTCGCGAACAGGATCGCAGGTGCTGCATTCACGATGGATGGCAGGGCTTTCGTCCTCGAGAAGAACGATGGTCCGAATAACCTCCATTCCGGCTCGAAGAACTTCGGTTCGAAGTACTGGAAGATAGAGAAGACCGATGGCTTTTCCGTAACGCTTTCGCTCGAGTCGCCGGAAGCGGGAGGGTTTCCTGGAAACCACCATGCGGAGGTGACGTATTCACTCTCGTCTGAAGGAAAGCTCTCGATCCATTATCTGATCTCAAGCGATGAGCGCTGTCCTGTGAATGTGACGAACCATGCATATTTCAATCTCAATGGCACCGGAGATATAAAGGGGCACAGGATCATGATCGATGCCCCTGAGTACCTTGAGGTCGATGATTCCCTAATTCCTGTCAGAAAGCTCCGTACCGAAGGCACGGATTTCGATTTCAGCTCACCCTGTGCGATAGGAGAGAGGAGGAACGGAGCCTATGACCACTGCTTCATCTTCGGCAATAGGGCATATGCCGAGGCAGAGGGCGATGATTACCGCCTCGTCATGACGACTGATCTGCCGGCCGTCCAGCTCTATACAGGGGAATATCTTCCTGATTGCATTCCCGGCAAGGGCGGCAGGAAAGCCGGTCCGTTCACTGGCTTCGCGCTTGAGACTGAGTTCTTCCCCGATTTCCCGAACAGGCCTGATTTCCCTGGAGCATATACCGAGGCAGGGAAGCCTTTCGAGACGGAAACGGTCTATCATCTGATGAGAAAATGATAGTTTCATGTAGTTTGGAAGAAGTGCGGCGGTGCCTGCTTGTACCGCTGCATTCCATACTGGTATAAAGCATCAGAAAGATGAGAAAAGCATTCAGCCTTTTTGTTGCAGCATCAATATTCCTCCTCTTCTCCTGCAGTACTTCCGGAGATGATTCAATGCGTCCTGTTGACAGGACGATTTCCCTTATTGAGACGCTTGCCTCAGCAGAGGAAGCTCCGCTCGTCCAGCTTCCCGCTGAGAGCGTGGATGCTCCTGCGGAGAACATCCAGGCGGAAGTGCCGGAGCCGGCTGAGGAAGAGGAAGCTGAGCCGGAGATCCCGGAGCCGGCTGAGAGCCTGCCTGCTGCCGTGGCTGATGATGCAGCAGATGATGCGGGCGTTCAGGAAGCTGCTGAGGAGACGGTGCCTGCTGAAATCATCCCTGAACCGGCAGAGGAAGCCGCGGAGACGGTTCCAGATGCTGAGCCTGAGCCGATGCTTTCCGAACCGGAACCGATGCCTGCTGAACCGGAACCTGCTGCAGAGGCAGATTCCGTTCCCGCTGCCGTTCCATCTGAGAGCGCAGATGCCGTGCCTATGGATTCATGGATGATGGAGCTCATGGTGGTCCTTGTAGTGATCATCATCCTCTTCACCGGTGCCTGCGCGATAAGGAATGCCTACAGGGCGCCTCTCCCGAGGCTCATCGCAGCTGCGATATCCATACTCGTGACAGCGCTTGCATGGGTGCTTTCGCTGGTCATTGCCGGGCCGTCGGAGGTCTATCCTGTCTACCTGATCCTTCTGACAGTCTATATCGTTCTCCGCTCTAAAGGCCGCAGCTAGGATTCTCGATAACAGCGAGCGTGCGGAGAAGATCCGTTCTGTAGAAGAGCTCATTCAGAGCCGCAGCCGCTGCGCCTTCCCTTGTTCCTTTCTCTCCTGAAAGGGATCTGTAGACCGGCACCTCCCTTCCTGGAGGCAGAAGCGATGAGACAAGGCCCTGAAGATACGCGTACGCCTGATCCGGAAGCTGCGAGATATCACCGGTGATCATCACAGATGATGCAGATAGCGCCTGCACTGCCTCTGACAGGGCCATGGCCAGAGGGCGCATGGCTTCCTTTATGGCGGATGCATATCCGCTGTTCCTGGCAAGATCCCTGGCTGACGTAGCTCCGGTCCGTTCCATAAGCACCCTTCCTGAAGCAGCCGCTTCGAGGCAGCCCCTGCCGCCACAGGTACATTCTCCGTCCTTCTGTGCTTTCATGTGGGCCAGGTATGGCAGATGCCTGAGGCTTCCGCTGCTGCATATGGCGGCATCAAACGTATCCGACCATGAAATGAACAGGCAGTCATCGAGCTTCCCGGCGGAAGCAATCTCCGCCTCGGCTTCAGCTATGGCTCTCGGGATGCGTATGAGCGGAGCAGGGAAGAGTGACTCTGGCAGACCGCATTCCGATGGGACAAGCGCGCTTCCATAGATCCTGACACCATCGCCCGCGCTCATCCTCGCTACTGCATGGTGGATGTTCTCCTCCTCATGCCCATCCCTGGGATAGCGCTCGAAACGCAGTATGCGGCCGAGAGTATCGGATACGGATACGGAAACCGAACGTGCCCTGACATCGAAGGCGAAGACGCGTCCGCCCGTGCTTTTCACGGAGACCAGCGTGCCCGGCCTTCCTGCGCCGGTGGCTTCCCTTCCTCCTTCGATGACGAGTCCTTCTCTCACCATGTCCTGAACCATCTCACCGATGGAGACCTTGTTGATGCCGAGCCGTCTTGAGAGCTCTGCCCTGGAGCATTCGCCCTTTCTCAGCTCGGATAGGACCTTCAGCCTGTTTATCTTCCTTGCATTGTCCGGTTTAGAGAAATCCATACATGGATTGTACCCTCTGCGGCGCTGTTTTGCCACACGCCCGGCCCTTGCCTGATGCACTCTCCGTTAGTATCTTCCGGGATGGAAAACCCAATGGAGGGAAACAATGTCCAACAGGAAGTTCAAGACAGAGGTGGCCGATCTCCTGCACCTCATCATTCATTCGCTTTATTCCAATAAGGAGATCTTCCTGCGTGAGCTCATCTCCAACGCATCGGATGCCATAGACAAGCTGAGATATCTCTCGCTCACGGATGAGAAGCTGAAGGGCTTCTCCTTCTCGCCCCGCATTGATATCTCTTTCACGGAAGAGGGTACAAGAACCCTTACTATAAAGGATAACGGAATCGGCATGAACGAGGCCGATCTCAATGACAATCTGGGAACGATTGCCTCTTCAGGCACGAGGAAGTTCCTCTCATCGCTCACCGATGAGCAGAAGAAGGATTCCAACCTCATCGGACAGTTCGGCGTCGGCTTCTATTCGGCATTCATGGTTGCGAAGAAGATAACCGTGATCTCAAGGAAAGCAGGCGAGGATCAGGCATGGAAGTGGGAGTCCGATGGTGAATCATCATACTCCATCGAGCCTGCTGAGCGTGATGGCCAGGGCTCGACGATCATCCTCACGCTGGGAGAGGATGGCGAGGAGTTCGCCAGCCGCTGGACCCTGGAGAATCTCATAAAGAAGTATTCGGATAATATCGCATACCCGATCTACCTTGAGTACGATCAGGTCCATTATGATAACGAGAAGAAGGACGAGAACGGCAATGCGCTGAAGACGACAGAGCATAAGGTTGAGCAGATCAACAGTGCTTCTGCGCTCTGGAAGCGTCCGAAATCATCGATCAAGGATGAGGAATACAAGGAGTTCTACAAGAACACCTTCTATGACCATGAGGATCCGCTCTTCTATATCCATACACAGGCTGAGGGTACCAATGAGTATTCAACGCTCTTCTATATTCCGGCCAAGGCTCCGTTCGATATGTATTATGCCGATTACCGCCCAGGCGTGAAGCTCTATGTGAAGAGGGTATACATAACGGATGATGACAAGGATCTGCTGCCGACGTACCTCAGATTCGTGCGCGGAATCATCGACAGCGAGGATCTGCCGCTGAATGTCTCCAGGGAGATACTCCAGGAGAACAGAGTCATGGTTTCCATCAGGAATGCTTCCGTGAAGAAGCTTCTCGGCGAGTTCAGGAAGATCTCCGAGAACAATCCGGAGCTCTATGCGAAATTCATCGCAGAGTATAACAGGCCGCTGAAGGAAGGCCTCTACTCCGATTACGCCAACCGTGATACGCTTCTCGAGCTTGTCCGCTACAAGAGCAGCACGGAGGATGGGTACGTTTCCCTCAAGGAATACAAGTCGAGGATGAAGGATGGGCAGAAGGCCATCTACTACATCTCCGGCGGCAAGGAGGATGTGCTCCGCACCTCTCCGCTCGTAGCCGCTTACCGCGAGAAGGGCTATGAGGTCCTGATCATGGGCGATGACATCGATGATATCGTGGTCTCCACGATAGGCGAGTATGACAAGACTCCTCTCAGGGCCATCAACAAGGCCGGAGCCCTCGATGATCTCAGAAGCGATGAGGATAAGGCGAAGGCGGATGAGAAGAAGCCTGTTGCCGAGAAGATGAAGAAGGCACTCGGAGAGAAGGTCAAGGATGTCGTCATCTCATCCCGTCTCTCTGATTCGCCGGCTGCTGTCATCCTCAGCGATGATGATCCATCGGTTCAGATGCAGCGTCTCATGAAGCAGATGGGAGGCGAGATGCCGGAAGTGAAGCCGCTTCTTGAGATCAATCCGGATTCGCCGGTGATCGCAAGGATCGAGAAGAGCGATGATGAGGAGTTCGTGAAAGCGCTCAGCTCCGTCGTGCTCGATCAGGCTCTGCTGCAGGAAGGCGTGATGCCATCCGATCCGGCGGCTTTTGCTTCAGCGCTCACAAAGCTTCTTTCGTGATTGGCTGACACATTGTAGAATCATAGGCAGACGGTTATTAGCCGCCTGCTTTTGTTTACTCAGGAGGATCTATGCTGATACTGGAAGCCGCAGCTGCGGCTGCATCCGCTCCGGATCTCGACGGGCTTGTCGAGGAAATCTCCGCGGGATTCCATCTCCCGCGCATCGCTGTGTCTGCAATTCTCGCGGCTGCAGTGTTCATAGCCGCGAAGATCATCTCCGCCGTTGCAAGGAAGATGTTCCGCGACCTCGCGGCGCGAAGCGCTAAATTCACCCCTATAATGGCATCCCTTGTGTCAAGGATGACCATGGTGCTCATATGGATCATCGCCATCATCGCGATCCTCGGACTGTTCGGAATAGATCTGACACCGGTGCTTGCAGGTCTCGGAATCACAGGCGTTGTCCTGGGCTTCGCGCTCCAGGAATCGATATCGAGTCTCTTCAGCGGCATCATGATTGCCATCAACAGGCCTTTCCGTGTCGGCGACTGGGTTGATATAGGGGATATATCGGGGACGGTGAAGTCGATGGATCTGATGTGTGTCACCCTTGCTTCCGGTGATAACAAGAAGATCACCATGAACAACAAGAACGTCTGGGGCAGCACGATCATAAACTACTCCTTCATAGATAGGCGAAGGCTGGATATGAAAGTCTCGATCCGCTATTCCGATGATATAGAGACGGCAAAGGAAGTGATACTCTCGCTTATCTTATCCTACAAGGAAGTGCTCCGTGATCCTGCTCCGCTTGTAGAGGTCGGCAATTATGCCGATTCCTCCATAGATATCTATGTCAGGCCATGGGTGGCGCCCTCTGATTACTGGCCAGTATGCTGGAGATTCAACAGCGAGATACTGCCGACGCTTCAGGCCCACGGCATCGATATGCCGTTCAGCCAGCTGACCGTGACGCTGCAGAAGAACTGATCAGCTCTCCCTGGGCTTCCTGTCCAGCCCGATGAGGAATATCTCGAAGGAGTCATCCCTTGAGGCTTTCGGCTTGAAGGCCTTTGCCTTTGAGAATATCGTACGCATTTTCTTCAGCACTTCCTGCTCGCCGCCGCCCTGGAAGATCTTTATGACCATGTTGCCGTGATCGCGGAGCTGTTCCTCAGCAAGGATCACGACCTGTTCGGCAAGATACTCGGAGCGCGTGGTGTCGACGATCCTGTTCCCCGTGGTCATCGGGGCAGCATCGGAGATGATGGCATCATACGGTCCGTTCTCGACGAGCTTTGCCCTTATCTCCGCAGAGAATGCATCGCCGGTGAATTCTGTCACTGTCGGAGGTATCGGATCGAGCGAGAGGGGATTGAGATCGACTGAGACGATGCGGCCACGGCCCTTGATGAGCTCGCGATGCGTGAAGAGCGTCCATGAGCCGGGGGCGGCGCCTACGTCGAGTACCGTATCACCTGGCTTTATGAGCCTGTGCGCAGCGTTTATCTCCTGCAGCTTGTAGACGGAGCGGGCGGGGTATCCCTCCCTGTGAGCTTTCTGCGTATATGAATCTGCTTTATCCCTTCTTGATGTCGCCATAGGCGGGATTCTACCGTGCGTTGCGCCGGAGGTCAAATGAGAAAAAGACACCGGGCAGCCATTATGGGGTGGGAGAAGACTGCCCGGCGAAGTTTTTTCACACACGTTGCAAAGGAGGTATGAAAAACTGTTGCTCTGTATCAATCCAGTTTGCATTATCTGTGCCAATCTTCTTCATGACCACTGGTTTCTGGCTGATAAAAAACAAAGACGCCAGAACTGGCGCCTTTGAATACACTAAAAAGGAGGTTTGTTGAAAAAACTGTTTGCTCTTACAACTTCCAATGCAGGAAGCGTGCCAACTTTTGTGGCACAATGAGGCCCTGATATGCATATATTGCACGGTAGCTGTGTGAAAATATTGCACAGTGTGCATAAGTTTTCCATTCCTGTGTGAATATTGACCACACTCCTGGCTCTGCTTATCTTCCGTTAATGAACAGCATAATAAACCGGAAATTCCGTTATACTTATTCAAACTCCGCCGTGGCGCTCATCGCGGTGAATTGTATTGTATATCTTTTCACTTATATGCTCTTTCCGGCACTGACATATTATCTTGCCATGATTCCCTCCGCTGTGCTGTACGGCCATTATTACTGGCAGTTCGTGACATATATGTTCGTACATGGCGGCATATGGCATCTTTTCTCGAACATGCTGGGGCTTTTCATCTTCGGGAGCGCTGTGGAGAGGAGCGTGGGTACTCGGGAATTCCTGCTCTTCTACTTCCTGACGGGGACGCTTTCAGGCATCGCCAGCTTCTTCGTATACATCCTGACGGGCACGAATGCCATCCTTCTCGGGGCTTCGGGGGCGCTATATGCCCTGATGCTGCTTTTCTCCGTGATCTATCCGAGGGCTGTCATCCTTGTTTTCGGCATACTCCCTGTGCGCGCTCCCGTCCTGGTGCTGCTGTACTTTGCGATAGAGCTCTTCAGCCAGATGGGGAACTATGGCGGATCGGTTGCCCACATGACGCATCTGTTCGGCCTCGTGTTCGCTTTTCTCTACTGCCTTGTCCGGCTCAGGATAAAGCCCTGGGAAGCCTGGCGCTCATGAGAGCCCGTATTCGTCCCTGAGCTTCCTGTAGCCTTCCTTGATCACGCCGTAGATGAGCTTGAGACGCCTGTCGTGGTGGATGAACGCGCTCTTCATCGCATTGATGGTTATCTTCTCGAGATCATGGATGCCGAGTCCGTATTCCCTGCATGCTGCCGTCATCTCATCCGTGAGCGATGTTCCGCTCATAAGGCGGTTGTCTGTGCAGAGGAATACGCGGAAATGATTGCGGTAGAAGATGGGGAAGGGATGCTCGGCGTAGCTTCTGACCGCGCCTGTCCCCACGTTGCTTGTGAGGCACATCTCGATGGGGATCCGCTTATCCTCGACGAAATGCGCCAGCGATCCCATGCGCACGATGCGGCCGCCATCGATCACCATGTCATCGGTGAGCCTCGTCCCGTGCCCGATGCGGTGGGCTCCGCAGATCTGGATTGCCTGCCAGATCGATTCAAGGCCGAAAGCCTCTCCGGCATGTATCGTGATGCTGAAATTCTGCGCTCTTATGAATTCGAATGCCTTGATATGCTTCTTGGGCGGATTGCCTGATTCATCTCCGGCCAGGTCGAATCCGACGACGCCACGCTCGGAGAATGCCACGGCCAGCTCCGCGGTTTTCAGCGAGACTTCAGGGCTCTGGTCCCGCATTGCGGAGAGGATGAGGCCATACTCGACGCCTGTCTCCTTCCTGCCTTCCTGCAGTCCCTCAAGAACGGCGGTGACGGCATCTTCCATGGATAGTCCCTTCTTCGTATGCAGCACCGGAGCGAACCTGATCTCTGCATAGACGACTCCGTCTGCTGCCAGATCCTCGATCTCCTCGCGTGCGATGCGCCTCAGGCTTTCCTGATCCTGCATCAGCGCAGTGGTTAGATCGAAGGCTTTGAGATATAGAGCAAGCGATTTCTCCTCAGAGCCTCTTGCGAACCATGCGGCAAGCTCATCAGGAGTTTCTGCCGGAAGCGGGAATCCCGTGCGTCCGGCAAGGTCTATTATGGTTTCCGGCCTCAGCGAGCCATCGAGATGCTCATGCAGTTCGACCTTAGGGGCCTTCCTGATCATTTCACGGTCAATCATATAGAGATTGTACACGGAGGATTGAGATGATGCAAAAAGGACGCATGGGCTGCGGCGAAATTCGTATATTAATTATAATTTCTGAGTAACCTTTTGAAATAAAGACATTTATCTTCAAGAAAAAGCATGCTTTCCTCTTTACAAGCGATTCTTTTGCGGACATTATCCTAAGTATCTGCATGGAGGATTCTGAAAAAATGGCAAAGACATCTGAGACTATCAACAAAAAGCTTCTCGCAGCTGCTATCAATGCGACGAAGGCCAGGGATATCAAGGACCTTCTCGATAAGGGTGCTGATATCAATACGCATAATGAGTGGGGACTCACTCCTGTGATGCTTGCAGCCCAGTACAATCATTCAGTCGCTGTTCTCAAGGCGCTGATCGAGGCTGGTGCAGACATCCATGAGGCTGAGCCGAAGTACAGGTCAAATGCGCTTCACCTTGCTGCAAACAGCTCCAAGAACCCTAAGGTCATCGAGGCTCTTCTTGATGCAGGCGCGAATATCGATGCCAGGAACTATCTTGGCGAGACTGCGCTCATCATGGCTGTGAACAGCAATGACGAGACGAAGATCACAACGCAGCTCATCAAGTCCGGTGCTGATATCAACGCACGTGATTATCAGGGACATTCCGTACTCGATTACGCAAAGAATGCGAAGAAGACATACATCATCAACCTTCTCAAGGAGAAGGGCGCTGTGTGATCGCTTCCCGCCTGAAAGCATGAGGCCGTCTCCGGACGGCCTTTCTTTTTGCCTGAATCCCGGATATCCTGCTTCTGTTGCTTTAACAGGAGGCAGCTATGCATAAGTGCGGAGCTTTCGTCCCATCCGTGTTCGAAGGGCATGGGGATGCGGTGATCAATGGAGAGCGGATCAGTTACCGGACAGTCAGCGAGGACTGCATCTTCTACGATGATGAGGGGCACGCCATCGCTTCGATCTTCTCCTTCTCGTATTTCCGTGAAGGTATCAGCGATGTATCCAGCCGTCCCGTCGTCTTTGCTTTCAACGGAGGTCCGGGTACGTCTTCATGCATGCTGCACTCCGGTTTCCTCGGGCCGAAGCGCGTGAAGTACGGCGATGATCCCGATGATATGACGGGAACCGCTCCGTATGAGGCCGTTGATAACCCCGAATGCCTTCTCGATGCGGCGGATATAGTTCTCGTGGATCCGGTCGGCACGGGATTCGGTGTGCTCCTCGATGAATCAAGAAGCGGTGATTTCTATGGCATCGAGGAGGATGCGGAGGCTTTCCTCTGCTTTGTGCGGAGGTGGCTCAGCAGGCATGGCCGCTGGATGAGCCCGAAGTACATCATCGGAGAAAGCTACGGCTGTACCAGAGCCGCCACTGCTGCCGGGATCGCGACAAGGAAGAGCCCGTCTGCAAGCTATGATATCGCGTTCGATGGGATCTTCTTCATAGGCAGCACCGTAACGACGGGCAGGTACTTCAACCGCGAGGTACCTGCTGAACGTGCCGTCCTCGCGCTTCCTACGTTCGCAGCGGTGAACTGGTACCACAATACAGATCATTCGGTTCCGCTTGAGAAGTGGGTCGAGGATGCCGCAGCCTTTGCCGATAGCGAGTATGTCCTCGGCCTTTACAGAGGCAGCCGCATGACGGATGCGGAAAAGCGCAGCATCAAGGAGCATCTCATGCATTTCACGGGCGTTTCGGAGCGGTATCTCGATGAGCACGACCTGAGGATAGATGTCTACTCATTCAGAAGCGAGGTGGCAAGGGGGAAGGGCAGGGCTGTATCCAAGCTTGACGGCAGGCTTTCAAGACCTCTGTATGAGCCGGAAAGCGATGAGTATCGCTACAGGCTTGATCCTGATGCCGTATCAAGAGGCAAATACAACCCGTATTTCCTTTCGGTGCTCCAGGGCTCCCTGTTCCCTGTACTCGGCATCGATACCGACAGGCCGTATGTACCCTCCGCTCCGCTGGGAAAGCGCTGGAATTATGAGGCTGAGCTGACAACCGCTGAGCATCTGTACAATGCGATGCAGCGTGTTCCCGGCATGCGGGTATTCTTCGCCGGTGGCTATTATGATATGACCACGGAACTCGGACTTACGCATTACATGCTCAGCCATGCACATCTGCCGATGGACCGCGTCTCTGTCAAAGGCTATCCATCAGGGCACATGATCTACATCGGCAATCCGACGATCAGGGCGCTCTCTGAGGATATAAGGGCTTTCATATGCACGGTCAGTCAATGAGCGTGAACAAAGAACCGGGGATCATGCTTTGAGGGTTCTCCTCAATGCTTTCCCCGGTCCGCTGTCATTGCATTAAGCCCTGATCCTGATTCAGTCCAGTTCCTTCTCCACGATATTCTCGTCGATCTTTGCCTGTTCCTTCGCGATTTCGGCCTTGATCTCCTCTGCGAGATCGGAGATGAGATAGCTTGTCTCCTCTCCCGTGCTTCTGAGCTTGACCTCGACCTTGCCTTCCTTGAGGCTGCGGTTCCCGAGCGTGATGCGGATCGGAAGTCCGATGAGGTCGGCATCTGCGAACTTGACGCCGGCAGTCTCCTTCCTGTCATCGTAGAGCACTTCGATTCCCTTGGATGTGAGATCCTCGTAGATGGACTCTGCGACTGCGGTATCCTTCACGAGTGATACGAGGTGCACCTGGTAAGGAGCAACTGAGATCGGAAGCTTGAGGCCTCCTTCGTCGTTGTATTCCTCCGCAAGGCAGGCAAGAAGCCTTCCGACTCCGATCCCGTATGATCCCATCACAACAGGAACCTGCTTGCCGTTCTCATCCTGGTAAGTCGCATTCATTGCATCGGAGTATCTG
>CALXKY010000007.1 GCA_944389055.1 uncultured Spirochaetaceae bacterium | reverse complement strand
TCCGGAAGCTATCCTGACATCCTCCTGAAGCAGAAGGATCGCACGATTACCAAGCTCCTCGGATATCCTTGCGGAGAACCTGTACGGCTCGAGAAGACCCTTGTCAGGAAGAAGGACCATCAGACCATCGTATGGTCTTATGCGCCTGCCGGTCTCGACAAGGAGCTTCCTTCCTCTCTGGTCGATGACGCGTCCGACATTCTCTCCGCGATGCCCGGGGTAGGGCCCAGTGGTGATTGCCTCGTGTCCCGGTCTGAGCGGAAGGAGGAATCCTGCTCCGCATTTCCTCTGGAATGATACAGACACTGCATGCCTGTACTGCCGTTCATCGTATCCATCTATGATAGCCCTGTAATAACGGGTGACCGCATCGACGTATTCCGGCCCCTTCAGGCGCCCCTCGACTTTGAGGCTGTCGATTCCTATATCCATGAGATCCCTTACGAGTGTTCCGGCATCGAGATCCTCGAGCGAGAATGGATAATAGCGCTTCCCTGTATCCTCATCGCGGAACCAGGAGCGGCAGATCTGCGCGCAGCTTCCTTCATTTGCAGAGCGGCCGGTGATGAGGTGCGATGCCATGCAGAGGCCTGAGAAACCATAGCAGAGGGCACCGTGGATGAATACCTTCAGCTCCACATCCGGACAAGCCTTTCTGATATGCCTTATCTCATCAAGGTTCAGCTCACGCGAAAGCACCACGCGCTCGAATCCGAGCTTCTGCAGCGCCTTCACCCCTGATACCGTGTGCACCGCAAGCTGGGTGGAACCATGGAGCGGGATCGATGGGAAGCTTTTCCTGACGATCCTGGCAACGCCGAGGTCCTGCACGATGAGGCCGTCGCAGCCGTATCTCTCTATCGTCTTCAGCAGCGAATAGAGGCGCGGAAGATCCCCATCATCTATAAGCGTGTTGACAGTGATGTAGATTCGCTTTCCGTTCTCGATGGCATAGCGCCTGATTCCGCTGAGATCCTCTTCTGAGAAATTGCCTGCGCCCTTGCGTGCCGAGAAGTCCTTCATACCGAAATACACGGCATCGGCGCCTGCCCTGAATGCCGCGACCGCTTCCCTTATGGTTCCTGCCGGAAGTGCTAGCTCTATCATGGCCTGAGTGTATCCCGTATAAGAAGATAAGGCTACTGGATGCTTTTGCCCTCGTTGCTTGCCAAACAATGGGATAGCAAGTATTCTTTCAGATAGCATATAACTGCCTTGCGGCAGATTATGACGATAAGGAGAAACCTATGACAGTTAATGATCTCAAGCATGCAAAGCTTGTACAGTGGATCAATGAGGTTGCTGCCCTTACCACACCTGATTCAATCGTCGTCTGTGACGGTTCTCAGGAGCAGTATGACCAGCTCATTGAGCTCCAGGTGGAGCAGAAGCTCTGCGTACGTCTCAATCCTGAGAAGAAGCCGGGCTCAGTGCTCTTCCATTCAGATCCTTCCGACGTCGCACGTGTCGAGAAGAGGACATTCATTGCTTCCGAGAAGGAAGAGGACGCCGGTCCTACGAACAACTGGATCGATCCGAACGAGCTCAAGAAGACAATGACGGATCTTTACCGCGGCTGCATGAAGGGAAGGACTATGTATGTCATTCCGTTCTCCATGGGACCGCTCGGATCCCCGATGTCTAAGCTCGGTGTCGAGCTTACCGACAGCGCATACGTCGTCTGCAACATGATGATCATGACGAGAGTCGGTGTTAAGGTTCTCGATGAGCTTGGAACAGACGGATATTTCGTACCGTGTCTCCACTCCGTAGGCAAGCCGCTCCAGGCTGGCGAGTCCGACAATGGCCAGTGGCCATGCGCTCCGATGGAGCATAAGTATATCTCCCAGTTCCCGGAGACAAGGGAAATCTGGTCGTATGGATCAGGCTACGGCGGAAACGCTCTTCTCGGAAAGAAGTGCTTCGCGCTCCGCATCGCTTCCGTTCTCGCACGCGACGAGGGCTGGCTTGCTGAGCACATGCTCATCCTCAAGATAACCAACCCGGAGGGCAAGGTCCGCTACATCACCGGTGCATTCCCGTCAGCATGCGGCAAGACAAACCTCGCTATGCTCATTCCTACCATCCCTGGCTGGAAGGTAGAGACGATCGGCGACGACATCGCATGGATGAAGCCCGGCAAGGATGGCAGGCTCTATGCTATCAACCCGGAGGCTGGCTTCTTCGGAGTCGCTCCCGGAACATCCGCGAAGTCGAACTACAATGCTCTCATGGCAGCATCGAAGAACACCATCTTCACCAACGTTGCTCTCACAGAGGACAAGGACGTATGGTGGGAGGGAATCGGATACGATGCTCCTGGCAAGCTTATCGACTGGCACGGAAACGAGTGGATCCAGAACAAGGAAGACAAGAGCCAGGCACCGGCTGCTCATCCGAATTCAAGATTCACAGCACCTGCATATCAGTGCCCCTGCATTGCGCCTGAGTGGGAGGATCCTGCCGGAGTACCTATCTCTGCTATTCTCTTCGGCGGCAGAAGGCCTTCGACTATTCCTCTCGTGCACATGTCACGCAACTGGAACCATGGTGTATTCCTTGGATCGATCGTCGGCTCCGAGGTTACGGCAGCTACGCTCGACGTCAAGGCTGGAACGATCAGAAGGGATCCGTTCGCTATGCTTCCGTTCTGCGGCTACAACATGGGCGACTACTTCAAGCACTGGATCGAAGTCGGCAAGGCAGCTCCTTCTCAGGATGTCCTTCCGAAGATCTTCTACGTCAACTGGTTCCGCAAGGATGCCAATGGCCACTTCATCTGGCCGGGCTATGGCGACAACAGCCGCGTCCTCAAGTGGATCTTCGAGTGCTGCGAAGGTACGGCAAAGACAGTCGAGACTCCGATCGGAATCATGCCGACAGTCGATGCCATTGACCGCCCGGAGGGAGTTTCCGAGGCAGACATGGCAGAACTTCTCAAGGTCGACACCGAGGGATGGCTCAGGGAGGTCGAGGATATCAGGACCAACCACTATCCGAAGTTCGGCAAGCACCTTCCGAAGGAGCTTTCCGATATGCTCGATACGCTTGAGGCAAACCTCAAGGCTGCAAAGTGAGCATAGCGGAATAGACACTGCAGCATAATGCAATCAAGCCGGGGCAGGGCGACCTCCCCGGCTTTTTCTCTCCCATCAGTGAGTGAAATTCTGTTCCCAGCGTATTTCTGTCGGATTTTGTAAGGGTTTTCCGGAAAAGCGGTATAAAAACGCTCTATATCAGTTATTTCCCGACGCTGACAGAAATAACTAAAAGATTGAAATATATTTTTACTCTTATTGACTTTTTCCTTTACTTCCAATACATACGGGCGTAGGATACTATGTTAGGAGGAAAGGGGTGTTCCTTCTGACATGGAGTTGGTAAGCGCTGAAGATGCTTCCATCTCCTCTCTTCTCTGCAAGCTCTGGCCCGCCATGCTCAGGAATCTGCCGTTTCCGCTGGGCGTTAGAAATATGCGGGGGGGGGGTACTTTCAGAAGCATATTCTGTGTTTAGAGAACAGTACATGTCTTTTATGAGAAGGGAGAGACGTGCATGATTGCTAAACGGTTTGCAGCATTAGTTCTGTTGCTGCTGCTGCCTTTTGCGCTGATGGCATACCAGCTGTCACCGCTGAATGTGACTTATGACCCATCTGGCTCAGGAAGCGCCAAGGTCTATACTATCGTGAATGATTCGGATTCACCCATCGCCATCGAGGTGAGGGCTGAGCAGCGGATCATCGATATCGACGGAAATGAGGCCAATCAGGATGGTTCGGCCTATTTCTCCATCCAGCCCAGCAGGATGATCATCCGTCCGGATTCGACGCAGCTCGTGCGCGTCCAGTACCGCGGCCCGCAGACTGTTACTCAGGAGCTTTCATTCAGGATAATCTCCGAGCAGATACCTATGCCGCGCGGTGCACAGGAGCAGGAAGCAGGGCAGATGATATCATTCCTCTTCGTTTACTCCACAAGCGCTTACGTGAAGCCTTCGCGTATCATAGAGAGCGTATCTACATCTGTCACGCGCACTGAGGACGGAAAGCTCGAGATAGTGATCGAGAATACCGGAAGCGTGCATCAGATGCTGAACAGCATTGCCGTGACGCTTACCGGAGATGATGGATCTGTCTATACGCTGACGGAAGAGGAGCTGCAGCCCCTTTCCGGCCAGAATCTTCTTACTGATTCGAAACTGAGGACAGTCATTGACGTACCCGCCTCCCTTGCCGGGGCTGAGGCTATCACTGCCTCCGTCAGCTACGATTTCAGTTATTCAGTCTAAGTAAGGAGACATCATAATGCCGAAGCCTGGGAGACGGGGTAATACCCGGCACATTCTCATCATCACTGTTTCCATAACTGTGGCAGCAGTCCTTACAGTCATGGCTCTCTTCGCGAAGAGCAGCCAGGGTTATGCTGTGCTCCTTGGTTATGCGATTCTCATCATGTCAGCGGTACTGGCCAATCATATGATCGCAACCAGTGCCTCTGACATGAGGAGAATGGCTCTGCTTGTCCTTTCAGTGGGTATTCTCATTCTGTTCCTCGGCAGTCTCGCTCTCATTCCGTTTGCCCCAGAAACAACGGAAGAGACGGCCCCTTCATCTGCCGTGGAAGCTGCAGACGAAAACCTCACCATGGGCGGACATGACCGTGCGTTCATCACCCTTTCTTCGAGCGATACTGCAGCGTCTGTTCATGGCGAGGAAGAGGGGACAGCAGAGCCGATATCCTCTGCCCGTACCAGCCGTGCTGTGATATGGGGCATCGCGTTGCCATTGCTTATTGCCGCAATCGCTGGAACCGCAGCAGCCGCATTCGATCTTTCGGATATCGTCAGATACCTGATGCTCGCATTCACGACAGGGCTCCTTCTCTTCATGCTCGGCGGCATCGTCTACATACTTTTCACTCCGGAAAGGAGGATCGTTGCTGCTGCAGTGGAAATCCCTATAGCAGGAGAATCGTCGGAGGAAGAGATGATCATCTCAGAGGAACCTGCGGATGAGGATGTTCC
The DNA here is from genome assembly GCA_944389055.1 of uncultured Spirochaetaceae bacterium. Classification (GTDB taxonomy): domain Bacteria; phylum Spirochaetota; class Spirochaetia; order Sphaerochaetales; family Sphaerochaetaceae; genus Ornithospirochaeta. Next base: position 23,899 of record CALXKY010000007.1, on the reverse strand, counting down.
GCCTCAGATCATGGAGGAGGAAGCGCAGCCCGCTGTTCCCTCGGCGCCGCATGTCTTCCCGCTGATAACGGGAGTATCCGTAGAGGCAGCACCTTCTTCAGCAGTATCTCCTGCAATCACAGAGGAAACGGAAGAAACCGTGCAGATTCCATCATCGGCCGCAGAGGAAGACGCAATTCCCGTCATCCCGTCAGCCCCAGTCATGTTCAGCCTCATCACGGCTTCCACTGAAGACGGGACAGCTTCTGAGACAGTGGAGGAAGCCGGTGTTCCAAGGGATATGACTGCACAGCAGCATGCTGAGGATTTCTGGGCAAGCTTCTTCATTGCGGGAGAGGATGAGCTCCAGCTTGTCGATGGCGAGTATTACATGACCCTCTTCATAAACGGCAATGAAGTCGGGGATATCACGGTATACATCATGGGCGGCGTCGTCTACCTTCCGACTGGCGATATCCTTTCATATGTCGGTGACACGATCACGGATGAAGCCGAGAGCAGGATATTCGGGGCGCGGGGTGATCTCATGTCCATAGATGAATTCAATGAAGCCGGCGTAGCTGCATCGCTCGACAGCATCTCATACATTGTCTCGATGGATTTCAGCACTGACGATATGCCGGTGCAGATCATCAGCATCCGCGGGTCTTCCAACAGATTCGGATACAGGCCTCCTATTGCCGGAGCGCTCCAGCTTGAGCCGGCGGTATTCACGCTTGCTTCGCGATATTCGCTTTCCGGCAGCTTCACGCTCAATCCGCCGGACCGCTTCCTCGATACGCTGAGGTTCAATTTCTCGTCATACAACACCGGCAGGCTTTACGATGTCTACTTTGATTTCAGCTATTCGATGTCATTCGCTCCGCAGTACTTCAATTTCTACTGGGGATCCTATGATTTCCATTATGACTTCGAAGATGCGATGATCAGGCTCTCCTGGGGAAATGTGTCACCAAGCCTCCTCTCTCCATCCGGTACGGATCTCGGTATCAGATTCGAGAAGAATCCTGCATACGGACCTGTGGGATCCTCAAGACGCAGCCATATCGAGAGAGTCATCACGATCGAGAAGGAATCCAACGTCCAGATATTCAACGAGGGCAGGGAGATTTTCAACAGGACGCTCCAGCCTGGCAATTACAGGCTCCAGGACTTCGTGCTCTACACCGGTGCAAACTACATAAAGATCATCGTAACGCCGCTTGATGGCAGTCCGTCATATGAGACTGAAATCCAGCTTTCCTACACAAGCTCGCTTCTTGCTCCAGGTGAAGTCTATTACGGCGGCGCGATCGCCACGGGCAGGAATATCGTGCTTTCGGATTCAGAGCAGCTGCCTGGAACCGTAAGGCTTTCTCTTGGGAACGGAAGAAGCCTTGAGTATGACTGGCGCAATATCGTGGTATCGGGCAATATACGCGCCGGACTCACGCCAAGCCTCACGATGAATGCAGCTCTCGCATTCGGCAATGAGGCAGGAGAGGAATCTGCATTCAGGCCTTCCGGAAGCCTTGCCCTTGAATTCACGCATGCGAACGTGCTCGGTACGACCCGCTATAACTTCAATGTCGACGCTGATACTGATGATTACGGGAAATTCCTGCTTCCTGGTCTCTATGCCAGGATCGGGCATCAGGTATTCACAGGCTTCATGCCTATAAGCTCCCTTAATTTCGGTTTCACCTATGATACGGATTCAGGGGAGGCATATGACAATCATCGCTTCATGCTTTCCACGAATCTATCCGGAAGCTATGGAATCATGAGCTGGGGCCTCAGCCTTTCAGGAACGCTCAACACCGATTCGATAGCAGATATCGGATGGAATGCCTCTGCCTCCATGTCTTTCTCGTTCAGCCGCAATTTCTATCTCTCTGCCAGCGCTTCAGTCGGCGGAACAGGATCTGAGATGCAGTACCTCACGGGCAGGGTCGGTGCGACATTCCGCTTCAGCCCGGCAACCGTGAATATCACGGCATCGACGTATGAGACATCGGCGAATGTCAGAGTCAGCAGCGGCGGACATTCATTCTCTGCAGAGATCGCAACCGATGATCTTGCGGTGCTCGACAGCTACACGCTTGATGCTGACTATTCATATTCGGGCAATTTCGTGAATGTCAGCGCAGGGCTGAGCGCAGATGATGTATTCGGTTCGATCACAGGGAATTTCTCGCTCTCGACAGCATCCGTGTTCGCTGATGGATACCTTGCATTCAGCTCCGGCGTTACTTCCAATTATCTCTTCATCAAGCAGAAAGGCGCATTGAAAGGCAACATCCTTTCCGTCGGTACTGCTGGCACATCCGCAACGGAAGCCCTGCCCACGATATTCGATATAGGATTCTACAGAAGTCTTCCATCGTCAGGCGCGACATCGCTCTCGGTTTTCAGCATGGCGGAAGGCGCTTTCGGCAATGCCAATTCGTTCGATATCTACATACCGCTTTCGAAGCGCACGGGATACGTCCTGAAGCTGGAGGCCGATCTTGTCTATTCCGCTTCCGGTGTCGTGACGCTGCCTGACGGAATGCTCTGGGCGAATGGCTCATCACCGGTATATATCATGGAAATAAACGGCGCTGATGCCACTCTCAGCCCATCTGATTATTACATCTTCACGGATAATGACGGACGCTTCATAATGTCTGATCTCCATCCGGGAACATATGCGTTCGATGTGATGTATGAAGGAGAATGGTATCTCTATTCATTCACGGTCGTAAGAGCGGAAGAGCATGCTGCTGATATCCAGATTCTCGGAATCTCCGGGCCGGATGAGGCGCTCGTGGTCTCGGATCCTTATAAGGCAGCATTCACATTCAGTGATGAGATCAGCTTCCTTTCCGGAGACGACTTCTGGGCAATGCTCTATCCGATGATGGAGGAAGCAGTATGAAGAAAACTCTCTCTGCCATTCTCATCCTCATGATAGCTCTCGTTCAGCTCGGCTCTGTCTCTGGTGATACACATGATACAAGCCTGCAGATCAAGGCATACAAAGTCAGAAGCAGCGAGAACATGTTCCTGAATCTCTCAGTCACGGATTCGATCACCGATGGTTCCCAGCTCAATACGATCGCCGGATCTGATGCCTCTTCCTCTGAAGAGCCGCCGGTTACAGGAGAGATAGTGCTTGATGAGTTCATCGGAACCGGAAACGGACTGCTTGTCGGAACACTTCCTGCGTCCGGCAAAGCGATATCAGATGATGTTACTTATGGAAGGATAATCTTCTCATACAGGGTCGAGGGGAATTATGCAGGCAGCTTCGATATCACAATCTCGATTTCTCCGTTTAAAAACGAAGATGGCAATAAAGTAAGTGCCTACTATGACCTCAGGAACAAGAGCCTCGGTCTCAATGGTATAAGTTCTGTGCCTGTCGCTGGAGAAGATGGCAGCAGGACAACCGAATACACCGACAGCAGCGGGAAGGAATGGTCTCTTTCTTTCATAACCGACGAGGTGTTCACCCCCGTAATCGATGCCACAGGTTCTCTTGAATCCGGATGGACAGTTTCAGGAGGCGCGGCCGGTGATATTCTCGACAGGACATGGATTGCCAGGGAAGCTGTCTATGCAGTCATAGACAGATCGACATTCGATAATGCACCTGAAGGTAGCTATAAAGCATATGTGATGGTGTCGGTAAAGGATAATCTATGAAACGGATAATGCTGATATCGATGATCATGATGTCACTGGCAGCACTCAGCGCGGCAGAGACGAACTGGGAATTCTCCCGTTCATTCACTATACAGGCAGGCCGCGATACTGTTGCCTCCCTCGAGATAACTCCGATTTCTGCGCAGACTGAGAACTATCGTATCGGAATGCCATTCAATATCGAGGATACGCAGGTTCAGAGCAGTGTGAACGGAGTTGCGAATCTTGGTTCCGGCCGTACCATCGCCAACTGGTCGCTGATATCAAATACGAATTTCGATCTCACGATCCAGGCTGAGCCGCTTCATTACACTGGAGATCAGGCAGAAGCAGCGGATGTTCCGTCCCTGAACTATATCCTGACATTCTTCTGCAATCTAACGCTTGCAAACGGGAATCAGGAATCTGTCGAATTCTCTTTCGATCTCAATGGGAGCAGATGCTCAACCAATCATGGTGAGGCTTCTACTGTAACTGATGGTGTGTCAATATTCCCGGCAGAATCTGCCTCTGCATCATCAACCCAGTTCTATTTTGATCTCCTTAAGGGAGAGAACATAGGTCTTGAGCAGGGAGCATTCATCGGCAGCCTTGACGGCACAATCGCGTTCAAGTTCTCGGATGATGTCACGCAGGCGGAACTTGCTTCAGATACCTACCCAGCTGGCTCATATGAAGCCCTGGTCTACATCCGTCTTAAGGAGAAGGAGTGAGGTATGGGAAAGAAGGTCCTTATTGCTCTGCTTCTCATTCTTGTCATATGCTCCGGATTGGCATTCGCTGATCTGACTGATGCCGAGAATAAACTCTCTGAAATAGAAAGTAATATAGTAATCGCCATGATGCCTTTCGATGGTGCCAATGGCGTGAATATGCGTGATACCAGATATCCTCTAAGAGAAAATGTTGTTACTCCGGGGAATAATCCTGTAAGTACTGACGAGCTTGACTATGCTGGAGGAACTTCTCTCAATAATTACATAGGAGCAACAACAAGCAACCAATACTGCGACCAGCAGATGATCCTCCTCGGTGGGGTTGAAAGCGTACCAACAAATGAATTCATATTCCATGCTGATGGAGATTTGGGCCTTACTGGACAATATCGCATCAAATATACTACTGATTTGCCCAATCCTGTGCATATTACTTTCAACAGCAGTACGGACTTCATGTATGTTTCCCAGTCCAACCCGATTTACCAGAGGCCGTATGCTGTTCATGTTGCAAGAAGATATGCGCTGAGTGACAACCAGACGACGATTTCTGGCACACATAATTCTGATCCTTTCATAACGCTTGACAATGATAATTATTTTGAAGGTGCTGAGCTTGAAATGCATCAGGGTGGAGAGAACTACACTTCTTCCTGGTTCGATCTTGTCCTTGCGCTTCCATATGATAGCGTAAACAGCATTACAGAGACAGGTGTTACATATAAGAATATAGAATACCCTCTGAATGATACAGCTGATTACTCTTCCGTGCTTACTGTGACTCTGTCCTTGGAACAGCCATATATTATTCAATATCGTGAAACTATGTTGAGTGAATGGCAGGATTTACCGGGAACAGAAGGAATTCTTAGCAAGTCAACGAGCATGGCAGTGCCATTCTCCGGTTTTTCATCAACTATAGAGACAGGACCCTCGGATGCAACTGCCAGTCTTACGATTTCCCTGTTTCCTGCAGCCTCGAACCTGAGTCTCAATAATGCTGATACCAACAGAGAAGTGAAGGTAGCCGAGCTGGATTTCATCATGAATCTTCCGGATTACTATACAGTTAATTATGAAAACAACCAAAGATTCTATGATTCCGCTGGAACAGAAATAACTGGTATTCTTGAGAATGTCTGGTTGTTCCTTTCGGCCAGTCCTGATCCATTCAGCAGTAATTCCAATGGCTTTGTCCTTGTCCATGAGAATGCTGGCAATATGCTCACTTCATATAACAGCGCAACATATGAGGTTATCACAAGAGGAATAGGAAACAGTGCTGCTTCTGCTAGTAGCAATAACGATGGTGAAGTGATTTTTGACGGTAAGGCAAAAGCAGGGGATTTTGATACGACTGGAATATCCTCAATTCCGGATTATATACATACGCATTGCAATCTCAATGATGACTGGAGCGGAACATATCTCCCTAGCCAGGGACGAAAGGATGACCTTGTTGTGGATACCATCGATCCTTGGTGGGGCGATCCCTATGATGTATATGGTTCTTCCTATCTTTATCACCACTACCATGAATACCGTGGCGAGGTCTATGTGAAGATCGAGCCTACTGCTCTTAAGCCTGAAGGCATGAGGGCAGGTCGATATACCAGTGAAATATACGTTCACGTGATGACTACAGACTGAGGAGGGGATTATATGAGAAAAGCTGTCTTGACTGTTCTGATTATGATTCTTCTTCCTCTCGCTGTCTTTGCTGAGGATACGAAGACTCTTGATGTAAGTGCAGTCATTCCCGAAGGGTATGGGATTCTTGTTCCTGACAAGGCAGTCCGCCTCGGTGATTTCGTTCTTTCCATGAATGTCGATGTCGGGGATGAAAGTGATGATTTCATCGAAACGACGGAACTGTATGCCGGTGTATTCAGCGAGGATAATGACAGTTTCAATTTCAACGTAGTGTATTATGGCAATTCCGCAGAGCCATATGATGTGACACTGAGATTTACTTCAGACGGTTTCGCGATGATGAATTCCGGGAACGACGACGTGATGATTCCTGTAAGGATGTCAGTGACGAAAAGCGATGATGCCCCTGAGGACGTTACGGTTGAGACGGTCGGACTGTCGGAGGCACATATTTCCATTCCTCCCGCTGGTCCCCGTGAGAAGATTGCTGTTCTTGATGTCGCAATGGAGTGGGATACGTCAGTCCGGGCTGTTCCGGGCTGGTATCAGGCGGATATCGATATAGAGCTTCTGGGAGAGTGAGGAAGAGAATGAAAAGACTGCTGACCGCATTGATCATTGTAGCAGTATCCATATCCATTCTTTCTGCGGATGGAAGTGTTTCCATCGGCCTTTCCCTCCGCAATACGCCAGCATCCTATGAGTTCGGCTTCACTGATATGACGGAGATTCCGACCAGAGGGGAAATTGCCGAAGTCGAATCCGTTGATATGGCCTACGATGCAGTGTCCGGCGGGATATCTGGATCAGTGAATATGTATTACCGGCTGATCAATGCTGCCAATACTGATTTCTATATCAGCTGCACACCGCTCAGCAATGAAATAAACACCATCGAATATGCCGTCAATGTCGAAGGGGAGAATGCGGCTGATACCATGATTCTTCCAGGGGAGGAGGAAACGCTTGTTTATCAGTATGCTCCTCTGATTCTGGTGACGGCAGGGGTAGTTCCTCTCCGCCTTGAGACGCTTGATTCCACTGCGCTGCCAGCCGGGGAGTATTCAGGATCCGTGATCCTAAAGGTGCAGAGCGTATGAGAAAGCTGCTTGTTCTTCTGATCATTATGAATGCAATGCTTGCAGCTTCCGCAGCGGAGACTCAGGATGGTGCGAATCCTCTTGCGACTTATGATGGCTACTGGAGTGATTCTTCCGTGACCAATGACTCCAGTGCAGCTGCTGTGTTCACTCTTGATCTCAGGTCATTCAGATATATCAGGTTTGAATTCCGTAAAGATGGCAATGCAATAGATGAGAACGAGGGGATTGCGCTTTCTCCTGCAGATGATGGTACTGCCGGGGCTGATCTGACACTGCATTACGATGTTGTCTCTTCAGATGATATCGGCGTCTATCTGAATGCAGATGGGAAAATCCGCAGGAACGAAGATGGAACGGGGCCCGTGCTTGATTGGTCCCTTGCTGATTCAGCTGATGCGGGCAAGGTTTATTTCAATACGGAAAATGCAGAAGGTGGGACTTCTGAGGACAATAGATTGGACATCGGTTTCAAGGAAGGAGATGGTAAATACTCAGATAATATTTCTCTTACCGTACAGACAGAGAGTTATGCCGATCTTCCGCTTGATTCGGATTATTACGCGAACATCATTCTTACAATCAAACCTGATTAAAAGGAGATAGGATATGAGAAAATTGATTTTCATTCTGGTTTGTCTGCTGTCAGCAGGTATGGTTTTTGCAGCCACATCTGCTACATTGACCGGAACCACGTCATCTGGCAGCGCTGAGGTTACAATAAAGCTTCCTCTTGCTTCCTCTGATGCTTTCGAGTCCGTTGAGATTGGCTTCTCTTCTTCAGCAATCTCAACCGGAAGTGACAACTCCTCTGTAACAGAGGCAACCCCTACACCTGTTTCTGCGGCACTTTCCCTTAAAGAAGATGGTGATGGAACGGCAAGCCTTGATGCTTCCTCTCCGCTTTATGCTTACTGGCTGATCAAGTCCAAGGGCACCGTGACAGTATCGCTTTATCTTGAGAATGCGCTTACGGGAGAAGATCCTTCGAACACAATAGACTGGGCAGTTACTGCAGGAGAAAAAGGTACTGCTGGTAGCACTGCAGAGGCAAAGTATGGTGCCACAAATTCTGTTGAAATCAACGAAGTGTCGGAAAACAGTGACAAAATGCAGTATTCTGCAGGCAGCGTCGCTCTTACAATCGATACTGCGGATTACTCAGAGAAAGCGATTGATGATTATTCTGCGAACATCGTGCTTGCAGTAAGCATCACGTAATCTTGAATGTTCCTGCAGAACCGGAGAGGCCGGTCTGCAGGATATACGGAGAATGAGATGAAGAGAGTTTCTATTCTGATGTTCATTGTTCTGGTTTCTGCGGGGAGTATGTATGCCGCTTCTTCCGAGACTCTTGTTGTTGGAGAAACGAGCAAGGATTCCTCTGTGGTGCTTTATCTGAAACCGGAAGGATCATTCTCCTATGAATTCGGGTTCACTTCGTCTTCCTCGATAGGGGATGATGTGAATCCGGATGCTGAATTCACTCTCACTCCGGTTATCGGGGAGGATGGAACAACAGTATCCTTCTCAGAGACAAGCAATGTCTATGTCTACTGGAATATATTCGGGAATCAGGCATTCACTCTGTATCTCCGCGCTTCCGATGGATTGAAATCAACGACTAAAGGCAGCACGGATTCAATTCCATGGGTGATTTCATGGACTGATGATGGAAATGCGACGCATGAACTGTCAGGTGCTACTGGTAATGATGAGAAGATAATGGAATATACCGTTCCCTCGGGCTGGCCGATTGAGAATGATCATGTAGGGCTTACTGTCTCTCCAGGATCTGCTGCAGTGAGTCTTCCCGCTGCTGAGATCTATCAGGGGACGCTGACTCTGACGGTGGAGGTCAATGGATGAAGAGAATGGCATTGATCCTTATTGTTATGATTATGCTTGCTTCTGCAGTCTTTGCTGATAAAGAGTATCAGGATTCTGTGTCCGTTTCCTTCATTGCCGGAATCATGGCGAATTTCGGCTTCTCGACTCAGCCTGTTGCACCGACGGTGAAACCGACGACAACTGTTCCTGGTGACAGGATAGAATTCGAATACAGGCCTGAATCGCAGGATTTTGCCACCGATGTCTATTACATCTATTACCAGATATTCACTAATGATGATCTTAAGCTATCCGTACAGGCAACTCCGCTTACCAGTGATGGAGCGAAATTGAAATGGACGGATGAGAATAAGAATTTTACATGTGACGGGACTTTGAAGATACTGGGAGAAAACCTCAAGGCTCCAGATTATAACAGCATCCCGTTCCAGCTTGTCATAAGTGCAAAGGAGATTGCAGACACTCCTGATTTCTTCGGTACCGGTACTAGCGCCCGGGAGTATAAGGGCAGCATTACGCTCAGGATTGAGACGCAGTAGCAGGAGGAGAGGATGAGAAAGCTATTGATCTTCATTGTGTTATCTGCTGTTTCCTTCTGCTTGCCTGCAGCCGCTGGGCCTTCTGTGCCATTCAATCTTGTATTCAACAAGCAGAATGAGAATGTTCTGACATTCACCGAGGTGGAACCAGCATTGGGGACGGATTCGGAAGCTGTTGATGAGGCTTCTTCCGTATCTTTCCCGAGCCTGATGAGCGAGGCCGATTATGAGCAATACCGTGAGGCGGGAGTCCTGCCTGCCTCAATCGCAGCATACTGGGATGTCTATGGCGAAGGTGTGACGATTTATCTTACGTTCGGCAGCGGTGAATACATGCTGATGAATGCGGACTCCGATTCAAGCGGAAGCGAGGCTTATAAGAAGGGGCTCAACTACAATGTCGATATATCCACTATACGCTCCGGATCGATAAATCTAGGTGCTGTGGGATTCAAGGCTGAGGATTACAGCTCCGGTGACAGGATATATCTTGTCGGTTCCGAGGAAGCTCCTGAATCCAATGCCTCAGGCCGTGTGGTCGGCAGCGTGACACTCAATCTTGGCCTTCCTCTCCCTGCTGAAAATGGCATATTCCCTTCAGGCCAGTATGATGGCCTCATCACTCTGAACCTCGTCATCATGGAGTGAAAACCTTCGGTGATGAGTGACCATCCGCCTTCGTATACGGAGTGCCTCCCGGGTGAGTCCTCAGGAACCCCGGAGCTTCCCGGATGATTACCTCCTGAATGAATTGCCGATGATGCTGAATTGGCAGAGCTCTTTCTCTTCCTTGCTTGCATTGAAGATTTCCGTACGTATGCACGGTTTTCATCAATCCTCTGCTTTGTTCAGCTAAAGGGTGATTTATGATAGATTCACGGTATGGATTACCTGTATCTCGATACTGATGAGAAGATTGCAGCGGCTGTCGAAGCTTTCGGGAAGAAGGAGCGGATCGCTGTTGATTTCGAGGGAGAGTTCAATCTCCATATCTACGGCGAGCATCTCTGCCTCGTGCAGATCTATGATGGGGAATCATTCTATCTCATCGATCCCCGTGCAAAGGGTGTCACGCCTGCAGGTCTCAAGCTTTTCTTCTCGTCGTCCGTAAGAAAGGTATGGTTCGACTGCCAGTCCGATGCGGCGCTTGTCAGCAAGGTTTATGGCACTGCAATCTGCAATGTCTTTGATATCCGTGTGCTTGCTGAGCTTCTCGGACAGCATGGCAATCTCAAGAGCCTTGAGGCTGTGTATCTCGGTATAGACAATGGGATTCCCAAGAAGAAGAACCAGCAGGCAAACTGGCTGAAGCGTCCGATCCCGCCGGAGCAGATCGAGTATGCGCTTGAGGATGTGAGCCATCTGCTGGAGCTTGAGGATGTGCTTGTTCCTCTCATCCATTCCGGCGGCCTCGGCAGGCAGGCAGAGGGTGCCATGAAAAAGGCCACGGCTCCGAAGAAGCCTCTTCCGGGATGGACCAGGATCGGGGGCTGGAAACGGATGTCAAAGGAAGAGAAGGTATATGCACGGTATATCTACAATGCCCGCGATGCGATAGCCAGACGCTTCAATGTGCCTGCTGCGCGTGTTATGGACAAGCGCCTGATGCCGGATCTGGCGAAGGATAGGCCTTCATCGGAGAAGGCCCTGCAGATGAGGCTCCAGCATGAAGGGGAAAGATTCCGCGCCCTGCTTGTGCCGGCCATATGGAAAGCTATCGGGGATGCCAGGGCTGAGGTGGAGAAGATGCGCTGATCAGACCAAAGCTGTGATGAAGGCCACAAGTGCCTCTATCTCGCTTTTCCTGATGCGCTCATTGACGCTGTGCGCATTCTCATAGCCGATTGAGAGCGTGATCGTATCGAGTCCGAGGCAGCGCAGGTTGTTTGCGTCGCTTCCGCCTGAAGTCGCATGCGTGCGGAATTCAAGTCCCGCAGTTCCTGCCGCAGCTTCCGCTCTTATGAGGGCGGGGTCTGTTTCACTGATGATGTATGGTGAGTAGAGTTCCTTCAGCTCGATGCGGCATTCAGCTCCGGCTCTCTCCGCAGCCTTATTGGCTTCTGCTGTTATCTTATCGGTGATGGCCTTCCTCTTCTCATCCGAGAGCGATCTCACTTCATAGGAATAGGTGGCTTTGTCAGGGACGATGTTCGTCGGCCCCTGTGCCATGAATGATCCTACATTGCATGTCGTCTCATCATCTATCCTGCCGGAAGGGGAGGCGGCAACTGCCTCTGCTGCTGCCTTGATCGCATTGATTCCCTTCTCGGGGGAGAAGCCTGCGTGCGCGGTGCGGCCAAGCATCGTGACATCGATCCGGTTCTTTCCCGGAGCTGAGATGATGCAGCTTCCAACCGGGCCTGCGGCATCCAGCACATACGCCGCTTCGATATCAAAAGAGGCGAAGAACTCCTTCGTGAGTTTCTTCGAACCCTGGAGTCCGAGCTCTTCCGCCCTGGTGAAGAGGAAAAGCGCGTCGGGTTTCTTCTCTGCAGCTGCAAGCATCGCCGCTATGGCTGCTTTGTCATCAGCGCCAAGCGCTGTATGGCCGTCGGTGAAGAAGCTTTCATCATCTTCAAGCATATGGGGCTCGACGGCACGTCCGACTGTGTCCATATGCGCAGCGATCATGACCTTGCGGCCTGTGGGCTTTCTCCAGAAAAGGAGATTGCCGGAAACGTCATCCCTGAGGAAATAGCCATATTCGGCCATTTTCGTCATGATGTATGAACTTACGCCATCCTCCTTCCATGAAGGCGATGGTATTGATACCAGCTCGCGGAAATGCTCGAATGCGTTCATGGCCCTGAATATAGTACCAACGGGTCATTTATTCCATATGCCAGGCAGCGGCTTCTTCCTTCGGAATGAGCTTGTCCGATAATCTCTGCGTTCAATGATCATTCTGAAATTTCTCTGCAAGCAGCGTATTTTCACTCTTATCCGCAATTTTAGTTCGAGTTGATAGCATCATGGCACTGAAAAGAGAGCTCTGCTGCAGAAATTGATCATCTATGCGCAATCTGGTACCGCATCCATCAATTAGATGCACTGAGTGCTAAGAGCGATAGCAATCAGGGCGGCAGTTTTCCGGCTGCTAGACAATAGCTGTCTCATCAAGAAGAAACTCCTCTATCCCGATATAGAATATTCCCTTTTCATCATACCAGGGGATAATCCTGTCTTTGACAACCACGATTTTCCTGAAGGAATCTTCCACTCTGTTCAGTGAATTCGTTTCCTGAATCCGTTTTGACTCATCATCTACGGAGAGGGCAGACTGGATGTAGAAACGTCTGTTTCCTTTGTTCGCAACGAAGTCAATCTCTAACTGGGTACAGATCTTCTTGCCAGCTTCATTCTTTGAGTTGTATTCGACTACACCGACATCTACATCAAATCCTCTTGCTATAAGCTCATTGTAGATGATGTTCTCCATGATATGATTCTCTTCCTGCTGTCTGAAATTCAGCCTGGCATTGCGGAGCCCTACATCAGGGAAATAGTACTTCAAGGGTGTCCCGATATACTTTTTCCCTTTGATATCATAACGGCAGGCTTTCCTGATTATGAATGCATCGATGAAGTATTCAAGGTATCTGCTGATTGTATTTGCATTGATTTGTATATGCCTGACGCTCTGGAAAGTATTGGAAAGCCTTGTTGGGTTTGTGAGAGATCCGACAGAGGATGAAATGATATTCAGCAGATCCTCAAAGATGGATCTGTCATTCATTATACGGTTACGCTCCAGGACATCATTCAGGTAGACATTCTCAAACAGGTCTTTGAGATACCTGCTTTTCTCCTCATGGCTTTTCAGATGCAGCACATAGGGCATACCTCCGTATGTGAGATACTCTCTCCATGCAAACCTTTCATCTCCGTCAAAAGCAGCATGGAATTCCTTATAGGAAAGAGGCAGCACGCGTATCTCATCGCCGCGCCCTCTGAATTCTGTCAGTATGTCTGAAGAAAGCATGCGCGAATTGCTTCCGGTAACATAGAGATCAGCATTCTTCAGCTTCATAAGCCCGAGAATGACATCGATGAACCCGATTCTGGCATCCTTATCATCGAGATAGGGATTCTGTATGTCCTTGACGAACTGTATCTCATCGATGAAGACATAGAATCTTTCATTGCTTTCTGAGACCAAAGATCGTATATACGCATCGAGCTCAAGTGGATTGCGGTATCTTGCATTGACGGCTTCATCCAATGCAAGCTCGATGATGTTCTCATCCGGAATGCCAATGGAATTCAGGTATGAATGATACAGAGTGAAGAGCAGGAAGGATTTGCCGCACCTTCTTATTCCGGTAATCACTTTGACCATTCCGTTGTCTTTCTTCGAAATGAGCTTATCCAGATAATCTCTGCGTTCAATAATCATTTTGCGATTCCTCTGCAAGCAGCATATTTTCACTCTTATCCGCAATTTTAGTTCGAGTTGATAGCATCATATCACTGAAAAGAGAGTTCTGCTGCAGAAATTGATCATCTATGCGCATTCTGGTGCCGCATCCATCAGCAGATATTGCTGCAGCTTTCTTACTTCCTTTTCCTTGAGTATGGCGTGTCATCAAGCGGGAGTGAGAGGCGCGCATTCCCGTCGAGCCTCCTGTAGGCATTTGCTATCGCGGGTGCTGTCGGTATCGTGCAGAGCTCTCCTATTCCCTTGGCGCCATAGGAGGAGGGGAGCCTTCCCTCTGCCTGCACAAGGATCGCTTCTATCTCCGGCCTGTCCGTTGATCTCAGCAATCCCAGCGTCCCGTATCTTGATTTCACGATGCCTTCTTCAGTGATGAAATCCTCTGTGAGCGCATATCCCATTCCCATAAGCACACCGCCCTCGATCTGGCCTTCGATGGCTTTCCTGTTGATGACGGTTCCTGCATCGCATGCAGCTGTGATCCGCTTCACCCTGCCATCCTCGCCGAGCTCAGCAACCTGCGCTGAATAGGAGTATGCAAGATGCGAGACAGGATTCTTCTTCGTGCTCGTTATGGGGTCGGTCGGGTAGCTGAATGCCGCACTGAATTCCTTTCCCTCCAGGCTTTCAATCGATGAGACGCCGAGTTCAGCCTTCAGCTTCTCAGCTGCCAGACGTACAGCCTCTCCCGTGAACGCTGTCTGCCTGGAAGCAGTCGATGTGCCGCTGTCAGGGGTGCGGGCTGTGTCAGGTGGTTCGACGATGAACGCATCGGGCCTGAGTCCGGTTGTCTCCGAGGCTATCTGGAGCATCACCGTCCCGATGCCCTGTCCCATGCATGCCGCCGACGAGCGTATATGGATTTTCCCGTCCTCCACTGAGAGGATGCAGCGGCCGGTATCCTCATTGCCGACGCCGATTCCGCTGTTCTTCATGGCAAGGGCGATGCCTGTCCTTCCTGATGCGTAGTATGCTTCCCTGACAGCTTCGAGGCATTCCACGATGCCGGTATCCGGAGAGGCTATCTGCCCATTCGGCATTACGCTGCCAGGGCGGAGAGCGTTGAGCATCCTTATCTCGAATGGATCGAGGCCTGCTGCGGCTGCAAGCTCATCCATCGCGGATTCTATCGCGAAGCACGACTGTGTCACGCCGAAGCCGCGGAATGCGCCTGCCGGCACGTTGTTCGTATAGATTGCCTTGCCATCGACTTCGAAGTTCTGGAAATCATAGGGGCCTGAAGCGTGCGTGCAGGCTCTCTGGAGCACCGGTCCTCCAAGGGAGGCGTACGCGCCGGTGTCTGCTATGATCTCGGCCTTCATTCCCTGTATCCTGCCGCTGCTGTCTGCTCCAAGGCGGATGTGCATCCTCATCGGATGGCGCTTGGGGTGGACCATGAGGCTTTCCTGCCGCGTGAGGCGTACCTTCACAGGACGCTTGAGTATGTAGGCTGCCAGCGCTGCATGATGCTGCACGGACATGTCCTCCTTGCCGCCGAATCCTCCTCCTACGAGCGTTGCGCGGACTCTGACCTTATCCTTGGGGATGGAGAGCATGCGGGCGATTTCCCGCTGGTCATCATAGACGGACTGGTCAGATGCATAGACGAAAACGCCATCGCCATCCGGCATGGCTACCGCGCACTCCGGTTCCATGAAGGCATGTTCTGTGAATGGGGTGGAGTAGGTCC
The DNA here is from genome assembly GCA_944389055.1 of uncultured Spirochaetaceae bacterium. GTDB lineage: Bacteria > Spirochaetota > Spirochaetia > Sphaerochaetales > Sphaerochaetaceae > Ornithospirochaeta. The sequence goes on along the minus strand of CALXKY010000007.1, from coordinate 8,246 downwards.
TGTCTATGACGATGCTGCTTGAGGCAATCGCAGCTGCAGCATCGCCCCTGGAAATATGCTCATGATCCATGATATTCGATTTTCCCTCATGAACCTGGATCCTCTCAGTCATCGCTTCTGCTGTGTCGTATACGCCTTCAAGCTCCTCGCAGTCGATGACGATGGCATCCTTTATATCCTGCAGGGCTTTCTCCGTCTCTGCCACGGCTATGCAGAGGGCATCGCCGATGTAGGCGGATGTGTGCCCCTTTGCTATGATGACGGGCCAGTCAGGGATGATGTGGCCGTGGATATTCTCCGGTACGTCCTCCGCTGTTATTATGCGGATGAATCCCGGGATCTTCTTTGCGGCGGATGCATCTATTCCTCTGAGCCTTATCCGGGGCTTCGGAGCGCGCACGGCTGATGCATATGCCATTCCCTCGATATGTATGTCATCTGCATATATCCCGGTTCCAAGCGTCTTTTCATGGGCATCTATCCTTGCCATATTGCCGGATAGGCGAGGGTTCCTGTCTTCTTCCGGGATCGCGATGCCTCTGCGCAGGATATCCGCAGCGAGGAGGACCGCGTTCTCTATCTTCACATAGCCTGTGCAGCGGCAGATGTTGCCGCGTATGGCTTTCCTGACATCGTCCCGCGAGGGTGTGAGCGTCGTATCGAGAAGCGCCTTCGCTGCCATCACCATGCCTGGCGTGCAGAAGCCGCACTGCACTGCACCGGCTTCGGTGAATGCATAGGCATAGACTTCCTTCTCACGTTCCGAGAGGCCTTCTATCGTGATGACGGATGAGCCATCGAGCTTTGAGAGCTTCTGGGTGCAGGCTTTCCTGAGCTTGCCGTTTATGATTACGGAGCAGGCGCCGCATGCACCTTCCGAGCAGCCGTCCTTGGTGCCGGTCAATCCCAGTGTGTTCCTGAGATAATCGAGAAGAGTGGTATCCTCTGCTGGGCTGTATGGTTTTCCGTTAACTGTGATTGTCATCATGTCTCCAGCGTATTTATTTGGCTTGGCCGCTGAGCCACTGGCCGTGATACCAATCCATTATCATTGTCAGGCGGCAGCGCCCTGCAGTCAAGCGGACACTGCTGCCGTTTCTTCCAGTCTATTTCGCCACGCTGAGGGATATCGTGAGTTCTTTCCTTTCCGTCTTCAATGGCTCGAATGCAACGCCTGCCTCGCTGAGCATTTTCTTGCTTGCGAGGGTGGAGTCAGAGGTCTCGTACTTGTCCGATAGATAAACCACTTTCTTTATTCCTGACTGTATGATTGCCTTTGCGCATTCATTGCACGGGAAGAGCGCGACGTAGAGCGTTGCTCCTTTGAGGCTCGCGATCGTGGAATTGAGGATCGCATTGAGCTCTGCATGGCATACATACGGATACTTTGTCTCCAGCCACTCTCCCTCCCTTTCCCAGGGCAGGTCGTCATCGGAGCATCCGGTAGGGAATCCATTGTATCCCACACCTACGATCTTCTTGTCAGGTGATACGATGCAGGCACCTACCTGCGTATTGGGATCCTTCGATCGCATGGATGAAAGCACTGCTATTCCCATGAAATACTCATCCCAGGAAATGTGGTCTTCTCTCTTGCCGGACATGCATCCCTCCTTATCCTGGGTATTATATCATATGGAGCAGCTGGAGAAGAATGCCGCAATCCTGTCCATCAGCTCACCCTGGATGGACCGGTACATGAGGAGCGCGTGATGCGTGTGATGGCATTCAGGCCCCATGCATGTCTCGATGAACCGGGCTTCCGTCTTCGTCTCGCGTCTTATGATCTTCTGATTCGCGAACGGTACGGTCCTGTCGCCTCTGTCATGGATGGAGAGGAGGGGAGCCCTGATCAGGCCGAGGTCCCGTCTGATCGGTCTGAGGTTCCATATGAGGGAAACGCCCTGCCTGGGATAGGATCCGCCGTATCCCTTCCACTCCTCGTTGCCGTCATCCGAGTCCGGACGCTCCGTTATGATGCACGGAGAGATCGCCGGCGTGAAAAGGCCTATGATCCTTCCCAGATATGATATCCACTGCGTGACGATCCTGTCGCGGAAGAGGGAGTTGTAAACTACCGGGGCCCCGATTGTCACCACCGCATCTGGCTTATGGTGTTCTGCGATCTTCAGTGCCATTGCGCCTCCCATGGAGGTTCCGATGATGCATACGCGGCTGTATTCCTTCTCAAGAGCCAGGTAGAAGTCCTCTATCCATCCGTACCATGAGGAGAAGTCCGTTTTTATGAAATCATGCCAGTCAGTCCCGAATGACGGAATCAGCGGCGCGTATACGTCATAGCCTTCGGCTTTCATCCTCTCCGAGGCATAGGCATACATCGCGGGCGTTGTTGGAAAGCCATGGATCATCAGCACGGCTTTGTCCGATCCCTGCTTTATGACTATCGAACGGCAGGCGGGGTCAAAGCACTTCGATTCATCGGATACAAGGGGCTTTGCCTCTTCCCTGTAGAATATAAGGCAGGCGGACCAGAGATAGACTGCGATGATGACTGCTGCGATTATGAAAGCCATATGGCCATCATACTCCATCCGCTTCCGCCATAGAATAAGCATAGCAGGCTGTGTGTTCAGTTAAGTACTATTAATGGAATCCCGGAAACTCTGGCTGCCGCTTCACCTGCTTGCTGGAACAGTTCCGCTATGCTCTGCGTATGCTGTGTCATCCTTGAGCTTCTCGATTTCTACTGCAGGAAGCTCTGTGATATCCGCAATAGTGGAAGAGGGAAAGCCTGCTGCAATCATCCTCACGGCAGCTTCCATTTTTCCTTCATCCCGCCCTTCAGCTTTTATCCTCTCTATTACGCTGTATCCTCTTTCAGTAGATAGCATCGTCAGTCTCCTTCTGCTTTCAGCATGCTCCATCCTTGGAGAAATGAAGCATGACTCTGTCAGCTGTCTTTCCTGAGCTCCTCGATCTCGCTGATGGGTATCTCCGTAAAGCCTGAGATAGTGGATGAAGGCAATCCTGCTGCGATCATCTTAACAGCAATCTGCCTGCTGTTTTTCTTCTCGCCAATGAGAATACCTTCATTACGCCCTTCAGCTTTTATCCTCTCTATTACGCTGTATCCTCTCTCAGTAGATAGCATCCCGTCTTCTCCTTTGACCTTCCCGAGGCACTTCCTCATCTCGGGGCTCCGCATCTTCTCAAGCTCCGTCTCGTACAGGTCACTGTAGAGCCTGCTTATCTCCGTCTCTATGGTATCACGATAGCTCCCGTTTGCCAGCACGATCGTCATGCGGCTCCCTTTCAGTCCGTTCCCGTTCTCATCCCTCATGCGGTAAATGTACGTGGGCCTCCCTTCTCCAGCGGCATCGCTGTCCATGATGAAGATGATGATCGCTTCCTTCGCATTCCTGTACTCCGTGCCCTTTTCCAGAGTACTCAGAAGAAGGAGCGAGGCATAGCTTTCAGCCCTGCCTGCAAGGTCATCCCATCCATGGAAGGCCCTCTGTATCTCGATGTCTATGAGATTGCCATTGCTGTCATGCGCGAGTATGTCCAGGACGGCTGAGCGGCTTGCTATGCTCCCGGTTCTCTTCTGCGTTTCCACCTTCTCGACGATGATATCATCACGGGAGAGTATGGTACGAACTATGTACTGTGCTGCCTCCGTATCCCCTTCGAATGCGATGGGTATGCAGATGTCATCTGCCAGACAGAGATCACTGACTCTTATATTGTGCCTTCCGTTCATCATGGCCTCCTGCTTATCAATACGCAGCAAGTCCCGGTTCCGGGCAGTGAGATGCGGAAGAGATCTCTGCACAGCGCATCCGGAAAAGCCTGGAAATGCAGCATATATGATTCCAGGTGGCGTGAAACAGTCGACTTGCCTCCGATGAAGATTGTAGAATGCCTTCATGGACAGAAACTGGAAAAGAGCAACAATATGCGTGGAAGGCGGTTATGAGCCTGGCAATGGTGAGCCGCGCATCCTGCCGATCTATCAGAGTACAACGTACAAGTATACATCATCCGAGGAGCTCGCAGCGCTTTTTGACCTGAAGACCCCGGGGCATATGTATACAAGGATTTCCAATCCGACGGTCGAGTGCGTCGAGAAGAAAGTGGCAGCGCTCGAGGGCGGAACGGGGGCGATGATGACGTCTTCCGGTCAGGCGGCCTCGCTCATCTCCGTGCTCAATATTGCTTCCAGCGGCGATAATTTCCTCATGATGGGGAATCTCTACGGCGGCACGACCAATCTCTTTCTCGTCACGATGAAGAGAATGGGGATAGAGGCCCGTGTGGTGAATGCTTCAATGAGCAATGAGGAGATCCTTTCCTGCATCGATGACAGGACGCGGCTCTTCTTCGGTGAGACGATTGCTAACCCATCCCTCGAGATCTTCGATTTCGATCGTTTTGTCCCCCTGATGCACTCAAGAGGGATTCCTGTGATCATAGACAATACATTCGCGACTCCTATTCTCTGCCGTCCTTTCCGCTTCGGCGCGGATATAGTCATACATTCAACGACCAAATATATGGACGGCCATGCTTCCGTCGTCGGTGGCATGATCGTGGATGGCGGCCGCTTTGACTGGAAAGCGGGCGGGAAGTATCCTGAGCTCACGACTCCTGATGAGTCGTATCATGGAGTCATCTATACGGAGACCTTCGGCGATCAGGCATATATAACGAAGGCAAGGACGCAGCTTATGCGCGATCTCGGTTCCACTCCTCAGCCTATCGCTGCATTCCTCCTGAATCTCGGCCTCGAGACGCTCGACCTGAGGATAAGAAGGCACAGCAGCAACGCACTGCGTGTAGCTGAGTACCTTTCATCCAGGACTGATGTGATAGAGAGCGTAAGCTATCCAGGTCTTCCTTCATCGCCTGAGCATGCGAAAGCCATGAAGTACCTTGAGGACGGTATGGCATCAGGTGTCGTCTCATTCTCGATGAAAGGCGGAAGGGAGAAAGCCATGAAGTTCATGGATTCCCTGCACCTTGCAAGCATTGTCGTTCATGTAGCGGATGCCAGGACAAGCGTCCTCAATCCTGCTTCGACGACGCACAGGCAGCTTTCTGATGAAATGCTCAGGGAAGCCGGCATCGATCCGGGGTTCGTGCGTTTCTCGGTGGGTATAGAGGATGCCGATGACATCATCAAGGATATCGAGGAGGCGCTCTCTTGCCTATAAAAATCCCTGATATGCTTCCCGCAAGGAAGACTCTTGAAGATGAGAATATCTTTGTCATGACTGAGAAGCGGGCCCGTACGCAGGACATGAGGCCTCTCCGGATTGCGCTGCTCAATCTCATGCCGACAAAGATCGCGACGGAGACGCAGCTTTCACGTCTTCTGGGAAATACGCCGCTTCAGGTGGAGCTTACGCTCGTGCAGGTTGAGAGCCATGTATCGAAGAATACCCCGCAGGAGCACATGCTCTCATTCTATAAGCCTTTCAGCGCGATAGAGAATGAGAATTTCGATGGCATGGTGATAACAGGAGCCCCGGTGGAGAACATGGAATTCGAGGAGGTTGAGTACTGGGATGAGCTCTGCCATATCATGGAATGGTCTAAGAGCCATGTCCATTCCGTCTTCCATATATGCTGGGGCGCACAGGCTGCGCTTTACTATCATTTCGGCATAAGGAAGATAAATCTCGGAAAGAAGCTCTTCGGTGTCTTCCCTCATCGCGTCGTTTACCGCAATCCCGTGCTCCTCAGAGGATTCGACGATATATTCTGGGTTCCTCATTCACGGTATACGGAATCTGACAGGAATGCGATGCTCAGCGAGCCCCGGCTCAAGATCCTATCGCTCTCAGAGGAGGCCGGGATCTATGCTTCAATGACGAAGAACGGCAGGCAGATCTTCATCACCGGCCACTCTGAGTATGACAGGGACACGCTCCTGAATGAATACCGGAGGGACAGGGATGCCGGGCTTGATACGGCAGTTCCTGAAAACTACTTCCCTGATGATGATCCATCGAAGGAGCCTATGATGAGATGGCGGTCTCACGCCAATCTCCTTTATTCGAACTGGCTGAATTATTTTGTCTATCAGACAACGCCATATGATCTTTCTGAGCTGAGGTGATCGACGATATCGGAATAGGGGAGGCCGGGCCTGCAGATCCGCAAGCGCTGGTTCTCCTCTGGAAATAAGAAAGGAGCCTTGGATTACCCAGGGCTCCTTTGCATACCGCAGTTCTTTCCTTATACAAGCGCCATCGAGGCCTGTACCATGGTCGGAACGACGGAGATCAGGACGCCCGCAGCGACTGCGGATCCGATGACTCCGGATACGTTCGGTCCCATAGCATGCATGAGAAGGAAGTTCTGCGTATCTTCCTTCTGGCCTTCCTTGCTGGATACACGGGCTGCCATAGGAACGGCCGAGACACCTGCCGATCCGATGAGCGGATTCACCGGATGCTTCGGGTCAAGCTTGTTCATGAGCTTAGCGATGAGGACACCGCCTGCTGTTCCGAATCCGAATGCGACCATTCCGAGCACGAGGATGCCGAGCGTCTCAAGATTGAGGAAGACATCAGCAGCCATCTTCGAGCCTACTGCGAGGCCAAGGAAGATCGTGACGGTATTCATGAGCGCATTCTGCATCGTATCGGAAAGCCTCTTCATGACACCGCACTCCGTAGCGAGGTTGCCGAACATAAGCGCACCGATGAGGGAGCATGCGGAAGGAAGGAGGATAGCGCAGACTGTGATGACCATGATCGGGAAGACGATCTTCTCGGTCTTGGAAACCGGCCTGAGCTGCTGCATCCTGATGAGCCTTTCCTTCTTCGTCGTAAGAGCTCTCATGATAGGCGGCTGGATGATAGGCACAAGCGCCATGTAGGAGTATGCGGCGACAGCAATCGATCCGAGATACTGCGGAGCAAGACGGCTTGTGACATAGATGGATGTCGGGCCATCAGCACCACCGATGATACCGATGGAGGCTGCAACATTGAGATCGAAGTTGATTCCAGGCAGGAATGACAGCAGGAGAGCTCCGATGAGAGCTGTGAAGATTCCGAGCTGCGCAGCGGCTCCCATGAGGAGTGTCTTCGGGTTCGCGATAAGCGGTCCGAAATCCGTCATGGCTCCGACGCCCATGAATATAAGGACGGGGAAGAGTCCCGAGTCGATACCGGCATCGAAGAGAACCTTGATGAATCCTGCGTCACCCGATGTCGGGTCGACACCTGAGATGTAAGCGAACGGAATGTTCGAGAGAATACATCCCATTGCGATAGGAACAAGGAGAAGCGGTTCGAACTCCTTCTTGATTCCGAGATACAGCAGCACGAAGCCTACGAGGATCATCAGGGCGTTTCCCCAGCCGCCTGACTGGAGAAAGCCGTAGATACCTGTGGTAAGCATGAGCTGCTGGAATCCAGATATGATTGCTTCCATAGTTTCTTATACCTCTTAACCGATGATCATCAGGTCGGAATCAGACTGGAGCTGATCGCCCTGGTTCACGAGAATCTGCTGCACTGTGCCATCGCATGGCGCATAGATCTCATTCTCCATCTTCATGGCCTCCATGACCATGAGCACCTGATCCTTCTTGACGGCATCGCCTGCCTTGACATTGAAGCGGAGCACGAGGCCCGGCATCGGTGCCTTGATCACTGTTCCTGTACCTGCTGCTGCCGGAGCTGGAGCACTCTGGACGGGTGCTGCCTGGACAGGAGCCGGCTGAGGGGCCGGAGCACTCTGGACAGGAGCTGGCTGCGGTGCGGGTGCCGCTGTTCCTCCGATTGTCATCAGGGTCTCACCCGACTGGAGCTGCTGGCCCTGGGAGACAGGAATAGAGGAGACGACGCCATCGCATGGAGCGTAGATCTCGTTCTCCATCTTCATGGCCTCCATGACCATGATGACATCATCCTTCTTCACTGCATCGCCGACCTTTGCGTTGATGCGGAGCACGAGGCCCGGCATCGGTGCCTTGACTTCCGTGGATCCTGTTACGACCGGCTGGGGTGCGGGTGCTGCCTGGACAGGAGCTGCCTGCTGAACAGGTGCAGCCTGAGGTGCCGGAGCTGCCTGAACAGGTGCAGCCTGAGGTGCCGGAGCTGCCTGAACAGGTGCTGCCGATACGACACCTCCGATTGTCATCAGGGTATCACCCGACTGGAGCTGCTGGCCCTGAGAGACAGGAATCGAGGAAACGACGCCATCGCATGGAGCGTAGATCTCGTTCTCCATCTTCATAGCCTCCATGACCAAGATCGGAAGAGCGTCGT
>CALXKY010000006.1 GCA_944389055.1 uncultured Spirochaetaceae bacterium | reverse complement strand
CATCTTTCTCTGCTATGGTTAGAATTATTTTTGATTTTCTCCTTTTACTTCGGTTAGTTTATTTTTGATTCGATGCGCATTATTGCATTTTTACAGAATGGTGTTATCCTAGCTAAGGAAGGCAGATGACTCTACCAGCTGCTATAAGGAGGATATTATGGCAATTCCTATTGCAAGAAGGTCTGAAGGACCTGTTGATCTCAAGAACGGATACGGAGAGGCTGCATGGCTTCATGAGGTACATCCTCTTGTCCATGGTTACAAGTGCGTGCTCAAGGCTGGCCATGACGTATCACCGAAGACATACAAGGATAAGACCGTCGTCTTCATCTTCTCCTATGGTACAGGATATATAACGAACGGAAAGAAGGCATACAACATCGAAGGTGTCTGCTTCTTTGTTCCTGATTTCGATCACGACAAGTACACTATCCATGCCGCTGAGGATATGGAGTACATGATGGTCGTTGTCGATATGGTCGAGTCCGATCTTGCCGCATACGAGGATACACATGCTATTCTCCCGACATTCAAGAGGCTTGAGGACTGTGAGGAATACACTCAGAGCTGCAAGGGACCGCATACACACAGCTGGTCAGTCATCCACAAGGGCAACCTCGCCAGAGTCCTTATCGGAGTCGTAAAGGCAGAGGGTGCCAACGAAGGAACATTCGAGAAGGGTCATCCATCTGTTGATCAGTGGAACTACAGTCTCCCAGGAGCAGATTTCGAGCTGACAGTCGGAGATGAGACAATCCATCAGGGCGAAGGCGAATGGTCCTATGTGACAACCGGCGTCGATCACCAGCTTACAGGAAAGTGCGCTTTCTATGTATGGTTCGAGCATATGACCTCAGAGATCCAGAGGTAATAGGATCTTTACCCCTTATAATGCTTGGGTGCTCCGGCACCCAAGTTCTTTAATATGGCAGCTTCCAGATCAGAGACCATACTCACAGGGATTATCCTGACAACACTCTCAGCCATAGGCTTCGGCCTCCTGCCATTCTTCACCTATCATGCAAAAGCTTCGGGCATGAACACCTGGGACTGTCTTGCCGGGCGCTATCTTGGTTCAAGCCTGATGATGCTGGCAATCATAAAGGTCAAGGGGCACAGGCTCGCAATAGAAAGGAAAACAGCGATCCGCGTATCAGCAGCAGGTATCTTCGCATTCGGCATGACAAGTGCCTTCCTGCTTATGGGATACACGCATGCCCCGACTGGGAAGGTCACCGCGATACATTTCCTCTACCCTGCCATCGTCATGCTCATATCGATCGCGCTCGGCAAGGAAAAGCTGAGAATGGTGTCAATATTCGCAACGGCCGCATCGCTTGCCGGGCTCATGCTCATAACGCTTCCATCAGGTACAGAACGCATGGATACGCTGGGTTTCATATTCTCTGCATGCTCTTCGGTCACATTTGCTATATATGCACTGTCTCTTGATTCACATCTCATGAAAGCCCTGGACAACAGTGTGCTTGTATTCTATCTATCACTTTCATCTGGATTCTTTTTCCTTCTGATTGCTGTCCTCACTGCCATGCTGAATGGCCATCCCGCCATATCGGCAGAAGCATTCATGCCGATGCTGGGAATGGTACTTGTCTCCTCCGCGATGCCGGCTTCATTCTTCTCGCTTGGTACGAGGAAGCTCGGAGCTCCTGTATCATCGATTCTCAGCATGTTTGAGCCTGTGACAGCTGCAGTTACAGGTGCGCTGTTCCTTGGTGAGAAAATGTCCAGCTCATTCGCACTGGGCCTTGCCCTGATAATCGCAGCATCAACAAGCATCTCTCTGTCGAAGATGCATGCAGGAAAAAGCTCTCTGTGATTTCCTCCCAGCCTTGAATCTCAAGAAACTGACCAGACCGTCCGCCAGCCCTGTACGCTGCAATGCCGTTTCCATTCTTTTGCTGAAGGATACGGGGAATAATCCCTGTGCCTGAAGCATAGAAAAGAGCCACAATATGCTTCATGACTTCTATTTCATTTCTCCGGCCATCAGAATCAAGATGCCCTCAGATGGGACAGATAGACAATGCTATTCTGTTGATGACGGTCAGCAGAAGCAGAAGAACGGCAGTTTTTAGGGATTGAGTGCAGTCAGGCTGCAGCTGCTTCTACACAAAACAGAGTCGGCTTCCGCCCATCGATTACTTAATTCATGGGGCTGCCGGCGGCATTGCCGCTGGCAGGACCTCGATAATAAAATGAGAAGAGCTGTGTCTACTTCATCGGATGAACGCAATCGTCTGTCTGGCCGAACCCATTCAAAGGAGGTCAGGATGAGGAAGACGGCAATCGCGGCATATGCCGTGATGGACTATGGGCCTGCGATGATCAGGAGGATCAAGGCCCTCGATGCATCAAAAACAGACATTCAGATGCTGCACACTCACAGCTGAGAAGAATTCCGAGGACATGGCAATCACGCCAGGACGGATCGCATTCGCCGCTATTCTCAAAAAAAGGGGGGACATTGCGGTTATGGAATGAGGGACATCCCCATACAGCTCCGCCAGAGAGCTGATGCGCTCCCCGCCTGCGGAGGGGGCTGTGCTCAATCCAGCGGAACTGCATGTCATCTTCCAGTCGCAATGCAAGACCGGCAAGCAGGATGCAGTGAAGCCCGCAAGGTATATCAGGGATACGAACAGGGCAAGCTGGGGCACGCTGCAGGTTCCATCAGAGGATGAGACAGCACTCAGGAGCATAATCAATGCATATGACTCCGCGACGAAGGAACGGACGAGGAACATCAGCAAACTGCAATCAGAACGGCTATCCCATGCTGAAGAAATCCAGCCTTGCAGGCAATGAAAGCAGACTCACGGACATCGATGCCTTGCTGGATGGCACTGCATATGAGCTCACAATAACCCTTGAACGCCTCATCAGCCCGATTGAGATCGACATATGGCATACAAGGAGACGATGCGTCAGGCATTGAAGAAAAGTCCTAGGAAAACACTGATCCGGCTGTCCATTCCGGGAATCAGACTGCTTACCGCGGCTTCGCTCATTGCATATGCCGGAGATGGTTCCAGATTCTATACACCGGCTCAGCTCAGGAATCACATAGCACTCGTGCCGCGCATCGACCAGCCAGGAAGCAGATGCATCATAGGCAGGACCGTTTCGTTCGGTTGCAAGCCCGTGAGGAAGAACATAATCCAGGGAGCTCTCAGCATAGAGAAGCCGAACTCGCGGTGCCCGCTGCAAGATGCGTGGCGGGAACTGCGCGACAGAGGCAAAAAGCGTCAGATCATCGGCATAAGCATCGCGAACAGGATGATCACCATAGGCTGGACACCGCAGAGGAAAGGAGAGCTGTACAACGGATCCGGTGACTATTCGGGGCTGAAGCAAGAAGGACTGGAAGCCATCGACTGCTCCTCTTTCCTGGAGCTGCAGTGGTGGCCGCCTGAGTTCCCTAACCAAGACTCAGGTCAGGATCCATCCCCTGATTTTTCAACCCTCATCTGCAGGATCTTACAATCATGCACCAAGAATCCTGCATATAAATCAGGTACAGGCTTAAGCAAGCCGATACTTGACAGCTGAGGACAAAAAAAGACCGGCCCTTGCGAGCCGGTGAGGGAGTATTTGTATCAAAAAGCTGCTATCAGCCCTTGATTCCGCTCATAGCGATTCCTTCCATGATATGGCGGCGGAAGAAGATGAAGAGGAGCATTGCCGGCACGAGCGCGACTGCACAACCTGCCATCATCTGGCCGTAATCAGTGAAATACTCATCCTGTAGAAGCGTGAGTCCGATCTCAAGCACGAACATATCCTTGCTTGTAGCAATGACAAGAGGCCAGAGGTAATCAGACCAGGCGGTGATGAAAAGAAGAATGGAGAGAACGGAAAGCGCTGATACGGAAAGCGGCATGATGATAGTGCGAAGAATATGCCAGTTTCCTGCACCATCGATCTTCGCAGCCTCCACAAGCGCATCTGGAATCTGCTCCATATTCTGCTTCATGAAGAATATACCGAAACTGCTTATGATACTCGGGAAGACAAGTCCGAAGTAGCTGTTGACGCCTCCTACAGTCCTGACGAAATTGTAGAGCGGGACTATGAACGATTCGAACGGAACCATGATGGTAGCGAGGATCGCGTAGAAGAAAACAGACTTCAGCGGGAACCTGAACTTCGCAAATACATATCCTGCAAGCGCGGAACCGATAACACTGACAACAGTGATGATCACGGATGTTATGACGCTGTTCAGGAAGTAGCGGAGGAAGTACTCATCATGGAATATCTTGGAGTAATTCCCCATATAGACTTCATGCGGATACAGCGTGATCGGAACCTGATTTATCTCCTCTGGCGTCTTGAACGACGTTATAAGCATGAAGAAGAGCGGGAACAGCGTGATAATGACCAGCGCGAAGAAAATCACGAGGCATACGATATCGAAAACCGTCAGTTTCTTTGTAAGTGAACGCATCGCCAGCCTCCTCAGTCTTCCTTATCCAGGCGCATCTGGATAGCGGTCAGCACGAAAACGATAAGGAGCAGCACCATAGCCGCAGCCGAAGCCCTTCCCATCGAATGCAGCGAGAAGCCCTGCTGGTAAACATAGTAGACAAGTGTCTTGAATATATTTCCAGAGCTCTGGCTTCCGCTTGTCATCGTAATGGCCTGTGTGAAGACCTTCACGAACTTGATCATGGCCATGACACAGACGAAGAGCGTCACGGGCCTGAGCTGCGGAAGCGTGATATATCTCAGTCTCTGCCAGTGATTGACACCATCGAGCGCGGCTGATTCATAGAGCTCTCTTGAGATAGCCTTGAGACCGACATAGAAGATCATCATGTTGTATCCCATCTCCTTCCACACGGAGACAACTATGATCGGAACGATAACAAGGCTGTCGTTGTTTATCCAGTTCACGCTCTGGATCCCGAATACGTTCAGAATCTGGTTCACGACGCCGATGTTGTAATCGAAAAGCATCTTCCACATGAGCGTCGACGGAACAAGGGATACGATGACAGGGATGAAAAGAAGCGCTTGCCAGAGTTTCATTCCCTTCCTTCCGGAATTGACGACAGAAGCGAGGAACAATCCGCCGATGACGGAAAGCGACATCGCGAAAACCGTTATGTAGAATGTATTCTTGAGGGACTTGAGAAATTCCGGATCGGTGAGAACATAGATGTAATTCTCTATACCGATGAATTTCTGTCCCGGTCTTATCATGCTCTTCTGGAAAAACGAGATGACGAATGTCTCGATGATTGGTATGAATCTGATAACAGCGAAGAGAAGCATTATAGGAATAAGGATTGCCATGCAGAATCCGAAATCCACCCTCTCCTGCTTGTTCATCTTCAATAGTTTGTTGCGTTGTGCCATTAGCCCTCCGGTAAAAATACAGGGTTGCTGCAACAGCAGCAGCAACCCCCAAAGTCCTCAGACAACCGAATCATTATTCGGCATACTCGTCGAACTCCTTATATGCATCGTTGAATATCTCAGCGAGCCTGTGCACGGCCTCCTTGATTCCCTCAGGATTATCAAGAAGCGTCGCATCTGCAAAGATGTTCGGAAGAGCCTCACCGATTCTGATCATAGCGGTATCGTATGCGCTGTGAACAGGAACTGAGTAGTATACGAGATCCTCAGGATCCGTGAATGCAGGAACAAGTCTCTCATCAAGACCAGCGGTGCGGTCAGCGCCGACATACGGGTTGAATCCGTATCTCTCTGCTGTCTGGATCTCGAACATCTCCTCGGATGTTGCGAACTCGATGAACTTCCTTGCGTAGTCCTTGTGCTGTCCATCCTTAGGAATATAGAGGTTGAGAGAGATGAGGAACGTTGCTCTCTGTACCGGTCCCTTCGGCATCGGTGCTGCTACCCAGTTGATATCCGGGCCCTGCTCGACGATGGATGTAGCGGAGCTTGCTTCACGCATGTTGATAGCTGTCTTTCCATTAGCGAAAGCCTCTGTATCCTTCATGCTGGCGAAATCATCGACCTTATATTTATAGAGAAGATCAATATAGGTCTTAAGGGCATTGTAGCCGCCTTCATTGTCGAATCCGGCATGGAACTTGCCAGGCTCAGTCGTGCTCTCCTCATACCAGTTGACCCCGTTGGGAAGAAGTCCGAGAACCCAGAACTTCTGGCTTGTGCCTGACGGGTTGCCGCCGAGCCTCATCGAGAAGCCTGATCTTGTGATCTTTCCTGTCTCGTCGCGCTGAGTCATCTTGATAGCTGCCTCAACAACCTCATCCCATGTGTCCGGGATTTCGGTGTATCCGGCTTCTGCGAGCATGTCAGTATTCCAGAAGAAGAGCTCATGGAACGGTGCTACTGGAACGCCCCACTGCTTTCCATCCCATGTAAGACAATCTTTGAGGGAAGGAATCATCTTGTCGAGAATAGCGTTGAGCTCAGGAGTATTCTCCTCGAAGTATCCTGCTGTTACATACGGAGTTGCCCAGGAATCCTCGATCTCCATGATGTCAGGGACCTCACCTGCAGGGAGAACGACAGCAAGGCGCTGCACGAAATCCTCGATCGGCATATAGAGAACCTCAATATCCTTTACCTCGGGATACTTCTCGATGAATGCCGGGATGACATCCTCCTCGTAGAAATCGACCATCGTCTGCGACGAACCCCAGAGCGTAAGCGTTATGCCGTCCTCTTCGCTTTCTTTGCTTCCACCCGCGAAGACCGTGACGATAGCAAGGGAGAGAACAAGTATAAATGCCAATACCTTCTTCATCCAAACCCTCCTTAAATTGGTCTGTAAAGATATTCCAGTGCATCGTCCACTGCTGTGAAAAATGCGAGAATATGCTTATGGAGATTATTCTCCCTCGACAGAGCATTCGTCAAACAAAAAATACAGAAAATGAAATAAAAATTCATTTTTTATTTTATCTTACATAAACAACGGCTTTTCCCGCTGTTTTCACATCCTCGGGGTTTTTCTGAATATTTCCTTATATCTCAAGATATTATGCAAATATATCTGAAATAGGTATTATTTCATGTGTTCAGATTATGATTTATTTGATGCTTTTTTTGAAAACCAGATCGTTCTGCTACGCTCAACTGCAGAACTGTTCCTGCGGTTTCATATTCCTCCTCTTTCCGGTATATTCTCTCATCAGGAGGAATCACATGAGGATCATCTTCATAATAGGTTCCCTGAGGAGGAATTCATTCAACAGAGCACTGGCGGAAAATGCCGCTGCGATCATCGGGGAAAGAGCTGAGATATCATTCCTGGAGTATCAGGATATTCCATATATGAATCAGGATATCGAGTATCCTGCACCGGAATCCATCAGGAGGATCCGCGAGGAGATAATGTCAGCTGATGGGATATGGATTTTCTCACCTGAGTATAATTTCAATATCCCGGGAGTGCTGAAGAACCTCCTCGACTGGCTCTCAAGGCCTCTCGTCAAAGGGGATGCAGAGCGCGTATCCGCCGTAACGGGAATCCCCGTAACGCTCTCAGGGGCAGGCGGACGCTCAGGGGCTTCGAACGCAAGGAAAAGACTCTCGGAGCTCTCCATATTCATGAAGATGAAGCACATGGATGGTCCGGAGACATCAATAAGCCTCTCTCCGGAAGAATTCGCCTCGGATACGCTGTCTCTCTCAGAGGAGGAGAAGAAAGAACTGAGAGATCAGGCAGAGCGCTTCCTTTCATTCATAGACGCATGATCAGGCTCATTGCGTTTCTCGGAAACCCTGGAAAGGAATACAGGGAGACAAGGCACAATGCGGGATTCCTGCTTGCAGACGAGCTCTATCCCACAGCTTCATGGAAGCTGAAGTTCCACTCCGCATTCACGGAAGAAGGCGGAAGGAAGATACTCAAGCCGATGACCATGATGAATCTCTCGGGAACGGCAGTCTCTGAAGCTGCATCATTCTATAAGCTCAGAGCTGATGAGATAATGATCGTCCACGATGACCTGGAACTCCCGCTCGGCAAGGCGAAAGTGCAGAAAGGAGGAGGGCTCCAGGGACACAATGGCCTCAGAAGCATAAAGGAAAGACTCGGTTCCGATGGTTTCTACAGGCTGCGGATAGGCATAGGCCGCCCTGTCCACGGCGATGTAAGGCTGTATGTCACCTCCCCTTTCAGAAAGGATGAGAAGATAGCGCTCGAAACGCTCTTCCAGAAGATAAAGGCAATCATCGGCAATCCGGAAAAGGAAACAGAGATCTCACTATGAGCACAGGATATATAGTGGCCCTGATAACAGTCATCATCTGGGGCCTCACATTTGTCTCCACCAAGGTGCTGCTCACGGCATTCACACCTGTGGAAATACTTTTTGCAAGATTCTTCATAGGAGCGATTGCCCTATTCATAGCCATGCCGAAGCGTCTGCAGGCAAAAGGATGGTGCGAGGAGAAATACTTCATTGCTGCAGGGGCAAGCGGAGTCTTCCTGTATTATTTCCTGGAAAATGCGTCGATGCTCTGGACAAACGCATCAAACGCCGGCGTGATTGTCTCAACGGCGCCGTTCTTCACCGCGCTCTTTTCCAGGGAGAAGAAGACGAAGTGGTTCTTCGTCGGCTTCGCGGCAGCAATGGCCGGCATAGCAATGATCAGCTTCGGCTCTCTGGAAGTGACGGGAGAGGGCATTCTTGGCGACTTCCTCGCACTGGCGGCAGCTGCTGTATGGGGAATCTATGCAGTCCTCACGAAGAAGATAAGCACCTTCGGATACCCTGAGGTGCAGACTGCCAGAAGATCTTTCCTGTATGGCCTGGCCTTCATGATCATCCCCCTTGTTTTCTGGGATGGATGTGGAACGGAAAGGGACGTATTCACAGCACAGAACATCCTCAACCTGCTCTTCCTCGGCATGGCGGCATCAGCTCTCTGCTTCGTATTCTGGAGCGTAGCAGTGAGAAAACTGGGGGCAATCAGGACAAGCATATTCATATATCTCACGCCGGTGATTACAGTAATCGCATCCGCCATTCTCATCGGGGAGGCGATAACCCCTCTCTCTGGAGCCGGCACGCTTCTTGCGCTCGCAGGGCTGGTGCTCTCAGAAAAGTGAATACCGTTCATCTTCCGGCGAAGCTTCAGGAATGCAGATGACTATGCAGCTTGCAGGCAATCCTCCCTCCACGGCCAGAGAGAGCATGTAAAATACAGCTGGAATTCCCAGATAATCCACATGAATAACCCAAACATGCTGAAAACAGCGTATTATCTATGGTAGGATAAGAAAACACGGAAAGAGGTTCGAATGGAAAGAAGGGATTTGAGGATCCCCCTTATCACAAGGGAGAGGATAAAGGTCGGCGGAGCTGTTTTCCCCACCGATGAAAGTCTTGATCTGCTGTACAGGGAAGCGTCTCTTCTGTCGTACAGATACAATACCGAACTGAAGAAGAGCGGCGCCGAGAGCGGTTTTGTCTCTCCTGGCAAGCTGCATGCTTCCGCTGTCCTTCATCTGATTTATCAGCTTGTCCTATCTGCCCGCATGGGAGATGGACAGAGCGATTTCTTCACGCGCCGCATAGCGACCGTCGCCTCGAATGACGAGCTTTCCGATGCGCTCGGATTCTATTCACGCACATTCCCCTCCCCTGCGCTGGAGGACAGGAAACCCGATGCCGCGACGAGAATGACGGAGAACATGAGAGGATTCTTCATCCATCAGGTGCTTCTCCAGAACCCTGCGCTCATCGCAGCCGCAAAGCCTTTTGTCTCGCCGGATCAGATCGTCTATCCGCCTGAGTTCAAGGCGCTTTCGAGCATCCTCTCATCCTACGTGAAGGATGATCTCAGGAACGGAAAGCCGAACACCGATGACATCTTCACGATGCTCCAGCTTCCGGCAAGGCTCTACCCGAATTCGCTTGAGGAGCAGATAAGGTACATCCTGCGTGAATGGAGCGCATTCCTCCCTGCAGATCTCATCAGGCTTCTCGAGATCTCCATGGATTATATCCGCGAGGAGGAGAAGGACAGGGGCGGCGTCGGCGGAGGCGGAGGCCCCACGGAGGTAACGGATTACTCCGAAAGCGACCTCAATGAGTACGAGGCATTCTCCGATGACTCCAACTGGATGCCGCGCGTCGTGATGATGGCAAAGTGCACGCTCGTATGGCTTGATCAGCTTTCGAAGCAATACAAGCGCTCCATAACCCGCCTGGACCAGATTCCCGATGAGGAACTGGACCTTCTCAGGGAAAGAGGCTTCACTGCTCTCTGGCTCATAGGACTCTGGGAACGCTCAACGGCATCAAAGACGATAAAGAACCTCTGCGGAAATCCCGATGCCGAGGCATCCGCATACTCGCTCAGGGATTATGAGATAGCAGGCTCGATCGGTGGATGGGAAGCTCTGGACAACCTCCGCACGCGATGCCGGCAGAGAGGCATAAGACTCGCCTCGGATATGGTTCCGAACCATACAGGCATCGACGGAAACTGGGTCTATGAGCATCCGGATTACTTCATCCAGCAGGACTGGCCCCCATTCCCGTCATATACATACAACGGGCCGGATCTCTCGACGAACCCGGATTACGAAGTCAAGATCGAAGACCATTATTACAACAGAACAGATGCTGCAGTCACCTTCATGCTACGTGATAAGCGCAGCGGCCAGACAAGGTATATATTCCATGGCAATGACGGCACATCGATGCCCTGGAATGATACTGCACAGCTGGATTATCTGAATCCTGTGACACGTGAAGCTGTCATACAGAAGATCATCCACGTGGCCAGGAATTTCCCGATCATCAGATTCGATGCTGCGATGACGCTTGCAAAACGCCATATACAGCGTCTCTGGTATCCGAAGCCAGGACATGGCGGAGATATTGCGGGAAGAGCGGGATACGCAATGAGCGATGAGGATTTCAACAGGCGCATCCCGCAGGAATTCTGGAGGGAAGTAGTCGACAGGGTCGCTGTCGAAGCTCCCGATACGCTGCTCCTTGCCGAAGCTTTCTGGATGATGGAAGGCTACTTCGTCAGGACGCTCGGAATGCACAGGGTATACAACTCCGCGTTCATGAACATGCTCAAGAACCAGGAGAACCAGAAATACAGGCTCGGCATCAAGAATACGCTCGTATTCGAACCGGAAATCCTCAAGCGCTATGTCAACTTCATGAACAATCCCGATGAGGAGACCGCTATCGCGCAGTTCGGTGACGGGGACAAGTATTTCGCCGTCTGCACGCTCCTGGCAACTCTTCCGGGCCTGCCGATGGTAGGGCATGGCCAGATCGAGGGATACCATGAGAAGTACGGCATGGAATACAGGCGCGCCTACTACAATGAACAGCCGAATGGCTGGCTTATAGGCGAGCATTACCGCAGGATATTCCCGCTCTTCAGGAGACGCTATCTCTTCTCAGGCGTCGAATACTTCCAGCTCTATGACTGCTACAATCAGAACGGCGGCGTAGAGGAATCCGTCTATGCTTTCGTCAATGGCATCGATACGGAACGCACGCTCATCCTTGTGAACAACCAGTACGAACGCTGCGGCGGAACGATAAGCATTTCCGTACCTAAGCTGAAGAAGGACAGGGACACGAGGACGACAGTGACGACAAAGCTCGCCGACAACCTCGGACTCACCTTCGGCGGAAAGAACTACGCGCTCCTCGACTGCTTCTCAGATGGACTCACGTACATCATCCCATCGATGCAGCTCTACGATGAGGGTTTCTCATTCTCGCTTGATGGATACGAGGCCCGCGTATACTGGAACATCAGGCAGGTCGAGGATACAGATGGCAGCTACGAAAGGCTCTGGAGGATGTATGGAAGGAAGGGAATCAGCAATATCTCGAAAGCCGTTGCCCTTCTCCGCCTCGAGCCTCTCTTCAGGGCGATGGAGCCACTGAGATCGCAGGAAACGCTCAAGCATCTGAAGGATCTCGTGAACGGCAGGCTCTCAAGGCAGGGAGAGAGGGATCTGCTGCTGTCAATAGCCGAATGCTACACGACGATTCCCGAAGTCTATGAGACACTGGAAGAGCCGGCACGCGGACAGATAAGGGTCAGACCCGTGGAAATCGAGCCGAAGCCGATGGTGAAGCTCATGAGAACGCTTGCCTCCCTCTTCCGCGACAGGAACGGAAAGGCCTTCTCCGCATGGGCATCAGCAGACAGCGCCCTTGCCCTTACGCTTGCTTCAGCGCTTGTCATACGTCCGTTCGCAGAAGGGCTTGGCATCAAGGATGCGATGGAAGAGGCGGACAGGCTTCTCGTTGATTCATTCTTCGAATACGAATTCAGCGAGCTCGGATTCGGTGAGAATGAGCGGCGCGCTGCAACGCACGGAGCAGCGGTGCTTATCGCGTCTTCCGCATTCTACAGGAAGGGAGAGGAGGCCATCGATCTCTTTGCGCCGATCACAAGCGATTCCGGCATACAGGATCTCACGCAGTGCAACGAGTATCAGGGCGAGATCTGGTATAACAAGGAGCAGATGCAGCGTGTCATCCTGCTTACCGCCCTCTCATTCGCCCTTACGCCGAAGGCAAAGGACTTCGAGCCAGATGGGTATATCCGTACGCTCTTCGAGAAGGAAGCCGCAAGCGGATACAAGCTCCGCGAGCTTCTCAGGAAGAATGATGAGCCTGAAGAAGATGACGAGGAGAAAGAAGACTGATGACAGCGGCCCGGAAAGGGCCGCTTCTTCATCTGCGGTCCTCAGCTTCCTGAAGAAATGGTATCGACTCCATCGCTCCATGGCGCGATACGGCGATTGAGGCCGCTGCAGAGGCAAAGCGGAGCGCTTCAGGGATATCATAGCCGCGTTCGCATCCTGCGATGAAATATCCTATGAAAGTATCTCCGGCTCCTGTGGTATCGACAGCCTCGCACTTCACGGCACTGCAGCTGGAACGGGTGGTTCCTGAACCGTAGAACGCACCATTTTCTCCAGCAGTCAGGACAATCCCGATCTCTGGATATAGAGATGAAAGCCTTCCGAGGATCTCATCATAGCCTGCGGAGGCGCTGAGATGCGCCATAGCCGCACCCTCTATCTCATTGACGAAGAGCATCGAGACCTTATCGAGTGGAAGAGAGAAGACGGAATCATCGAACGGGGCTGGATTGAACATCACTCGCATTCCCCTGCCTGATGCTTTGTCAATCAGGCTTCCAAGCCCGTTTATCTCATTCTGCAGCAGGAGGATATCACCGGCTGAGAAGAAGGAAACAGCCTCCTCGATCTCCTCCTCCCCGATCTCACGGTTGCCTCCGGGGAAAAGCACGATGGAATTCTGTCCGCTCTCATCAACCTGTATGATGGCATTGCCCGTAGGTGTGCCGCCGGCTCTGACGAAACGCGTATCGACACCATAGCGTCCGAGGACATCAAGAAGGAACACGCCATCCCGCCCTATCCTTCCGGCCATGAAGACATCAAGCCCTGCAGCTGCAGCCGCCGCAGCCTGATTCGCCCCCTTGCCGCCAGCGCTGCAGCACAGTGCGGTGCTCGTGAGCGTCTCTCCCGGGCGCACGATATGCGGAACCGAATACGTATAATCGATGTTAAGCGATCCGAAAACAAGAATGCGTGCCATGGTCTTCCTCCTCGCGCTTATCCCTGAGAAGCTTACCACAGGTATGGGCAGAATCATACCGCAATTGCCGCACCCATGCTGTCATGCCAGGTTATTGTCCATGACAATATTTTACAGCAGAAAGAATTGCATCATGCATTCCATTGCTCATGATGCCACCTTCCAAGATTGACTACCGGATATAGGTGCTGTATCCTTTTCAATATGAAAACGTGGATAACATATCTTGCCGCCCTGTTCATGGGGCTGGCGACAGCAATGCTGTTCGGTTCATTCCCCCAGACTGCAGGGATACTCTCCTCTGTATCCAGCTATCTCATAAGCCTTGGAGTCTTCATTGCCATTCCGGTCGTATTCATCACATTCGCATCCGGGACAGCTTCGCTTATGAAGGACAGGATGGGTGCAAGGACGGCAGGAATGACCGCCTTCTGGGCGGCAGTATCCACGATCATACTATCCATCGCTGCTGCTGCGGTCTTCATGCTTCTTCCGGAGAACTTCCCTGTAACGAGCACGGCAGGCAGTGCGCCGGGAACCCTTTCAAGCCACGTTTCATACATGATTTCCTCTGCGGAGAGCTCTCTCTACCCGATGAATGCATTCTGGTCGCTGTCCACGGCAACCCGCTTCATCCTTCCCGTGATCATCATCTCATGGATCCTGGGCCTGTCCCTTAAGCCCTCAGCGGATATCATAAGGCCGGCATATACGGTAATGAACTCATTCTCTGAGGTGATGTACCGCGTGTCGAGAACCTACTCCGTCTACGGGTTCTTCATCGTGTTCGTCGCTTCCGCATCCCTGTTTACGGATATCTATCAGGAGAAGACGCTCTTCGCTGCTCCTGGATACGCAATCCTGCTGTCTGCTGCCGCTGCGGCTGCTGTTCTCGGAGTGCTGCCTCTGCTCTTCGCAGTCTTCACGGGATTCAGGAAGAATCCATACAGGGTTCTCTGCCGCGCAATCGCACCGATGCTCATGGGTCTGTCCTCATCCTCACTCATTGCCGCAATACCATTGAGCGAAAGCATTTCGAGAAACAGCCTCGGCGTCCAGAAGCGCGCTTCATCGGTAACGGTGCCTCTGCTTTCAGTGATCGGAAAAGGCGGAAGCGCATTCATCTCAGTGCTTGTGCTTCTTCCGCTCTATCAGGCAACGACGGGAACGATTCCATCGCTTGCTGTCATCGCTGCAACGGCAGGAGCGGCGGCCCTCATCTCATTCATATCATCGGCTTCCGCGGGAACGGAGATCGTGCTTATAACGGTCCTCTCGCTTGAGATGCTCGGCATCAACCTCTATGGTGCCGAAAATGCGGTTATCGCACTGATTCCTGTGCTTGGCGGACTCGGAACGATGATCGATGCCCTCGTTACGGCATACGGCAGCTGCATCGCGGCGTCAGCAATGGAGACGGATATCGAAGTTCCCTATAGGGATACCATCTGATGGCTGAAAGAAAGACAAGGAAGAAGCAGTTCTCATTCGCGCTCTTCCTCCAGCTCCTCATATCAATCGCATACAGTGCGATGCTGGTGCATATGACCGTCATACTGCTGCAGAACAGGACCACGGGATGGTTTCCATCCATCATGATCTATATCCCGCAGCTGGTGATCATAGTATCCTCGCTCGTCTTTCTGTTCATACTCCGGCTCCGGCACAGGACGCATAGCATCGACAGCACACTGCTTCCGATGCTCTTCACATTCATCGCGCTTGAATCCACGATGATAATCCCTCTCTATACGGAGGTGACAGGCATAACGCTGCTGGCACCTAATTCCATCGTGATCATCGAGCGCTTCGCCATGCTGGCCGCCGCGATCGTGTTCGTATTCACTGCAATACAGTTCTTCGGAACCAACGCCTCACGCCTGAAGCTTTATCTCACGATAACCATGGCAGCATCGCTCTATATAGCGCTGGCGATGCCGCTCAATACAGGATCGACGGATCTTGCCACGCTCTCAGTCTTCACTTCCCCGTATGATGCGCTTCTGCTGATCACGCTGATCACCATCTATCTCGTTGCGATCGCAACATACATCGCAGCCATCATAAAGGACAGGTCCACGCACAGCATCTCACGCGCAGCAGCATTCATACTGATGATGATCGGGAACTTCTTCTCGATGAGCAACGTCGTGCTGCCATCGGTCATATCAGGTATCCTCTACGTAACCGGCATAGCGCTGCTCACGACAACATCTAAGAATACATTCTGAGATTAAGAAGGCCGCCCATTGATGGACGGCCTTTCCGCAATCTCTGCAGATCAGTTCATATCGACGATGCTTCTGTCATAATCCTCAGGCGGAACATATCCGAGGAGGTCCATGCAGGTTGCCGCGATCGATGAGATACCGAGGCCTTCCTCAAGAGTCTTTGAATACTCACCTTTGTACTCAGGATCATAGATGATGCAGGGAACGGGATTGAGGGAGTGCGATGTCTTCGCCTTCGGCTCTCCGTTCTCCTTCGTCTTCACATTGCCCTTCTTATCGTGCTCGAACATGTCATCGGCATTTCCATGATCAGCTGTGATGACCATGATTCCGCCAGCCTTCTCGATAGCTTCCCTGAGCCTGCCGATCTGGAGATCCATGCCCTCCATCGAGCAGACAACGGCTTCGAACACACCGGTGTGGCCGACCATATCGCCATTGGGGAAGTTGAGCTTGATGAAATCCCACTTGCCGCTCTCGATCTCAGCAATGACACGGTCCGTGATCTCAGCGCACTTCATCCATGGTCTCTGCTCAAAAGGAACCTTGTCTGAAGGTATCTCGACATACTCCTCAAGATTCTCATCGAACTTGCCGGAGCGGTTTCCGTTGAAGAAGTATGTGACATGGCCGAACTTCTGCGTCTCTGAAATCGAGAACTGCCTGACGCCTGAGGCGCAGAGATACTCCGCCATGACGCGGTCAATTGCCGGAGGCGATACGAGATACTGATGAGGAATGTGGAGATCCCCGTCATATTCCATCATGCCCGCATACTCAACGTGCGGCCATCTCTTCCTGTCGAACTCCTTGAAATCAGGCTCATCGAAAGCGCGTGAAAGCTCGATTGCCCTGTCTCCGCGGAAGTTGAAGAGGATAACGGAATCACCATCCTCGATCGTTCCGACCGGCTTGCCGCCATCTGCGATGACGAACGGTGGAAGATCCTGGTCGATAGCTCCTGACTCCTTGCGCAGCGTCTCAATCGCCTCATGGGCTGACGGGAACATCCTTCCCTCTCCGAGCACATGCGTCTCCCAGCCTTTCCTTACCATATCCCAGTCGGCATTATAGCGGTCCATGGTGATGACCATCCTTCCGCCGCCTGAAGCGATGCATGCATCGAAGGTGCCATCTGACGAGAGCTCTGCAAGGTACTCTGCGAATGGATCGAAGTAATCCAGGGCAGACATCTCCCCTACATCACGACCATCGAGGAGCGCATGCACGCGTACTCTCTTCACGCCTTCCTTCTTCGCCTCTGCGACCATAGCTTTCAGGTGGTCTATGTGCGAATGGACATTGCCATCGGAAAGGAGCCCGATGAAATGGAGCGTCGATCCTTTCTCCTTGACATTCGCAATGAGCTTCTGCCATGCAGCTCCCCTGAACATGTCACCGGATGAGATCGCATTGGAAACAAGCTTTGCGCCCTGGGCGAAAACCCGTCCGCAGCCCATCGCATTGTGTCCGACCTCGCTGTTGCCCATATCGGCATCGGAAGGAAGTCCTACGGCTGTACCGTGTGCCTTGAGCTTCGTCCAAGGGCATGATGCGTAAAGCGCATCGAGATTCTTCGTCATGGATGCGGCTACGGCATCCCCGTCCTTATACTTTCCGAATCCTACGCCATCCATGATGACAAGCATCACAGGTCCACGGCGCTGGATCTTTCCATTCTTCTTAAGTGGCTCAACCATGGTTTTTCCTCACTTTCCTTTTCAATATAACGGATTGCCTCAAAGCGGTGAAGTGGCTTCACCGAGCCAGCGGAGCACATCCGGATCGACAAGCTCATGGAGCTCTGAATAAATCCTCTTGTGGTATGCATTGATCTGCGACTTCTCCTCATCGGTAAGAAGCTCTGCATCGATGAGTCTTTTCTCGTACGGAACAAGGGTAAGGACCTCAAATGAATAGAATTCACCGAATTCCGTCTTCATATCCTCGCGTACGGCAAGCAGGTTCTCGATCCTGATACCGTACCTGCCCTCCTTGTAGAGTCCCGGCTCATCCGAAGTGACCATTCCAGGCCTGAGAGGCACATCGATCAATGCTGATGATATCCTCAGCGGCCCTTCATGGACATTCAGGCGGCATCCGACGCCATGTCCCGTGCCATGGTAGAAGCTTTCCCCGTTCTGCCAGAGGAACTGCTTCGCAAGCACATCGAGCTGAACACCCCTCGTTCCTTTGATGAATCGCTGGCGCGAAAGCGCGAGATGCCCCTTGAGGACAAGCGTGTAGTCACGCTTCTCATCCTCTGTCGCCTCATCGCCGAAAAGAAGCGTCCTGGTTATATCGGTCGTGCCGAACTCGAACTGGGAACCCGTATCAAGAACGAGAAGGCCATGGCCATGCACGCGTGAAGATGTCTCAGGCGTTGCGCTGTAATGGCACATTGCACCATGTTCCCTGTACCCGGAAATCGGATTGAATGACGGACCGAGGTATGATGGGATCTTCTTCCTTTCCGCCTCGAGCGCTGCCGAAACCGCAATCTCATCATATTCGCCGTTCATGTCCAGCCTGGCAAGGAATGATACATAAGCCGCGGCATCGTATATGTGCGCAAGCCGCATTCCCCTGAGCTCGGCTTCATTCTTGCATGTCTTCATATCCGTGGTGATATCACGGCCGGTGACATTCCTCTTTCCTGAAAGCGCTTTGCTGAAAACCTGGCTCACTTTATCCGGAGAATAGTATCCTGGCCCCTTTGCAAGCTTCGGAAGATCCTGAGCCGCATCCTCATAAGGGAGCAGGTCGAATACCGCCTGCACACTCTTCAGAAGTTGCCTGTCAAGGCGCCTGCTGTCGGCGAAAAGGACCGCCTTCGACAGTGATATGAATGCATACGATACGAAGACCGGGTTGCATGGGATATCATCGGCACGGAGGTTTGTAAGCCAGGCGATGTCATCGATTGAAGCAATGAACGTCCATCTGAGGCCATTGCTGCGGAGAAAATCACGGATCCTGCCGACCTTGGATGCCGCACTCTCCCCTGATGTATCAGCCGGCATGCTGCAGCATGGGGTGCATGGAACCTCGGGCCGTCCTTCCCAGAGCGGATCCAGAAGATCCCCGGTTGCGGCAAGCGTTATGCCGCCTTCCTTCAGAAGGGATGACAGATCGGAGAAGAGGGCGATGGAGATGGACGAGCCATCAACGCCCACTGTGCTTCCTTCAGCCATATTCCGCTTCAGCCATTTCCAGGGATCCGGCGTGCCTTCGGTCTCAAGCTTCATAAGGACATACTCTGTTCCGCTGATCTCCTCTGCAGCCTGTATGAAGTACCTGCTGTCAACCCACAGAAGCGCCTTGTCCAGCGTGATGATCACAGTTCCCGCGGAACCCGTGAAGCCGGAGAGGAATGCTCTTGTGCGCCAGCGCGGAGCTACATATTCGCTCTGATGCGGATCCGTGCCGGTCACGATATAGGCATCAAGATTTCTTTCCCTTAGCTCTTCTCTCAGGCTCTGCAGCCTTTTTTCCATATCCATGTCTTTCCCTCCAGAAAAGCACTGCAAGGAGAAGGAGTCCCGCCACTATCATCAGGAAGCAGAAGACCTGTCCCTTTGAGATATTCAGCAGCGACTGGAACAGAGCGATATTGTCGCTGCTCTCTCCCAGCGCGATAACGTATCCGATATCAGCATCCGGCTGCCTGCAGTATTCGATCGCAAAGCGGAATACACCGTATCCGATCAGATAGAATGAGAACACGGTTCCGTCCGGCAGGTTCTTCCTGAGCTTCCATGGCCTGATGATGAACCACAGTATCAGGAAAAGAACGATGCCTTCGAACAAAGCTTCATAAAGCTGCGAGGGATGACGCGGCAGATTGATGATATCCCCAAGGACATACTCGATGCCGACTCTGTCCGCGACTTCCCTCACCCACGGTTCAGATGATGAGAAGCCAGGAGCAGTTGGGAACACCATGCCCCATGGCACCTCTGTGACACGTCCATACAGCTCAGCATTGAGGAAGTTGCCGAGACGGCCGAATGTGTACCCGA
Organism: uncultured Spirochaetaceae bacterium; assembly: GCA_944389055.1. GTDB lineage: Bacteria > Spirochaetota > Spirochaetia > Sphaerochaetales > Sphaerochaetaceae > Ornithospirochaeta. The sequence continues at coordinate 10,852 of CALXKY010000006.1, read as the reverse complement.
GAGGAATGCCGGCCACGACGGTATCGGTGAGACGCAGAAGCTTCTCTTTATGGAAATGGCAGTAGATCAGGCCGCCGATGAGCGCACCGACAACTCCCCCGTGATAGCTCATGCCGGGCAGTCCCACGAAATGTCCGTTGCGGAATGGCCAGAATATGAGCCATGGATGCGTCAGGTAGAAGATACCATCGCTGTAGAAGAAAACAGAGAAGAGACGGGCGAATATAAGAAGGAAGAGGATCGCTATGAAGAAAAATGTCTGGCTGTCATCGCTGGACATCCTCAGAAGCCCATCATTCCTGCACTGGTATCTGAACAGCGCATATGCAATGCCGAATGCAACAAGATACATCACGGCATACCATCTGATCGGGAGCCCTTCTATCACGAACGGGCTGATCCACGATGGATATTCTAAGAAAAGCGCAAGCATATGATGATTTTACCTGAAATGCGCTTCAGGTGAAAGTCTGGCCATTCTGTTACGAAACATGCTTTGGTGATAATATTCCATATATGAAGAAAGCACTTGCAGCCGCTGCTGTTTTTCTTGTTGCCATGCACCTTTCCGCAGGTGCTGTCCCTGAATACACGCCATTGCTCACATCGGCGCCTTCGCATCTCACGGCAGTGGAGGCCAGAGAGGATTCCAGGAGCATCTCGCAGATACTTTATTCACTCGGCAATCTCTATTCGTACCTGAGCACCTTCTATCTATACGATATCGACTCAGAAGAGATGGAGCAGAGCCTCATCTCCGCGATGGTCGATTCTCTCGGCGACAGATACTCCTATTACATACCTCCTGATGCTGCAGAGGAATTCGAGGAATCGACGGAGGGCGAATATGTTGGGATCGGCACGTATCTTACGAAGATGAATCCCGCATATGCCGACCCTGATGATCCTGAAACCTGGATGATCATCATCTCCTCGCCTTTTCCCGGAGGACCTGCGGACAGAGCCGGTCTCAGGCCTCGGGATATGATAAGCGCAATCAACGGAGAGGATGTATCTCAGCTGACGGCAACGGAAGCTTCCACGAAGCTCAAGGGCCGTGTCGGAGAGGATCTCACGCTGACAGTGCACAGAGGAACCGCCGTATTCGATATAACGCTGCAGCCTGAGACAGTGACAACACCATCAACGGCAGCGGGGATGATCACCGATGATATCGGATACCTCGCAATATACACATTCTCCCTGACAACAGGAGCATCCGCTGCTTCCGATATCAGGAAGCTGCTTGATGAAGGAGCGGAGAAACTGATCATAGACCTCCGCAACAATGGAGGCGGTACGGTCCAGAGTGCGCTTGAGACTGCGGATATGTTCCTTTCCGGCGGCGAGATGCTCAGGATAGAGTACAAGCCATCATCCGGAAGATCGGAATCCATCAGCTATGCAGACCAGGAGACAGCCGTTCCTGAGGATATCCCGGTGCTTCTCATCGTCAATGGCGGCACGGCATCATCGAGCGAGATTCTCACAGGAGCGCTCATGGACAATGGCAGGGCCGCCGTTCTCGGAAGCCAGACATTCGGGAAAGGCATATCACAGGAAATCGTGCCCTTCCGGGGAGGTTTCGTGCAGATCACAACGGGGCATTTCTTCACCCCTGCCGGGAACGATATCAACGAAGTGGGAATCACCCCTGACATCATCGTGGAAGAGCCTGAGTACACTGATGAGGAGATGAAGGCCTTCGAGGAATTCATGGAAGAGGACAGATTCTCTCCATACATCGCCGAATATCCTGAATATACGAAGGAGAACGCAGAACGCTTCGCTGATGCCAACGCAGGAAGCGGCGTACCAAGGGATCTGCTGCTTCTCCTCATCAGGAATGAATACATCTACTCCATGGATTACGAGGACAGGCCCGTAGCCGATGTCTGGTTCGATCCTTCGGTAAGAAAAGCGCTGGAGGTATTCGGAGAATGAGGATATTTCTTCTCAGGGAAGGTGCCGGAGAGGGCATCTACAGGCTCTCATCAAAGGAAAAGAACTATCTTACGCGCGTGCTGCGCCTTGAAATCAACAGCACCTTCACGGCAAAGGACAGGGATGGACGGTTCTATAAGGCTTTCCTATTCGATGGGGACACGCTTGCGCTTGAGCCTACCGATGCGCCTGAGGAGACGCTTCTGGACAGCCTCTCATCATATAAAGGACCATTCGTGCCGATCACTGCATTCATTTCGGTCCTGAAGGGAAAGAAGAATGAGATTGAGGTAAGGGCCCTGACGGAGATCGGTGTCAGAAGGATTGTGCTGATGGAGACCGAATTCACCCAGGCTCCCCTATCCAGCCATCAGATTGAACGTATTGAGGCTATCATGCGCGAAGCGGTACAGCAGTCAGGGAGCCAGATGCCGGAGCTTATCGGTCCGGTAAGCTTCAGCGAAGCGCTGGGCATGGCTGAAGGCCGTACGCTGCTCCTGCATCAGAGCGCTCTCGGAGAAGGGCCGAAGAGCCTCTCGGATTCGCTTTCAGATCTCGATGGAACTTCGCCTGTCTCCATGATGATCGGGCCTGAGGGAGGCTTCTCTGACAGGGAATGCGCTCTTGCCTGCTCCGAAGGGGCTGCTGCAGTCCTTCTCAATACGAATATCCTGCGTGCTGAGACCGCCGCGATATACACTGCTGCAGCGATACAGTCGTTCTTCCAGAACTGAGAGTATCAGCAAAACAGACAGCGTTACGCATCAATTATTCCGCAACGGTTCAGGCATTTCACTGATATGCAACGGATTATCGCATTGCAGGATATGCACACCTGTAACATCTGCGGAAGAAAAGCATGATAAGCTTGCCGGCCGTTCCCGCATAAGGTCAACTATGGGCTATGGGGGAGAGATACATGCGGTTCATACTGGTTTCCATAGACAATGATCTCACAGAGAGCGTACTTGCTGTGATAGGAAAGGATAATGCAATCAGGTTCCCGACGGTTCCGCGCATGTGCTCCGCTGGATTCGGAGGGGATGGAATCATCATAACAGGCGTATCTGGTCCCGGAAGGGTCAATGCGGCGACAAGACTCGGCTGCCGCAATATGATAGCCGTCTATCCTTCGCGCGGGAAACGTATGCCACCGGTAAGAAAAGAGAACGGCGTAGTGTATCTTGGAGCGCCTTTCACCAAGGAGGATCTGAGCATCGCCGTCGCAGAGACGGATTCATGCTTCTCCGTAGCCGCCGCAATCAGAAAGCAGCTTGCAGGGAGCTCAGCGATCATGGAGAAGACACGTCAGCTCGTGGAAAAAGCCATATATTCCAACCTACCCGTGCATCTGATCGGTGAAACCGGTACTGGCAAGACCGCAGCAGCCGGTCTTATACACAGATTCTAAGGAAGCAGGAAGGAAATAGTCAGCGAGAGCTGCGGCTGCCTTTCATCCGGCATAGCGGACAGTGAGCTCTTCGGCCATAGCAAAGGGGCGTTCTCCGGAGCGGCGGAAGACAGGACCGGACTGCTTGAAGCAGCAGATGGCTCGACTCTCTTCCTGGACGAGCTCCAGGATCTTACGCTTGAACTGCAGTCAAAGCTCATGCGCGTGCTCGACACGGGCGAATACAGGAAACTGGGATCAAATATCATGAGACACACATCATTCCGCCTCATAACGGCATCGAACGAACCGCTTGAGGAGCTTATGCGGACAAAGCGTATCAGGAAGGATTTCTTCTACAGGATATCATCGATAGTCATACGCATGCCGAGCCTTTCGGAGCATATGGAGGATATTCCCGAGATAATCGCAACAAGAGCGGGATACGATGCTTTCTGCGATTACACGCCGTTCATGCATGATTTCCCCGGCAATGTCAGGCAGCTCTTCAGCGAATGCGAGCTGATACGCCAAGGCTTCGTACACTAGGCCCTCAAGTCACTCAATATGGATTCCATGATGTTTAATTGCTTGAAGCCATGATAGTTATGGCTGCTGTGGAAAACTCTCCGCGCACCTGTGGAAAACCTGTGGAAAACTCTGGGGAAAAACAGTTTTCCACAACCCCGGTTTCTTAATGGGAACATCATCATATTTATATAAATCCTATGTTATTGACGCGTTAATAAATTATGTTATTTTCTTATATTAAAAGTATTTATTATATTTGACGGTTTTTGCTTGCTTTTGTGATTTCCTACCCTTTCCCAGCCGTTATCCGGACTTTTCCACAATGATTCCACAGGGTTGTGGAAAACCTGTGGAAAAACCATATATAGCGTCAGGGGCAGAATATCCTTATACTTCTCATCATGGCAGTCTATGGAATCGGTAACCCTCTTATAGATTTCCTCTGCTATGCGGACGACAGTGATCTGGATAACCTGTCTCTGCATAAGGGGACAATGCTTCTTGTAGATGAGAAGAAGAGGACAGAGATCCTTGAAAGGATGAAGGAAAGGAAGAAGTCAGTCTCGTGCGGCGGCTCTTGCCCCAATACGATGGTAACCCTCAGGATGCTCGGATGCGAGACATATCTTGCAGGAGGTGTCGGGAACGATGGATACGGGGATATGTACCGCAGAAGGCTCAGTGAGATAGGCGTGCATGATGAGACCGTCTCCTTCAGTGCTGCTACGGGTACTTCCATAATCCTTCTTACAGATGACAGGGAAAGGACGATGAATACATTCCTCGGAGCAAACAGGCTATTTGATGAGTCCGATGTGAATGAGGAAAGCCTCAGAAAAGCCAGCCTCTTCTATTTCACCGGATACATGTGGGATACCGAAAGCCAGAAAAGAGCTGTGCGGAAAGCCCTGAGAATCGCAAAGGAGAACGGGATAGAGGTTGCTTTCGATCTTGCGGATCCTTTCGCTGTGGGACGCTATCGCGATGATTTCCTTGAGCTTCTCGCCAGCAGCTGCGACATAGTCCTGGCAAACAGCGAGGAAGCGCGGTTCCTTTTCAGCAACTATGATCCATATGAGTGCTGCCGCTCGATGGGAAAGCTCTGCCGCATCGCAATCGTCAAGAACGGGAAGAGAGGATCATATATCTCCGACCGGGGGAAGATAAGCGAGATACCTCTCTACGGAACGACGGTTCCTGTCGATACCACAGGAGCAGGAGATACATACGCTGCAGGATTCCTCTATGGATATACAAGCGGATGCTCTCCTGAAACTTCGGGAAGGATTGCCTCGTTCCTTGCCGGTGAGATAATCACAGAGATGGGAGCACAGTTCTCAGTCAGCCGCGCTGCAGAGCTTTCGGAATATATCAGACGGACGTTCTGCGTCCGCTGATCTCATCGCGTACGATTCCCTTGTACCGCGTGAGAATGAAAATCGAAAGAAGTGCCGTAAGGAGCGCTGTTCCGGGAAGATTGAGCCAGATGCCATCCAGTCCCATCGGATGAAGCGCTATGATGAGAATGAGCGGGAATACGAATGCTGCCGAGACCGAGATGGAAGCTGCGAATACAGGTCTCCCTATCGCTGACATGAAGCACTGCGTGCATACGGATATCCATCTTACAGCATAGGCTGTGGCTGCAAGCATCATCGCCCCCGTTCCGAGCGCATGGACTGCCATGCTCTCGCTGTTCTCGATGAAAAGACTCACAGCGAAATCAGGGAAAAGGAAGAGGAATAGACCGAATAGCATTGAAACCGCAGCTCCTGTGCCGAAGCAGTATTTCTCTATTGCCCCGACTCTATCGAACCTCCTGGCTCCCCAGTTGTATCCGACGGATGGCTGCAGTGAATCGCAGGTTCCGTAAAGAAGCGGCATGACAAGACCATCCGCAGACATGAGTATTCCATAGACACTTACGGCATCCGCTCCTCCAAGCGAGAGCAGCATAACGTTCATGACTATCGAGATGATCCTTCCAGAGACATTGGAAAGAAATGTAGGAAGACCGCATGACACGATTGTCTTTATGAGGCTGAAATGGAACTGCGGTCTTGAGAAACGCAGGCTCAGCTTCTTCCTCATGAAAAGAGAAAGCACGGTAAGCGCTGCAGCAGACATTCCGAGGCAGGTTCCGAGCGCCGCTGACGCGATTCCTCCCTTAAGGATCACAAGGAAGAACAGCTCGAATATGACGCACGAGACCGCCATGCCTATATTCATCATCAGAGATCCCTTTATCTTGCCGCAGATCCTCAGGTAATTGTCCATAGCGAATACAAGTGTCGTGAATGGAGAGAATGTTGCGTATGTCCTGAGATAATCCACTGCGTACGGTATGAGATGCTCATCAGCACCCATAAGCCTGAACACCGATGGAGCCGATATATACAGAAGAGATCCTGTTACGACGCCCGCAGCGATGATCATCACGATGGCAGCGGAGAAAATGCTGTCTGCTTCTTTGTTCTTGCCACGTCCGAGCTTTATGGCAATCGGAACGGATGAACCGACTCCGATCATATCCGATACGGCGAAATTGATGATGACGAAAGGCATTGCAAGGTTTATACCGGCGAAAGCCTCTGCACCAAGCACCCTTCCTACCAAAATCGCCTCAAGCAGATAGTAAAGCGATGATGCAAGCATCCCTATCGCCCCAGGGATCGCAGTTTTGAAAAACAGATGTCCGGGTTTTGTTCCAAGAAAAAGCTTCTCGGTATTATCCGATGGCATACTACTCCTCCAGAATACTATATGAAACTATGGAGCAACTCCATAGTCAATACATGGCAAAAGCAGCAGGATGCGGATGGAATGAAAAAATCCCGGAACCTTATCGTAAGTTCCGGGATTCAATGACAAGCCTTAAGCTCAGTAATTCTGGCCTACGAGCTCGAAATATGCCTGCGGATGGTTGCAGACAGGGCATACGCCAGGAGCCTTCTTGCCTACTACGATGTGGCCGCAGTTCCTGCACTTCCAGATCATCTCGCCATCGCGGGAGAATACGAGACCTTCCTCAACGTTCTTGAGAAGGGCGAGGTATCTCTCCTCATGATGCTTCTCGATAGCAGCAACACCTCTGAACTTTGCAGCAATCTCCTTGAATCCTTCTTCATCAGCGACCTTAGCGAACTCTGCATACATATCAGTCCACTCATAGTTCTCGCCCTCGGCTGCTGCCTTGAGATTCTCAGCTGTTCCCTTGATATCTCCGCCTTCGAGATACTTGAACCAGAGCTTTGCATGCTCCTTCTCATTCTCTGCTGTCTCGAGGAAGATTGCAGCAATCTGCTCATATCCCTCTTTCTTTGCCTTTGATGCAAAGTAAGTATACTTGTTCCTTGCCTGGCTCTCGCCTGCAAATGCCGTCTGAAGATTCTTTTCAGTCCTTGATCCCTTCAGTTCCATTTTCTTTCTCCTTCTCTCTGCAATCTCTGCAGATGCCTTCGAATATAAGCTCGTGGGAGGTGATTGAAAAACCATCTTCCATCGGATTAACCTGGCTTAGAAGCCCTTTATCACATGATACATCAATATCAACGACCTTGCCGCATTTTCTGCAGTACCCATGATAATGGTGCTCGGTCCTGTGATCATAGTGAACCTCTCCAGCAGCAAATGATTCCACCCTTCCTATCTTTCCTTCTTCAGCAAGTGAAGAAAGATTGCGGTAGACAGTTGCCTTTGAGATCGAGCTATGCTCAGCTGCGATCATGCGATAGATATCATCAGCACTGGGATGCCCGGGATACGCCATGACGGCAGCATATGTAAGCTCTTTCTGCATCGTATTCCTTCGTTCCATTGCCTTTACCTTATTGATATCCGTTATCAATAGATTATCATTATTGTATTCAATGGTCAAGAAGAATGCTCCGGTTTCCCAGAGCACCACATCAGGCTTTCGGAAGTATCCTTACCTGCTTATATAGTCCCTCTCCCTCGCTCTTGGTCTCGACTCCGTCGAAATCATTGAGTGCCGTATGGACAAGCCTTCTCTCGAAGGGATTCATCGGATCGAGAAGACGGGAGCGGCCCGTGCGCCTCACATCAGCTGCGGTCCTGTATGCAGTGCGGATGATCTGCTCTTCGTGCCTCATCCTGTAATTCTCGCTGTCGACAACGACTTTGATATCAGGATCCAGATTTCCTGCATAGACATTCGTTATGAGCTGGATGGCATCGAGATTCTTTCCCTTGCGCCCGATGATTATCGATGAATCATCGCTCGAGATGCTGATACCGATCTTCGATTCACGGCGGAACGTGATCGCTGCTTTTCCCTTGTATCCCATTTTCTCGATGAGCGTATCAAGGAACTCAAGTATCTTCCTTTCATTGTCATTCCGCGGCTCCGGATCATGGCTCTCATCATCGGTGATGATATCGGCCTCAGCTTCTTCCTCCGATGAGGAAGCTGCTTCATCGCCGTAATATACCCTGATCCTCACATTTCCTTTCCTGAAGAATGACTTCTTCTCCTTGCCGAGTATCTCCACATCGAACTGATCGCGGTCAAGACCGAGCTCGGAGATTGCCTTATCTATAGCTTCCTGTTCTGTTCTTCCTTCGAAATCCTTCTGCATATTATTTTCTCCTGTTCTTCCTCTTTGCTTCCTTCTTCGCCTGCTTCTCGGCATCGCGCTCTGCGATTTCCTCAGCATAGATCCCTTTCTTCTTCCTGTTGACGAAGATCTGCTGTCCTATTGAGATCACGTTGACTGTAGACCAGTAGAGAAGAAGTCCTGACGGGGCATTGTACATGATGAAGAAGAAGATTATAGGCATTCCGTACGTCATGAACGCCATCATTCCCTGCTGGGCTCCTGCCTGGCTTCCCGACTGGGTTATCTTCATGGAGAAGATCATCGAGATACAGTACAGTATCGGAAGAAGATGTATCTGGCTTCCGAGGAACGGCAGAGAGAACGGCAGCGTGAATATCGTATCCGGAATGGAAAGATCAGGAATCCATCCAGGGATGAACATTGATCCTCTCAGATCGAAATTGGTATTGAGAAGACCATACAGCGCGATGAAGATCGGGAACTGTATGAGCATAGGGAGGCAGGATCCCATCGGATTTATCTTCTCTTCCTTATACAGCTTCGCCATTGCAGCATTCTGGGCTTCCGGGTCATCAGGATACTTCTCCTTGATCTCATTGATCTTCGGAGTCAGCGCGCTCATCTTCGCCGTGGAATCCATACCGCGCTTTGCAAGAGGCTGGAGAAGCAGCTTGATGAGAATAGTAAGCAGGATGATCGCAACACCGTAATTCGGAATCACTTTATAGAAAAGCTGGAGTATCCAGTTAAGGATATTCTCAAGCCATGTAAGCCAGCTGCCGTCAATGATCTGTGTCAGCTCATGATCCCTGGAATTGAATACGCTTTCACCATCATCATAGATGGAAAGGCTGCTCTTGACCTTAGGACCTGCATACAGGGAGTACATATCGCGTACAGAAGACTCTGATGTCGCTGCACGATTGAGATAAATGATATCCTCCTGAGGTACTCCTGTTTCATTTGTTGTCTGAATTGCCTCTGCAGAGGATATCGTTCCATCTGTTTCAGGAATAAGGATGAATGCAAAGTACTTTCCTGCGAGGGATATCCAGTCTACTGTCTCATCCTCATCGGATACAAAGATGCCATCTGAGAATCTGGCTTCGCTGCGATTCCTGTCATCATAGCGTACGGACACCCTTCTGTAGTCATAGTTGCTGGACATGGACTCGAATGCCGGTCCTATCTGCGGTCCTACCGAGATGCTGTACATCTCATTATCAAGATTGAGCGGTATCGGTGATCCATCGGGAGTGCTGAATGTCACAGCAAGCTGGATCATGTATTCGCCGTTATCAGGGACTGCATACTGCTTCGTGATGGTGAATGGACTTCCATCGGATGATGTGAAATCCCTTGTGAACGAAATAATGTGTATGCCCTCTGAGGAAACTGTCTCAGTATGGCTGAATACAGCATCAATCGGATCTGACTGATTGCCTCCCGCATATAGCATGAAAGCATTCTCATCATCAGAATCCCTGAACAGGAGCTCAACGGGCTCACCGTTATCATAGTGCTCCGAAAGCTTTATCGATGATACTGAAGCTCCGCGGGGATCGAATGTTATTATGTATGATCCTGTCTCTACTTCGAATGGTGACGGATCCGGGTCAGTTCCTGCCGGCGATATATCCGCGCCTGAAGCAGATGGAAGAACCACATCCCCTGCTGACTCTATCGCTGTCTCTTCTGCCGGAATAGCCATTTCCGGTGTGAAGAAAGCTGTCTGTATTCCCATGCCTACGGTAATGACAATTACAGACAATACTATTGCAATGATGGTATTCCTATCCATCTCTTCTCCTTGAACGATAGGAAGATATGTACCTGTAAGCTGGAATAGGAACTCTCTGCTGATGAGAATGAATGGGAACTATTTCCGCCTAGACCTGTCCAGAAGATCTGTAAATCCGGACTCAAGCAAGGAGAAGGTGGAAACCTTACCAGGATACATGACCAGAACGAAGTCCAGTCCTGAATCTTCCACAGGATCCTCCGGGCTGATCCTTCCTTCATAATTCCTGAAAATCTCCTTTGCCCTGCGCCTTGCCTTGTTGCGGTCTACGGCACGTCCGAAGTGCTTTGCAGGAATCACGATTATGCGATCATAACCCAGATTGTTGCTAAGACTGACTAATCGCATTCCCCGGCAGGATACATGCGACCCACACCTGAAAATGCGATTGATTTCTTCTTTCTTCCTGATGATCTCTTTCTTAGTAAGGCTTCTTCTCATCGCTGGCTGTGAGGCTATGTCTGCCCTTAGCTCTGCGGCGAGCAAGTACGAGACGACCGCCCTTGGTGGCCATTCTTGCGCGGAAACCAAACTTCCTTGTCCTCTTCATCTTGCTTGGATGATAGGTTCTCTTGCCTTTGTTACTCATCTGATATACTCCAAATC
>CALXKY010000005.1 GCA_944389055.1 uncultured Spirochaetaceae bacterium | reverse complement strand
AGCCAGCTGCGCTATATTCTGCTGCTCCGATGAAAGAAGACGGCCCAGCGTCCTGGCATCCCCTGCAATCAGAGCCTGATATCCTTTCTCGGCAGTAGCAGAGTCCTCGATAACGAAGCAGACTATCCTCTTCCAGTCCTCTGTAAGCGTGCTGCTCTGGATGATCTCCTTGCGCGGAAGATTCCTCACCCTTGCGCTCCGGGGAAGCTCCGTACGGAGAGCGGTGAATGCCTCCTTGGCATCATCGCGGAATATGGCGACCTCCTCAGCAAGCTCATCGGCAGGAAGCGAGCAGTCTATGAACCACGAGCACATACCGCTTTCTGGAGTGAATGGGTACGGGAAGAAATCATAGCTGTATGTCTCGAGATCGAAGCGGATCATCCGGCCGGGTTCAGCGGAGAATATCGTAATGAGATCCCTGAGCCTGGCTTTGAACGTATCGGAGAAGCGGTTGGCACTGTACGCGATGCGAACCATGCCATTTGCATCCAGGCCATAGCCGAGAAGCTTATTGAGAGCACAGAGCAAGCCAGATGTGATGGCTGCCGTGATAGCCGGCTGATCGGCTACGGCGCTCTGTCCCTTGATCGTGAGGTCGAAGCCAGGCACAGCGTAATCCGAAGACTGCAGCGTCGCACAGATGGCTTTGACAGGAGTGCACCACCTGTCTTCCTTACGAGCCTTCACTGCAACGAGCTGGAACTTCTTCCGCTCCTTCTTCGTTGAATTCAATACGTGAACCTGGCTGTCGCTGCGCCTCGATATGGCAACGCGGAGCCCCTGCGTATTGGTGCTCATCAGAGCATAGCCCGAACAGAAATCGGAGAAAGCACCAAGGAGCGTCGTTACCTGCGGTACCTCGACGACAACCTCCGGCTCAACCCCGTATTCGGCTTTATGTACATTGACGATTCCCTTCATAATCCCACTGATCCGATTCCCGTTTATAGTAGAACAAAACCCCGGTTTTTGTCAAAAAAATAAGGCCGGGGACGAACCTCGGCCTTGTGATGGATCCCAGTCCTCAGTTGGACTCTCTGTGGTATCTCTTGTTGAAGCGCTCAACACGTCCTGTCGTATCGACGAGCTTCTGCGTACCCGTGAAGAACGGATGGCATGCCGAGCAGATTTCGACATGGAGGTTCTTGGACGTGGACTTGGTCGTGATCACATTGCCACAGGAGCAATGGATTTCCTGGAGAGTGTACTCAGGATGGATATTCTTCTTCATTTCGTTTCCTCCGGTTCTATGTATTTAACCATCTGCTTTCACAGACGGGCGATATCACCATTACCTCGCAGCCGATGGAGTATTCATCGAGTCGAGGAACTCCTTATTATTGTTTGTCTTCTTCATCTTGTCAATCAGAGCCACGGACATGTCGACATCGTCGAGATTGCCGAAAGCTGAGCGCAGAAGGAAGACACGCGAGAGCACATCTGCAGGAAGCAGGAGATCATCCCTGCGTGTTCCGGACTTCTTTATGTTGATAGCCGGGAACTTGCGGTTGTCCGCCATCTTGCGGTCAAGGACGATCTCATTGTTTCCCGTTCCCTTGAACTCCTCGAAGATGACCTCGTCCATCCTGGAACCAGTCTCGATGAGGGCTGTGGAGATGATCGTGAGCGATCCTCCCTGCTCTATGTTCCTTGCAGCTCCGAAGAACCTCTTTGGCTTGTGGAGCGCATTAGAGTCGACACCGCCGGAAAGGATCTTGCCCGATGCCGGCACTGTCTGGTTGTATGCCCTTGCGAGACGGGTTATCGAATCGAGGAGGATAACGACATCCTTCTTGTACTCGACAAGCCTCTTCGCCTTCTCAATCACCATCTCCGCAACCTGCACATGGTGCTGTGCCTGCTCATCGAATGTGGAGGCAATGACCTCGGCCTTGACATTGCGCCTCATATCAGTGACCTCCTCAGGCCTCTCATCGACAAGGAGCACGATGAGCGTCACTTCCGGATGGTTGGTGGTTATGGCATTGGCGATCTTCTGCATCAGAACGGTCTTTCCGGTGCGGGGAGGTGCTACGATAAGCGAGCGCTGTCCTTTCCCGATCGGGCAGAAGAGATCAGTGACGCGCGTGGAGAGATCAGAGGGCTTATCAGGATCGGTTATGACCTCGAGGTGAAGCCTCTCATCGGGGAAAAGCGGCGTGAGCGTATCGAACGGTGCCCTGATCTTAGCCATCTTCGGCTCCTCGCCATTCACGCGGAGAACCCTGACAACTGCAGCGCTCTTCTCATTCTCGCGCGGTGCCCTGATCTGGGCATAGACGGTATCACCGGTCTTCATGCCTATGGCCTTGATGAGCGATGCCGATACATATACATCCTCGGAGCCTGCAAGATAGTTGTTGACGCCATACCGGAGGTATCCGAAGCTGCCTTCCTGGAGGACCTCGAGCGTTCCCTCTGCAAGGAGCGCACCGCCGTTTGCGGAATGCAGGCGGAGCATCCTGGCAATGAGCTCAGGCTTCCTGCTGTCGAGGACAACGTCCTCAGGGATTCCCTGCTGTCTTGCCCTGTCCCTGAGCTCATCGATATGAAGAGCTGTAAGCACGGATATGAAGAGCTGGGGAGCATCGGGATTCTCATCGAGGCTGATCTCCGGCTGATACTCTTCCTGCGGACGTCTCTTTCCATTGCTCTTCATGCGCTTGTCGCGCCTGCCGCCATGGAATCTGTCATCATAGCGCCTCGGTCCATAGCTGCGTCCATCATCGCCCTCTGCCGCCTCGCCGGCCTGAGGAACACTCTCCTCTGTCCCGGCAGGAACCTCCGGACCAGCTGCCGGCACATCCGTCTCCGATGTCTCCGGCTCCGCTGCAGCCGGCTGCGGCACCGCTTCAGGCTCAGAGAGCAGAGGCAGCTCAGCCTCCTCTGCAGCTTTGACAGTTACGCGGGTGCGTTTCTTTATCGTTACGCGCGGCTTTGCCTCGCTCTCACCTTCCGTGCGGACTTTACGCGGACGTCCCGGTCTTCTTTTTGCGGGCTTTGCCTCAGCCTCTGCAGGTATTTCCTGCACACCGGCTTCTTCTAATAAATCTGACATTGATACTCCGAAAAGAAATTGCTGATTTCTGAAAAGTATTGTGCCTTCTCTGTTCTATGAAGGCATCGATCCGTACTCCCGATAATATTGCCATCACCGAAGAATAGTCAACAAGAAAGACACCATAAGGCTGTCTTTCTCCCTGTGAATCCATGATTTCCATGGGAACCTGTATCTCAGATATGCTTCCAGCTCCCTGCGGCGGAAGCAGGATCCTCGCCATTGATGTAAGCGGCCAGAAGAAGGAACGAGGCGACTGCGGCTTTTCTCCTGATGGAATCACGGCCCCAGGATGAGAATTCCAGAAGGACGCTTTCCGTCTTCATGCCACGTCCCGAGAACCCGAGATACACCGTACCGACGGCTTTACCCTCATCGGTGGAAGGTCCTGCGACACCTGTGACGGAAACAGCGTAATCGGAGCCTGTGAGGCGTCTCACGCCATCTGCCATCTCACGGGCACACTCTGCAGAGACAGTACCGTATGCTTCGACCGTTTCCCGCTTTACGCCAAGCACGTTCTCCTTCACCGAAGCAGCATAGGATGTGACTGCACCCAGCATGAAATCAGATGATCCGGGCCTGGAAGTGAGGAGCTGCGAGATAAGGCCTCCGGTGCAGCTCTCTGCCGCAGATACCGTAGCTCCATGCGACCTGAGAGCTCCGATCGCGATATCGAGAGCTTCGGAAGACCCCGATTCAATGCGGTGGACGCCGACAAGTGCCCTCAGTCTGGAGATTGCCTCATCCCTCTCCGTTTTCGTCTTTCCCGACACATACAGCGATATCCTGTAATCCTGGAAGCGCGTCCCCCACTCAAGCTCAGGGTCGACGGATTCATAGAGCTCCTCGAGCTTTGCCTCCGCTGTTATGAATGATGAGTATTCATCACGCTCGGCATCGGGGAGATCGAGCTTCTGCCGGATAAGCGGCAGCACATGATCATAGAACATCGGATCCATCTCCCTGGGAGGCCCGGGGAGAGATACAAGGAGCGTGCCGGAGCCATAGCCATAGAAGCCGGGAGCGGTGCCGTTGCTGTTTGGTATTGCGGTGAATCCTTCCGGGATCATGGCCTGGCGGGCATTGGCGCCATAGGCTTTATCCCCCAGCCTGCCTAGAAGGAAGGCCCATGAAGCCTCATCGCGCACCAGGCGCTTTCCCGCAGCTTCCGCTATCACGGATCGCGTCATATCATCGCTTGTAGGACCAAGCCCTCCCGTGATGATCACGAGGTCCGATGACCTCATGAGAGCTCCGAGGATTCCCTTGATCGTACCGTCATCAGGGACAGCCACTATCTCTGATACATGGACGCCGAGCGCAGTCAGCTCACGGCTGATCAGGCTTCCATGCTTATCCTGGATGATACCCCTGGTGAGTTCCGTTCCTATGACAATGATGCTAGCTTTCATCGGACCTTCTTCTGACAGCAGAGACTATCTTCATCACAGCCACCGCCCCAAGGAGGATCCACCCCGCCCACACGGCAGCATGGGCGAAAAGATCTATATGGCGGACGTAGAATGTATCAGGGTTGCTCTCATGGGTGTAGACCGGCACCTGGTAGAGATGCCATCCCATAGCGAAAGGCTCCATCTTCTCATGGATCGTTCCCTCGGGAGTTATAAGGCATGAGATGCCGCTGTTGGTTCCGCGCACGGTGGACTTGCGTGTCTCGACAGAGCGCATGGCGCCCATGGCTGCATGCTGCATCTCAGCGCTCACCTTCTTCGACCAGTTGTCATTGGACATGTTCACGATGACATCCGCTCCGGATGCGACGAATTCCGCAGAGAGATAGCCGAAGTTATCCTCGAAGCAGATCGGGGTGGAGAAACGCACGCCATCGGAGTCGAAGACAACGCTTTCCTCTCCCTGGAGCCACCAGTTGTAGTCATTGGCAAGAAGGAGATTGTAAAGCCACGGAAGCTGCTTTTCATAGGGGAAGTACTCCGTGAACGGCACGAGATGCTGCTTGCGGTACGTTTCCACTATCCTTCCATCATCGAAGAGGATGACGGTATTGTAATCGACCCTGTTCGTGGAGCCATCCGGAAGGATCGGAGGAAGCGACGGATCCTCGATCACCCCCTCAGGATTCCCTGTCAGGAGCGGCACTCCGAGGTTCTCTCCGAAACGCACGAATTCGTCAACAAGCGCGGCTGTCACCTCATAGCCCGATCCATCCGTAGAATACGCAGTATGCCAGGCAACGGACGGAATGAACGCTGTCTCGCTCCATATGACGAGATCCGGGTCGGTCTGCGAAAGCGCCTCAAGCGTGATGCGCCTCAGGTTGTTGAAGTTATGGAGATAAGTATAGTAGCCGCCTTCCCATGAATCATGGTTATGCTGGACAGCGACTACGTCCCATGTCCTATCCGGCTCCTTGTCCCTCCATTCGGCAATCCTCACGAAGCCATAGATCAGAGAGGCTATCACCAGGAGGGCATAGCCCGCGATGATGGCGATATTCTTCATCACATAGCTTCTGAATCCGGGATCATTGCCCCTCGCATAGTCCGCCAGATAGCGGCCGAGGAATGCCTGCGGAAGGATAGCAAGGAAGACGATTCCCCAGAGTCCCGTGATATCCGCAATCTGCACGAATGGAGTCATCCTGTAGAATGCATAGGCGATGTTTCCGTATGAGAAACCCGCGAACCAGCTCTCGGAAAGATATGCATAGGCAACCCATACGATGGCCTGCACCAGATATGAATAACGTCTGAAGAAGCTGTCCGCGGCTTTAAGGGCCACGAAGCAGAGCATCATCTCGAAGGCTTTTATCACAGGGATGAGCACGATGGCCAGAGCATGGAAGCTCTTCAGCCAGTATGCGAAGAAGATGTAGAAGGCGAATCCGAAGAGAAACCCATACCACCAGACATGTTTCCACGATGTGCTGCGGATGACAGCGAAAACGGGAATGAGTGCGACAAGCGCGATAGGTCCGATGCCGCCAGCCGACATGAAACCCGGGAATGCAATCGAGTATACGAAAGCGGATATTGTTAAAACAAGAACCTCAGAACCTGTGGTCCTGAGGCTTCTTCCGGAAGTTTTCCTGATTCTGGCTTCCAAGCTGTTATTCCTCATTAGGTCCGGAAGTGATATCCCAGACAAAATCCTTCAGCTCCTTGCCGGGGCGGAAGATGGCAACGCCATGCTTATCCACGGCAACGACATCACCGGTCTTCGGATTGCGGGCCTTCTCCCTGCCCTTGCGGATGCGCACCTCGAACGTGCCGAACCCGCGGAGCTCAATGACGCGGTTATCCTTCAGGCCGTCCTTGATTTCCTCAAAAAGCTCATCGATGACCGAGTGGATGTCCGTGCGGTTGATGCCAAGCTTAGCATGAAGGCTCTCTATGATAGCAGCCTTTGTAAGTTTCTGTTCCATAGCGCACACCTCAAGCTGTTAAGCCATCTTGTTGTATGCGTGTGCGAGCCTGCTCTTCTTCCTTGCGGCAGTATTCCTGTGGATGATACCCTTACCAGCAACCGTATCGAGGAGCTTGCTGCTCTCAGCAAGTGCCTTGACTGCGGCATCCTTATCACCAGCAGCTACTGCTGCATCGAACTTCTTGATTGCGGTGCGCATCGTGCTCTTTGCCATGCGGTTGCGGAGACGGCGTCTTTCTTCCTGGCGTTCTCTCTTCTCTGCGGACTTGTTAGCCATTTATTCCTCCAAACAATTCCAATCGTTTATTTATTCAATCAGACAGCTGTCATCATGCTGACAGCGTTACAGAAATTATCATAAAGAAAACCATGAGTCAACACATTGCCTTGCAATGCTTTACTCCCGCCCTTTTTTTCAGGATGAGAAGAGCTCCTCCTGATACTCCTCGCTCACTTCCCAGTAGCCCGTCTCGCTGTTCTGCGAGATTTCCTCGAACGGAACGGAGATGGTGCGGCCTTCGCTGGCTGTGAGAGTGATCATCCTGGAAAGTATATTGATCTCATTCACCCTCCAGAGATCATGGTCAATCCTGATGCGCGTTCCCTCCGGCGGACATCCCGCCTTCTCCTCCATGTAGTAGTCATATTCATAGGCAAGGCAGCACAGGAGCCTCCCGCATGGTCCGGATATCTTCATCGAGTTCAGCGAGAGATTCTGCTCCTTCGCCATTTTTATCGTGACGGGATCCATCTCACGTGTCATCAGATGGCAGCAGTAGTCGCGGCCGCATACGGAGAGACCTCCGAGAAGGTGCGACTCATCCCTGACGCCTATCTGCCTGAGCTCGATCCTCATGCGGAAGACGGAGACGAGATCCTTCACGAGATCGCGGAAATCGACGCGTTCATCAGCTGTGAAGAAGAATATGACCTTCGGCTCGCCAAGAAGGAAATGCGTGGTAACGAGCTTCATTCCTAGCCCATGCTTGCGTATCTTCTCGCGGCAGATCCGGAGCGCTTCCTCTTCCTTTGCCTCGTTCTCGCTGTACCTCGCCATCTCGGAAGGCGTCGCGAGATGATCGATCCAGGTCACGCTGCCGTCCACATGCATCTTCTCCGGATCCTTTGTGATCCTGCAGGCAAAGCATGAATCGCACTGATGGGCATTGTCATCAGCCTTGTAGCGGACATCATCCTCCTCCTTCTCATCACCGAAATGGAGGCAGGCTCCATGGACTTCCGTATGTCCGGGGACATAATGGCTGCCGGGAACAGGCGCGGGGCCGACAACAAGGCCCAGATCCAGCCCGAAGCGTGTCTCATACACGACAGGAGTCCCTGCGTATAGGACGCTGTCCCACGCGCAGAGGCATATATCGTTGTATGATGGATTCTTTATTACATATACATATGCCCAGTCATCGCTATGATCATGGACCGCTTTCTGCTTCATAGCTGAAAAGCTAACACACAGATGGCAATTTGGGAAGTCTATGCTATCATCGTGGCGTGAATATAGGGACGATCGGAGGGCCATTCATACTGGCCCCTCTTGCAGGTTATACGGACAAGGCATTCAGGGAAGTGGCGCGCTCAATGGGAGCGGATGCCGCAGTAACGGAGATGGTGAGCGCAGAGGGACTTGCCAGAGGCGGGGACAAGACAAAGGCCCTGCTCGAGCGCTTTCCAGGAGAGGACAGGCTCATCATCCAGATCTTCGGGCCATCCGAGGATCCTGTGGAACGTGCGATTGAAAGCCTCCTGCAGCATGATCCCGCCGTAATCGACATCAACTGTGGCTGCCCTGTACCGAAGGTCGTGAAGACAGGAGCAGGCTCCGCGCTGATGAGGAATCCCGGGGCTATCGGGAAGATCGTAAAGACGATAAAAAAGCACACAGATATACCGGTCTCGGTGAAGTTCCGCCTGGGATGGGACTCTGATTCCATCAATTACCTTGCTTTTGCTGATGAAGCGGCAGAAGCGGGTGCGGAGATGCTGACGCTGCACGCCAGGACACGTGCCCAGGGATACTCAGGCAAAGCAGACAGGAACGCGTTCAGGGAAATCGCCCGGCACTTCAGCGGCAGCGGGATCCTCCTATTCGGATCGGGGGATATATTCTCCCCGGAAGATGCAATCGCCCTTATGGATGGCTGCGGCCTCGATGGCGTGATGTTCGCGCGCGGCGCTATAGGGAACCCATTCATATTCCGAGAGACGAAGGAGCTTGCATCCAGAGGAAGCTATGCCGTCCCATCGCTTGAGGAACGGATCGGGACGGCCATGACGCACCTCCGCCTCATGATCAGATACTTCGGCGAGAATGTCGGCTGCAGGGAAATGCGCAAGCATCTCATGGCCTACATCAAGGGCATCCCGGGAAGCGCGAAAGCGAAGAATGCAATCGGCATGGCCCTCACTGAAGAGGAGATGGCGGAGGCACTTGGACTGCTTCTCCGCTAACGCTCTCAGCCTTTCCGATTTTCTTTGATTTTCACCTTCCGGTATGGTAGCGTTTTAATCAAAGGAGTCACTGATGCGCGTTCTACTGCTTGGGTCTGGAGCTAAGGACCATGCTGTTGCATGGTGGTTCAGCAGAAGCTGCTATCTCTCCGGGCTGTTTGCAGCTCCGGGGAATTTCGCCACCGGAAGGCTGTGCACGAATCTGCCCGATGTGGATCCCGCGGATCCGGAGGCGGTCTATCAGGCATGCAGGGAACATGATATCGATTATGTATTCATCGGAACGGAAGCCCCGCTCTTCACCGGAGTGGTGAAATACCTCAATGACAGAGGAATACGCACATTCGGAGCGCCGGAAGGATCGGTGAAGCTCGAAGGCGACAGATCATTCTCAAGGGCATTCACCAGACGGCACAACATACCGATCCCGCATAGCTCCCTCTTCGGTGACATCGAGGGACTCACGAAATATCTTGAACGCCACAGCGGCGAGCATTTCACGATAAAGAGCAACTATGTCACGCCATCGAGGATAATGCTCTCCTCATCTGACACGGGTGCCCTGGTAGACTACTCGAAGATACTCTTCAGGAAAGGACCGGTGCTCCTTGAGGAATTCATCTCAGGCACGCCTGCAAGCTGCTCGCTCCTCCTCGACAGGAACGGATATCTGATGCTTCCGATTACAAGCGACTATACGCGGAAAGCCTCCGATGATGACACGCCCACGGGAGGAATGGGCGCTCTCTGCCCGCTGCCGATCATCGACGAGATAAAGGAGAAGGTTGTCGAGCGGATCATAAACCCGACGCTCTACGGCATGCAGGTGGAACAGCTTGCCTACAAGGGTATACTCACGCTCTCACTGATGATAACCCCGGACAAGGAGCCGTATCTCGTGGATTATCATGTACGCTTCAACGACCCCGCGGCGCAGGCCATGATCCCGATCATAAACACTGATCTCATATCCATCCTCTGGGCCATGGAGAAGGATGAGGTAAGCTCTGTTGAGCTCTCTACCACGGATGAAAGCACTGTTGCTGTCGTTCTTGCTTCAGAAGGCTATCCGCTGCATCCGCAGACAGGACGCGAGATCGAAGGCATCACGCCGATGTTCCTCGAGCCGCTGAGCAATGGACCGATCGTATTCTGCGGTGCAATCCAGGAGAAGGACGGCAAGGCCATAACGACAGGAGGAAGGAACTTCACCGTAGTCGGCAAGGGAGAGAGCATCGGAGAGGCGAACAGAAATGCTTACGATCTCATAAAGAGAAAGCGCTTCCCGGGCCTCTGGTACAGAGACGACATAGGAAACGCCTATTTCTCCTGAGATTACGCCCTGGGGCGTCTGAATTCGTAGAGAAGTATGCCTGCAGCGACCGATACGTTGAGGGAATCTATGTGTCCCTGCATCGGTATCGAGATGATATGATCGCAGTTCTTCCTCACAAGCTGGGACATGCCATTGCCTTCCGATCCCATGACGATGGCCGTGCGCCTGGGAAATGAGATGGAATAGCTTTCCTCGCCTGCCATATCAGCGCCATAGATCCAGAAGCCGTTATCCTTGAGCACCTTGATCTCCCTGGTCAGATTCGTCACCACAGAGATCGGCACATACTGCGCAGCTCCGGATGAGACTTTGACCACTGTCTCATTCGCCTGCACTGCACGGCGCTCAGGAATCATCACGAGATCAGCCCCGAACTGATCTGCAGAGCGGAGAATCGCACCGAGATTATGGGGATCGGTGATGCCATCGAGAATGAGGACAAGCGCCGCATCATCTTCGCCGAGCTTCGCGCAGAACTCCTCGACATCCGTCTCGATAAGGCGGGAGGCTCCCCTTCTGGGGCCTCCGAGATCAAGAAGGGCACCCCTCAGATCCGCATCGGGAAGCATTCTCTCAAGCTCCTCGCGTGAAAGCTTCTTCACAGCGACCTTGCCGGTAAGCTTCGCCTGCCTTGCAAGAGCCTCGAGCTTCTCTCCGCCCTGACGCTGGATATACAGCGTAGAACCCATCCCTGCTTTCTTCAGGGCCTCTTCAATAGCATGGTATCCGTAAACTTTCTCACCCATTATTCCTGGAACTCCATCGGTGTGGGGCTCGTGGTCTCCTTAAGCTCCCTGGCGAGCTCCTTCATGAGCTCCTTTGCCTTCATGGAAAGCCGTCTGGGCGTCTCAACCAGGATACGGAGATACATATCACCGCGCTGGTTCCCTCTCGGAGACGGGATTCCCTTTCCCTTCACACGGAGCATTGTACCAGACTGTATGCCTGCTGGTATATCCACCTTGATGTTCACGCCATCGACTGTGGGGACAAGGACCGATGCACCGAGCGCAGCCTGCGTAACCGCTACAGGTATCTGGAGGTAGACATCGCTGCCTTCCCTGACGAAGTACTTATCGGGACGGACTGATATGAAAAGGATGAGATCACCATCTGCTCCGCCGTTCGTACCGGCATCGCCCTTGCCGCGGAGCGTGAGGCGCGACCCGTTATCGACGCCTGCAGGAATCGTGACCATGAGCTTTTCGGTCTTCGTCTCCGTTCCCGTTCCGTGGCACGAGGCACACGGATTCTCGATTATATGACCAGTTCCTCCGCAGGTGCGGCAGGTGGAGGCCATCTGGAAGAAACCGTTGCCGCTCGTCACACGTCCAGAACCGTGGCAGGTGGGACATGTCTTCCTGCCTGTTCCGCCTGTTCCTCCGCATGAGGAGCACTTCACCTTGTGGCCGAATGTGATCTCCTTCCGGCATCCGTTGACAGCCTCACTGAAGTCTATGGTTATGTCATACCTGAGGGAAGCGCCGGGCTCACCGTATCCAGAGCGCTGCTGCGCCCTTCCGCCGCCTCCGAAGAAGGATGAGAAGAAATCCGAGAAGCCGGATCCTCCGAAGATATCGGAGAAATCGCGGTAGACGTTCGAATAATTGCCGGCGGCTCCACCCTGGAAATCATTCATGCCGCTGAATCCGAACTGGTCATAGGCGCTTCTCTTCTTCGGATCGGAAAGGACCTCGTAGGCTTCACTGGCCTCCTTGAACCTCTCCTCGGCATCCTTGTCATTGGGATGCGTATCCGGATGATTCTGCAGCGCTATCTTCCTGTACGCCTTCTTTATCTCTTCCTCGGTAGCTGTCTTGGAGACACCGAGCACCTCATAATAATCTCTCTTAGCCATAACTCCCTCTCAACGGCAGAAAGCAGCATGCTTCCATGCTGCTTCCCGGATACTCTGCAGAGGCCCTCTGTTACTTGACCTCTTCGTAGCTTGCGTCCATCGTGCCATCATCATTTCCGGAAGAAGATGAGGATGACTGGTTGCCGGCAGAGGATGCACCGCCAGCGGCGTTCTGTCCGCCATTCTGCTGCTGCGCTGCCTCATAGACCTTCTGTCCAAGCTCCATAGAAGCCTGCTGTACCTTCTCCGTCTTGCTCTTGAGCTCATCTGCGGTTGCGTTGCTGTTTGCAAGAGCATCCTTGAGCTCCTGGAGAGCGCTCTCGATCCTGCTTCTCTCATCGGCAGAGACCTTATCGCCATAATCCTTAAGAGCCTTCTCGGTTGCGTAGACGACGCTTTCACCGTTGTTCCTGGCCTCGATGGTATCCCTTGCCTTCTTATCCTCGGCTGCATGCGCCTCGGCATCCTTGACCATCCTGTCAATCTCCTGCTCAGAAAGGCCGGAGGAGGATTCGATCCTGATCTTCTGCTCCTTGCCTGTGCCGAGATCCTTTGCCGATACATGGACTATGCCGTTTGCATCGATATCGAAGGTGACCTCAATCTGAGGTACTCCGCGCGGTGCAGGAGCGATACCTTCAAGGTTGAATGTCCCGAGCGTCCTGTTCTGGGAAGCAAGCTCACGCTCACCCTGGAGAACATGGATGGACACAGCTGTCTGACCATCGCTTGCCGTGGAGAAGATCTGGCTCTTCCTGGTAGGAATCGTCGTGTTCCTCTCGATCAGCTTCGTGCAGACACCGCCGAGCGTCTCGATACCGAGCGAAAGCGGTGTGACATCCAGAAGAAGAACATCCTTTACGTCTCCCTTGAGGATGCCGCCCTGGATGGATGCGCCTACAGCAACGACCTCATCAGGGTTTACTCCCTTGTGCGGCTCCTTGCCGAAAAGCTCCTTGACGAGGGCCTGAACGCACGGGATCCTGGATGAGCCGCCGACGAGGATGACCTCATCAACGCCAGATGCGGAGATACCGGCATCGCGGAGCGCGTTCTCGCACGGAATCCTTGTTCTCTCCACGAGCGGTGCGATCATCTGCTCGAACTTAGCTCTCGTGAGCTCCATCTGCAGGTGCTTCGGGCCCGTTGCATCAGCTGTGATGAACGGCAGGTTGATAGTAGTCGTAGTGGACGACGAAAGCACGATCTTCGCCTGCTCCGCTGCTTCCTTGAGCCTCTGAAGCGCCATCTTGTCCTGCGAGAGGTCAATGCCTGTATTCTTCTTGAAGTCAGCTACCATCCAGTCGATGATGACCTGATCGATATTGTCTCCTCCAAGGTGCGTATCACCATTGGTGGACTTGACCTCGAAAACACCATCGCCGAGCTCAAGGATTGAGATATCGAATGTACCGCCGCCGAAATCGTAGACAGCAATCGTCTCTTCCTTATCCGACTTATCCTTGCCGAAGCCATATGCCAGAGCAGCAGCCGTAGGCTCATTGACGATTCTCTTGACCTCAAGACCAGCGATGCGTCCAGCATCCTTCGTTGCCTGGCGCTGTGCGTCATTGAAGTATGCGGGGACCGTGATGACAGCCTCTGTCACCGGCTCTCCAAGGTAATCCTCGGCAGTCTTCTTCATCTTCTGGAGAACGATTGCCGAAATCTCCTGAGGGGAATACTCGTGGCCCCTGATGGAGACCTTTATCTCATCATTGGCGCCGGATACAACCTTGTATGGCACCATCTTTATCTCTTCGGAGACCTCATGGAACTTCCTTCCCATGAACCTCTTGATCGAATAGACCGTATTCTCAGGATTCGTGACCATCTGGTTCTTCGCAGGCTTTCCTACGAGGCGGTCAGTCTCTGTGAATCCGACTACAGACGGAGTGGTTCTATCACCTTCGCTGTTCGCGATGACGACAGGCTCGCTGCCCTCCATCACAGCAACGCAGCTATTTGTCGTTCCAAGGTCTATACCTATGATCTTTCCCATTTTATCTTCTCTCCATAATATTGCTCATCAAGCATCGTACGGAGCCCCGCTCCGTATCCAGTGGTAAAATAATAAAGGGTGCTCCTATCGTCAATTGCTTTTCGGCTTTCCGACAGCAACCTTCGCGGCCCTGATGACCTTGCCGTGAAGCTTGTAGCCCTTCATGAATACCTGCATCACCTTCTCCTTGTCGATTCCATCCGCTTCCTGCATCATGCAGGCTTCCATGTCAGAGGGATCGAAATCCTCGCCTTCCGGGGAATATGACTCAAGGCCCCAGTTGTTCTTCAGTATCGAGTGAAGCTGGTCCTCGACCATCACCACGCCGGTGCGGATCGTATCGAAATCCTTCGATTTCTCCGAAGCCTCTATCGCCCTGGAGAAATTATCGAGCGGATCGAGAAGATCCTTGATCAGCGCCTCATTGGCATACTTTACGGCATTCTCCTTCTCCTGCCTGAGGCGCTTCTTGTAGTTCTCGACCTCGGCAGCTTCCCTGAGAGCCTTGTCGCGGAGATCCGCAATCGTATCCTCGAGCTCCTTCACCTTGCCGCGGAGCACATCCACCTCAGCCTCAGCATTCTCTTCAGCAGAAGCCGTCTTCTCTTCCTCGGTGGCAGCCTGGGCCACCTCCTCCTTCTTCATTTCCTCTTCAGCCATCGCAGAGCCTCTTTTATCTTTTCTGTTTTTCTTCTTCATTGCATGAACGCCTCAATGAGGCACAATGGAAAGTTAACAGCATGAAAGGAAATGGTCAAACGCACCTTGGCGATGTAGACTGGAAGCATGAAGATAGTCGTGCTTGATGGACATGCGCTCAATCCGGGAGATCTCTCCTGGGATGACTTCAGGAGCGTCGGAACGCTGACGGTATATGACAGGACGGGGAAGGATGAAATCATCCAGAGATGCATCGATGCGGATGCCGTGCTGACGAACAAGGTTCCTTTCACAAGGGAGACGATGGAAGCGCTTCCGAAGCTGAAATACATAGGCATCACAGCCACGGGATACAATATCATCGATATCAAGGCCGCCGATGAAATGGGAATCACAGTCACCAATGTCCCGGAATACAGCACCGAAGGCGTTGCGGAATCCGTATTCGCTCACATCCTCGCCTTCACCCACCGCGTCTCGGAGCATTCGGAACTTGTCAGGAGCGGCAGATGGGGAAGCTGCGGTTATTTCACCTTCTGGGACTATCCCCTGCAGGAAATCCACGGAAAGAGAATCGGAATCATAGGCATGGGGCATATAGGGATGAGGACCGCGGAGATCGCAGATGCATTCGGAATGGAAGTCGTCTATTCATCAAGAAGCCCAAAGCCCGAGGCAGAGAGGAAAGGCTTCAGGCCTCTTCTGGCTGAAGAGCTTCTGCGTACCTCTGATTTCATCACACTCCATGTTCCTCTGACGCCTGATACGGAAAAGATGATCAGCAGGGACACGCTCAGGATGATGAAGCGTTCGGCAATACTCATAAACACAGCTCGCGGTGCTCTCATCGATGAGGAGGCTCTTGCGGAAGCCCTCACCGACGGAACCATTGCCGGAGCGGGACTCGATGTGCTTGCCCAGGAGCCGCCATCCGATGGCTCTCCGCTGCTTTCTGCACCGG
Organism: uncultured Spirochaetaceae bacterium; assembly: GCA_944389055.1. Classification (GTDB taxonomy): domain Bacteria; phylum Spirochaetota; class Spirochaetia; order Sphaerochaetales; family Sphaerochaetaceae; genus Ornithospirochaeta. The sequence continues at coordinate 16,606 of CALXKY010000005.1, read as the reverse complement.
GCTGCATCATCACGCCGCATATCGCATGGGCTGCAAAGGAAACAAGGATAAGGCTGATGAACTCCGTGCTGGACAATCTCGTGTCATTCGTAATCGGCACACCGAAGAACATCATCCGCCCATGAGCTGGCGGATGAATTGCGGCAATGAGGAATCCTGCATGTTTCCCGGGAAATGGCAGAAGTCCAGGAATGCGTATATTCCGGCATGGACTTTTCAAGACAATTGCGTATCTATATACTCCACTTGAAACCAGTCAGAGAGGTATAACATGAAAGATACAGGGTTCTTCGCAGAATTCAGGAAGTTCATATCGCGCGGCAATGTCGTCGATATGGCAGTAGGTATCGCAGCTGGCGCTGCTTTCACGGCAATCGTCAATTCCTTTGTGAATGACATCATCAACCCGATCATCGGCCTTCTCATCGGCGGTGTGGATTTCTCGGATCTCCAGATTGTCATCAGGCATGCAACGGAGACAACTCCGGAAGTAGCTATACGCTACGGACTCTTCATCAATGCAATCATCTCCTTCATCATAATCTCCTTCGCCCTCTTTCTCATGGTAAAGGCTTTCAACAAACTCAAGGAGAATGCGAAGAAGAAGGAAGAGGAAGCAAAGGCTGCAGCACCCGCAGCTCCTGCAGCGCCTCCCGCAGATATCCAGCTTCTCACGGAAATCAGGGATCTTCTCAGGAAGCAGAACTGATGAAGGCAGCAGACAAGGCAGGGTTCCGGCCCTGCTTTTTCTGTCGCAGAATCCCCTCAATGGATGAGAATTGCATCGCAGGGAATGCGAAATTCCAGGAAAAAGGCGTGAAGGCCTCAGCTGCAAGAGCAAGGAAGGCGCTTTCAGAGATTTCAAGGCTCTGCAAGGAGAGACGCAAGGAAATCCCGGCAGAGAAGAAAGCCAGCGAAGACTGAAAAGAAAAGCGGACCGCGGTCCGCTTCTTTTATCAGTCATCATCTCCGAGATCGACTTCCTCCACATTGCCGGTAAAGATATCATCGGGGAATTCGGAGATCATATCCTCTGGTTTTTTCTGCGGAGGCGTCTCCGGCTTCTTCTGAGCGTTCTTCTCTTTCTCAAGCTCCTTCTCAAGGCTTGACACCTGGAGCTTGAGACGGACTATCGCAGCCTCCTCGCTGATTCTGGCGCTCTTGGACTTCTGCATGTCATCGTTGAGACGCTCGAGCGTTTTGCTGCGTTCCTCGATCTCGCTGTCGAGCCTTCCACGTTCCTGCTGGGCAGCAAAGAGCTCCTCACGGGTTGATGTGACGGTTTCGCCGAGCTTCTGGAGCTGCTCTTCAGAGGCACGGATCTTCCTCTCCAGCTCCTGGAGCCTTTCGACGCTGTCCTGTATCCTCTCCTGCTCACCCTGCGTAAGGAGCGTGATAGTCTCACGCGTATCATTCACGCGGTCGGCTATGGCCCTGATGAATGCATCGGCCTCTCCCTTGATTCTGTCATATCGCTGATTGACGCCTTCAAGCATATCCGAGAAACTCTTTACGAGTGCATCGCGGGAAGATTCAATGAAGGAACTCCTGTCGCCATCAAGCGCCAGCTTTGCATTCTCAACAGAGCGAAGGGCTTCAGCAATGACGCTGTTCGTATTCTCAAGCGCTTCATCCCTCTTCTTCTGGGCATCATCGGCAGCCGCAGCAGCAGCTTCTTTCTCGATGCTGAAACGGCTGACGAGCGCTTCCGTGTCCGATGAAAGCTCATCCTTTCTGGTCCGGATGAAGGAATCCATCTTCGACCTCTCTTCCTCCATCATTGCAGAGATGCGGCCAGAGAGCGTATCGGCACTGTCGGAGAGAGAATTCTTCTGCTTCTCGGTCTCCTCTGAAAGCGCTGATGAGAACTCGCTGAGGGCTGTACGGGCAGATTCAATGGCCTCATTGACAGCCTTCTCAGCCTCCTCGCGGCTCTGAGCCGTATCAGCACGGAATGCGGACGCGCTTTCCTCGCATTCCTTCCTGACCCCATCACGGAGATCCCTGAGGGAGGAGACAGCACCTGAAAGATCCTCCCTGAATGCATCAAGCTCTGCCTTACCCTCTTCGAGGCTGCGGAGGATGCTGTCCCTTCTATTCTCCGTATCGATTGCCTGATCCTCGGCTTTCTTCATCTCGCCATCGGCGAAATCCTTGAAGTCCATCCGCTCCTGTGCAACAAAGGAACCGAAGAGCTCCCGCGCTCTTTCAATCTGCTGCGAGAAAGCAGCAAGCATAGCCTCGTTATCGCTTTTCTGCGTCTCGGAAGCGGACCGCAGGCTCTCCTGGGTAGAAGCAACGAGGCGGACATACTCAGCCTTCAGATCCTGGAGCTGGTTCATGCTGCGTTCGGCCTCGGCACGGAAGCTGTCCATCTTGTCGTTGACGGCTTCGACCTTCCTCACCTCCGCCTGCACAGCGGAGATCCGGGCCTCTGCCTGATCGGTTGATATCCTGAGCTTCTCAAGCGCGGTCTTGTATTCAGCGCATACGGACTGCAGCGCAGTGAGATCCTCCTGGTATTCCGACAGAGTCCTCAGCGAATCGCTTATCTGACGTACCATATCCTCTGCATGCGATACGGATACATCGACATTCTGCTGGCACTCCTTCGAGGATGTCCTCATCCTGTCAAGCGTAGCAGCTGATTCCGTACGGAATGCAGCCTGCTGCATCGTGATCATCTTTGACATCCTGTCATTGCGTATGCTGCGCTTTACAATAAGCACAACGATGAGGTTTATGATGAATGAGACAACGATTATCAGAGCCCCGAACAGAAGGGAATTGGAATCTAGCTGCATAACGACCTCTACAGCACCACCTTCCTGAATTCCTCCCATGAGGAGAAGATGATGTCTGCCCTATTATACACGCTGCCGCGCGGAGCGATAAGGGCCGTGTGCATTCCTGCATTGCGTGCCCCGTCGATGTCCTTACTGCGGCTGTCACCGGTATAAAGTGCTTCCCCGGCGCTTACCCCGATATCCTCAAGGAGTCTCCTGAAAGGCCTTGCCGAAGGTTTCAGGGAACCGTAATCCTCAGCGGATACGGCATAATCCACGAGATCGGCAATACCAAGGGCTTCCAGCTTGCTGCCGAGCGGGAAATCCGAGAGAGCAGCGATCATGAACCCCTCAGCATGCGCTGCCTCAAGCGCCTCACGCACCCCAGGATACGGCTTTATGGAACGGAAGAGCTTATCCCATGAACGGCGGAAGACGCGGTCCTCCTTTGCGATGAAATACTCCACGCTCCGTCCCGGATAGACAATCGCGGCTTCCTTCTTCCTGAACGAGTCCAGGTCATAGGTATCGCCTTCGGAAACCCCTGTCTCTTCCCTGAGCCGCTGCCTCATCGCATTGTATTTCAGCGCGAACGGCAGGTGCAGGACGGACGAAGCGAACAGACGAAGCAGCATCTGGCGCTTCGGGTAGAAGGTCCCGTCTATATCGAAACAGAGAGCGCGTATGCCGTGGGAACGAGCATATCCCATCACTTATGGCCCTTCTTCTGCTTCGAGTTCCTGATCACGGTCTCTGCCCTCTCACGGGCCTTCCCCATCCGGGCCTTGCCACCCGGCTTCCTGGCCGTTCCCTTCGGTGACTTCTTCTTAGGCGCAGATGATGCCTTGATCACGCCCTGGATCCTTGCCTCAGCCTTCGACGGACCGTTCTCATTGAGGCTCGGATTGCGGCGCCTCTCCCTGAGGGATATCTCAACAGGAATGTACGTGAAGCCGAAGTCACGTCTGATCATGTTCTTCAGGTATGAAACGTAGGAATCGGGGAAATCATGGATCCTGTTCACGAAGAAGAGGAAGCGCACAGGCGCTGCGCTCACCTGCGTCCCATAAAGAACCTTGTAGTGTCCTGCGGCTCCGCGCGGAGGCTCATTATCCCTCGTCCATTCCTTGAGCGCTGCATTGAGCTGGGAGGTGTCGATACGCTTCCCAAGCTGCTTCCAGACACTCCAGACCATATCAAGAAGCTTCCCTATATCCACACCTTTGAGTGCAGAAATCGGCATCAATGGTGCGAAGGAGAGCACGGGGAAGAGGAACCTCACCCTGTCCTTGATGGCATCGATTTCGTTCGGGATGCCGCGTAGGAGATCAGTTTTGTTGAGGACGATGATGACGCCCTTGCCACGGCGCACGATGAGATCCGCGATCTTCTTGTCCTGCTCCGTGATTCCCTCGAGGATATCTACCATGAGAAGCACGACATCGGCTTCATCTATTGTCTTTATGGCACGGTTGACCGAGTAGTATTCAACATCCTCCTCAACCTTCGAGCGGCGCCTGATTCCGGCTGTGTCGAGTACGGTATACTCCGTCCCCTTGTAGACGAACGTTCCCCTCATCACATCGCGCGTGGTACCTGCAATCGGGCTCACGATGGATATATCCCGTCCTGTAAGGAGGTTCGTGAGCGTTGACTTGCCCGTATTCGGCTTGCCGAGCACCGCGATCTTTATCGTCTCTGGCTCCTCGGGCTCCTCCTCCGTCCTCTCCAGATCGAGCATGCCGAGAAGCGTATCCTCGAGATCCTCGATGCCTGTTCCATGAGCGGCAGAGATGCCGACAACGCGCTGATACCCGTAGGAGAAGAAGTTCCACACAAGGTCATCGCGCTTAGGATCATCCACCTTGTTGACTGCAAGCACGACTTTCTCGGTATAAGGACGCAGGCGCTCAACGAGCATCAGGTCCTCCGCAGTCACATCGGTGCAGTCCATCAGGAAGATGATCGCATCGCTCTGATCAAGGAGCGAGAGCGATTTATCAGTGACAGCGTAATCGATGCCTTCCTTGTCCAGCTTCACGCCACCGGAATCCACGAGCGTGACAGGGTTGTTGCCCAGAAGCCAGCGCTCCGGAATCGGATCCCGGGTGACTCCTGGTGTCGGGTCAGTGATTGCACGGCGCTTGCCTATGAGACGATTGAAGAGCGTCGATTTCCCGGCATTCGGCCGTCCGATGATCGAGATGAGCGGAAGTGCTGTGTCGATATCCGCCTTGTTCCTTATATCAAGCTTTTCCATTGTATTCCCTCAGAGCATTCTCTATCGATGTAGCATCGGGAAGAGAGAGTACCCTATCGGCAAAATCGGCGCAACTCTCCCAGTCAAGGCTCCTTATGCGCTTCCTGACCTCAAGCACTGAATGAGCAGTCATGGAGAGCTCATCAAAGCCGAGACCGACAAGAAGAGGCGCATACTCTGCCTGCCCTGCCATTTCACCGCAGATAGAGACAGTCACACCTTTCTTCTTCGCTGAATCAGCCACATACTTCAGCAGCCTGAGCACTGCAGGATGAAGGGGACTGTAGAGGTGCGCGATCTTCTCGTTTCCCCTGTCGACCGCAATCGTATACTGTATGAGATCATTCGTTCCTATGGACATGAAATCGACATGATCCGCGATGATATCCGCGGTGATGGCTGCAGAAGGCACCTCTATCATCGTCCCGACCTTCATATTCTCATCGAATACGATACCCTTCTTCCTGCACTCATCCTTCACATCCTCGAGAAATGCCAGAACCTCGAGAAGCTCCTCGGAACCGGAGATCATCGGGAACATGAGACGGACAGATGGGGAAAGAGCTGACGCCCTGAGAATGGACATGAGCTGACTGCGGAAGATATCACGGCGTTCCATGCAGAAACGTACCGCACGCCAGCCCAGGATGGGATTCGCTTCGCCATTGTCCATGCCATCGGCCATCTTGTCCCCGCCGAGATCATATGTACGGAATGTGACAGGACCATATGGCCCCATACGCTTCGCGGCTTCAGCATATACCGCAGCACGGCTTTCCTCGGATCCGAAATCCTTCAGGGCAAGGAACTCGGTCCTGAAAAGACCTATTCCCTCCGCACCGGCGGCTATAGCGCCCTCGATACCGTCAGTTCCTTCGATATTGCACATCAGATGGATGCGGTGACCATCGGCAGTGATGGCTGGATGCTCAGCCTCCTTCCTCAGTTCCGCCTCGTTTCGGATTGCAATGCCGCGGCGGGCACGGAAGCTCCTCACGGTCTTCTCATCAGGATCCAGCACGGCAACGCCATCCTTTGCATCCATCGCGACAATGCTGCCGTCATCTGCCGATGATGAGATATCTCCGAGTCCTACTATCGCAGGAATCTCATAGGAATGCGCGAGGATCGCTATGTGGCTTGTCGGACCGCCTCCATCGAGAAGAAGGCCCAGAACGTGCTTCCTATCCATCTGCATGAGCTCTGTAGGCATGAGATAGTCAGCTATTATGATGGAAGGCTCCGTGACCGCGATCTCAGCCACCATGCCTGAGATTGCTGCAAGCAGCCGGCTCTCCGCATCCTTTATATCCGCAATCCGCTCCGCGAAATATGCATCTCCGAGGGCTGCAAGCGCTGCAGTGTACTTCTCCGTTGCCGCTTCCACGGCCCATGAAGCTGTATAGCGCCTTTCGGTTATATTCTCCCTGATGAGCGCAAGATAATCAGGATCAGAGAGCATGCTCTCATAGACGCCGAGCATTGCCTTCTCCTCATCGGTGGCTGGCTTCAGCGAACGGATTGAGGAAAGAACGCTTTCCCGTGCCTCCTCGAAGCTCCTGAGTTCCGCAGAGGAATCATCGGCAAGCGCATGCTCCACGCTGTCCTGAACCATGTGATTGAATACCGCAGCCCGTCCGACGACGATGCCTGGGAATATGCCTATGCCGCTCTTTTCCATCATCATGGATAATATCGCACAATAAGGGCGAAATAGCAAAACAGAAAGGAAGAAGCCGGCTTCCCGGCTCCTTCCATCATCTCGTGAATCTTTCTATCGAAAGCGCTTTTCCCGTCTCTGGATCGGCTTCGATGACAACACCCTGTATGTGGGCTTCACCTGAAGCAATCTCGCTCTTCATCGGAAGCTGCGTCAGCTGGCGCTCGATGCTCTTCTGAGGGTCCGAACCGATTACCGCATCGGTGACACCGGTAAGACCAAGATCCGTAATGTATGCAGTCCCTCCGGGAAGTATCTTCTCATCGGCTGTCTGGACATGCGTATGCGTTCCAGCAACTGCGGTGACACGACCGTCGAAAGCGAAAGCGAAAGCCTCCTTCTCGAGCGTGTCCTCAGCATGGAAATCAATGAAGATGAGCGGTGTCTCTTTCCTTATGTCGCGCAGAATCTTCTCAACGCGGCGGAAAGGATCATCGATAGGCGGCATCATCGTGCGGCCCTGCGCATTGATCACAGCCACAGAGATGCTTCCCTTCGTTCTCACCGTGTAGCCGCGGCCGATGCATGGCTCGGGGTAATTGAGAGGGCGGAGAATATCCTCATTCTTCTCAAGCGCCTCGAAGATCTCGTCCTTCTGCCAGATATGGTTGCCGCTTGTTATGACATCGGCGCCCATGCTCTTAAGCGTCTGATAATCCTGCATCGTGATGCCGAATCCGCCAGCGGCATTCTCTCCGTTGATGATGACGAAATCCGCCTTCTCATCCCTGACAAGCGAAGAGAGCCCTACGAAAAGGGCTCCCATTCCTGCGTTTCCTGATACATCCCCGATCATGAGGACACGGACACGTTCTCTCACTTCGCGTACTCCACGACCCTGGTCTCACGGATGATGGTGACCTTGATCTTCCCAGGATACCTCAGCTCCGCCTCTATGCGGTCTGCGATTCCTCTTGCGATCTTCTTGGCGCTCTCATCGGAAACCGTATCACTGTTGACCATGATCCTGAGCTCACGGCCAGCCTGGATGGCGAATGCATTGTCAACGCCATCGAATCCCTTAGCGATATTCTCCAGCGACTCGAGGCGCTTGATGTAGTTATCAAGGCTCTCACGGCGAGCGCCGGGACGCGCTGCGGAGATAGCATCGGCAATCTGCACGATGATGGCTTCAGGGCATGATGGCTCGACATCGTTGTGATGAGCGAGCACGCAGTTGACGACACGCGGATCCTCGCCAAGCCTCTTGACCAGCTCAGCACCGAGCTCAGCATGGTTGGCCTCGCTCTCCGTCTCAGCACCCTTTCCGATATCATGCAGGAGTCCGCCGCGCTTAGCTATTTCAGGATCCGCACCTACTTCCGAGGCAATCATGCCGGCAAGTATTGCGACTTCCTTCGAATGCAGAAGCACGTTCTGTCCATAGCTTGTCCTGAAATGGAGTCTGCCAAGCGCTTTGATTAGCTCCGGCCCCATATTATGGAATCCGAGATCGAAGACAACCTTCTCTCCCTCATCGACGATGATCCGGCCGACTTCCTTGGAAACCTTGCTGACCATCTCCTCGATGCGCGCCGGATGGATGCGCCCATCCTGCACAAGGCGCTCGAGAGCGACCCTGGCAATCTCCTTCCTGACAGGATCAAAGCAGGAGATGACGACAGCCTCAGGTGTATCATCGATGATGATATCAACGCCGGTAAGCGTCTCGAGGGTACGGATGTTCCTGCCCTCCCGGCCGATGATGCGTCCCTTCATCTCATCGCTTGGCAGCGAAACCGACGCCGTCGTGATCTCTCCCGAGACCTCGGTAGCCAGACGCTGTATGGATGTCACGATGATATCGCGGGCAACCTTATCCGCCTGGATCTGAGCTTCCTGCTCAATCTTGTTGATATAAACCTGGCCGTCATGCTCGGCCTCGCGCTGCATCTCCGCTATGATGGCATTCTTTGCCTCTTCACGGGTCATGGCTGCGACTCTCTCAAGCTCCGCCGTAAGCTGAAGGTGCCTATCTTCGGCTTCCTTCTCCTTTGCTGCAAGCGCTGCGTCCCTCTCTCCAAGTTGTCGCTTTACTGCTTCAAGCTCCTGCTGCCTGTGTTCAAGATTTTCCTCTTTCTGCAGAAGCCTGCGTTCAGATTTCTGCAGTTCAAATCGTCTCTCTCTAGCCTCCCGCTCCTGCTGCTGCTGTTCCTGCAGAAGCCTGTCACGGGTCTCAAGCTCAATCTCCTTAGCCTGCGCCTCAGCCCTTGAAACAGCTTCCTCGCTGATTCTTTCTGCGGCCTGCTCGGCTGATGTGAGCTTTGATTTAGCATATATCCAACGGCATACGAAACCAATTGCGATACCAGCGGCAAAACACAGGAGGGAAATAATTATTGACATGATTATTCCTCCTTATGAATTCCAGAATGATATTCATTATCCCAACATAATATACAGGTGTCAATAATGTCAGGCAAATAACAGCCCAGCGTGATGGTTAAGTAAACAATTCTGCGCGAAACAGCAGATTCAGGATATTAAAAAACCGCCACGCTCGGTGACGGCTTCAGACACTGCGGTCTGTCTCTGTGCTTTCCCAGTCCCGGAAAGCGTGTCAGGCCTTCTTATCAGCCTTCTTGTCGGCTTTCTTGTCAGCCTTCTTATCGGCGGCTTTCTCTTCTTTCTTCGTCTTCTCGACGAGCTCGAGAATAACCATCTCTGCGGCATCACCAAGCCTGTTGCCAGTCTTGAGGATCCTTGTGTAGCCACCTTTCCTCTCAGCAAAGAGAGGTGCGATCTCCTTGAAGAGCTTGTTGACGACAGCTTCGTCATAGACATCACGGGCAATCATGCGGCGGTTGTGAACTGAATCAACCTTAGCCCTAGTGATCATCTTCTCAGCCATCCTTCTCACTTCAAGAGCCTTTGCCTTCGTGGTCTCGATCCTCTCATATCTGAAGAGTGACGTGACCATGTTGCGCTTAAGCGCCTTGCGTTCGCTGGATTTGCGCGAAAGCGCATTGAATCCGATCCTATGCTTCATTGTTCTCTACTTCCTTGTTCTCTGGAACTTTGATAGACGTCTTTAATACACTGAAGTCGGACATACCAAGCGTAAGGCCCCACTCCCTGAGCTTATCCTTGATCTCAGAAAGCGACTTCTTGCCGAAGTTCCTTGTCTTGGCAATCTCATCCTCAGTCTTTCTGGCAAGATCACCGATTGTCTTGATGCCTGCATTCTTGAGGCAGTTGGAGGAACGTACAGTCAGCTCGAGCTCCTCAACAGGAGTATCGAGAAGCTTCCTGATCCTCTCCTCTTCCTCATCGATCTCCTCGGTCGTGCACACCTGACCCTCATCGAAGTTGATGAAGATCGTGAAATGCTCCTTGACGATCTTAGCTGCTTCGCCGAGAGCATTCTCCGGTGTTATGGTGCCATCGGTATAGATCTCGAGAGTGAGCTTCTCGTAATCATTCCTCTGGCCTACACGCGTCGGCTCAATCGAATAAAGAACCCTCTTGACCGGAGAGAAGAAAGCATCGATCGCGATCGTTCCCGGCTCTTCCGAGTACTTCTCGTTGAGCTCAGAAGGCACATAGCCCCTTCCGAGGTCGATCTGCACTTCCATCTCGAGGTCACAGTCATCCATCATCGTGAAGATCGGGAGATCAGGATTCGTCACAACGACCTGATCACGCTCGAAATCCTTTCCGGTGATGACACCAGGTCCCTTGCAGGGGATGGTGAGCACTGTGCCTTCCGAATCATCAGGCATGGAGATCTGCAGTTTCTTAATGGCCGCTATGATATCGTTGATATCTTCCTTCACACCCCTCAGCGGCTCGAACTCGGATGTAACCATATGTGCCTCATGAGCTTCGCCTGTTCCGAAGGTCGTGAAGCGGATGGCTGTCACTGCGTAGCCCTGGATAGAGGAAAGGAGGACGCGGCGGAGCGTATTGCCAACCGTCGTTCCGAAGCCCCTCTCGAACGGGTATGCAACGAACTTGCCGTAGTCAGCTGTCGAGACAGTGTGATCAGAGATGATTCCCGAAGGTCTCTTGAATCCCTTGAGAAGATTTTTTCTAGCCATTATCGCTCCTTATTATGCAGCTCTTAGAGCCGGAATCAATCAGACACGGCGTGTCTTGCGCGGCCTGCATCCATTGTGCGGAATCGGGGTGACGTCCCTGATCGAGCGGACCTTGAGCCCGAGAACTCCGAGTGTCCTGATAGCGCTCTCGCGTCCGACACCTGGTCCCTTCACGAATACATTGACTTCCCTGAGTCCGAAATCCATAGCCTTCTTAGCGGCTGTCTCGCATGTTGTCTGAGCAGCATACGGAGTGGACTTCTTCGCACCGCGGAACCCGAGCATACCAGCTGATGCCCAGGAAACGGCATTACCGGCAAGATCGGTAACTGTGATGATCGTGTTGTTGAAGGTTGCCTGGATATAGACATTTCCTTCGAGTACGGTCTTTTTGGTTTTCTTTACACTAGCCATTTCTTCTCACCTGCCCTTACTTCTTCTTGTTGGCAACGGTCTTCTTCTTGCCCTTCCTGGTCCTGGCATTGGTCTTTGTCCTCTGGCCTCTGACAGGAAGTCCCTTCCTATGCCTGAGTCCCCTGTAGCAGCCGATATCCATCAGCCTCTTGATATTGAGGGCGACCTCAGTGCGGAGATGTCCTTCGATCTTATACTCCTCTTCGATGACCTTCCTGAGAAGGGCGAGGTCATCGTTGGAGAGGGAGTTGATCCTGACATCCGGGTCGATATTCGTTTTCTGACAGATCTGCATCGCGGAAACCCTGCCGATTCCGTAGATATATGTCAGTGCGATCTTTACTGCCTTATTGGGCAGGTCAACACCTGCTATACGCGCCATTCACGGCCTCCTAATTATTTCTGTCTCTGCTTGTGCTTCGGGTTCTCGCAGATGATGCGCACAACACCGGCACGTCTGATAACTTTGCACTTATCGCAAATAGGTTTTACACTTGCTCTGACTTTCATTTTCCAGACTCCTATCAGAATTTCTTAAGTCTACGCTTCCTTGCATCCACGAAACCGTCATGATGATGCATCTTCATCAGTCCGTCAAGCTGCCTCATGGTCTCGAGATCCACACCTACGAGGATGATCAGCGAAGTACCGCCGAACAGCATAGCAACATTCGATGGGAATGAGAAGAACATCTGGATCAGTGTCGGGATCAGGGCTATGAAAGCGAGGAAGAGCGCTCCCGGGAGAACGATGCGGTTAAGCACCTTCGTGAGATACTCCTCCAGCTTCTCGTTCCTGACTCCAGGAATCGATCCGCCGTTATCCCTTATATTCTTCGCCATCTCGATCGGGTTCAGCGTAACCTGCGTATAGAAGAACGCGAACGCGATGATCAGGAGAGTATAGATGATGAGGTACGGCGCACCCTGGGGATTGAGGAAATCCGCAACGGCCCTGAGCCAACCGATGTTGGAGTTGTAGCCGAGCTGAAGCGGGAACGAAAGCAGCGTCGAAGCGAAAATGACCGGGATGACTCCAGACGGGTTGATCTTGAACGGGATGAACGAGCCCTGAGAGCCATACATCCTTCTTCCGACAACACGGCGTGAGTACTGTACCGGGATCTTCCTCTGTCCCTTCTCCTCATAGACGACAAGCGCAACGACGAAGAAGAACATGATCACGACGACGATGATCGAGACCGGGTTCATGAGACCGGAGGCAATGCTCCTCACCATCGTATAGGAAGCAGACGGGATGCGGGCGACGATACCTGCGAAGATCATCAGTGAGATACCGTTTCCGACTCCGTTCTGCGTAATCCTCTCGCCAAGCCATACCATGAGCATCGAGCCCGCTGTCACGGTGATGATCGAGACGATCGTGAACGCTGCAGGTCCTATGGCAAGCGCACCGGGGATGCTGCGTGCATACATCGATGCGGCGAGCGACTGGATAGCTGCCACGAGAATGGTGCCATAGCGTGTGTACTGCTGGACCTTCTTAGACCCCTGCGGATCCTGCGCAAGCTTCTTCAGCGAGGGGATGACGAGCATCAGCAGCTGCATGATGATCTGAGTGCTGATGTACGGCATGACCCCAAGCATGAAAATAGAGAAATTCGCGAAGGCACCGCCGGAGAAGAAGTTCAGGTACTCTGTGAAGGAATTCGAGTTGGACTCGAAATAGCTGAGGACAGCCCCCGGATTGACACCCGGGATAGGAAGAGCCGCCCCCACCCTCGTAACCGCAAGGATTCCGAGAGTGAAGAAGACCTTCTTCCTTATATCCTTCATTCTGAACATTTCTACCAGAGTGTTTGCCATTATGATCCTTCTCTTTTATCTGATCTCGCCGCCAGCAGCCTTGATCTTCTCAGATGCAGCGCCGGAGATCTTCACCCCATCGATGACAAGCTTCTTCGTCACCTCGCCATCTGCAAGGATCTTGGCTGCCATCTTCCCCTTAAGAAGTCCCTTCTCGCGGAGTGTCTCATCGGAAACTGTCTCGCCATCAGCATAGACGCCTTCAAGCACAGCAAGCGAAATCGCCTGTCTCTCCTCCTTGAACGGATAATTGGAGAAACCGCGTCTTGCGATGCGCCTGTAGAGCGGCATCTGGCCGCCTTCGAATCCGAGGCGGACGCCGCCGCCTGAGCGGCTGTTCTGTCCATCATGGCCACGGCCGCATGAGCGACCGATGCCTGAACCGTTTCCGCGGCCCACTATGGTCTTGCGGGTTGTTGCTCCCGCCGGCTTAACGATCTGTGCCATTACAGAACCTCCTCAACCTTCACGAGGTGCGAGACTGTGCGGACCATGCCGAGGCTGACCGGATCCGCGTCACGGACGACGGAGCTGGAGATCTTCCCGAGACCGAGGGCCTTGATGGTCCTTCTCTGCACAGGAAGGGTGCCTGCAAGCCCCTTTACGAGTGTTATCTTGATCTGCTTTGCCATGATTAACTCCACATTTCCTTCAGAGTCTTTCCTCTGCCCTTTGCCACCTCGGCTGCATCGAACATGTGCTCGAGAGCATCGAATGCCGCCTTTACGGTGTTGATTCCATTCCTGGAACCGAGAGACTTGGAAAGAACGTCCCTGATACCTGCCGCATCACAGACGAGACGGACAGCACCACCTGCCTTGACACCTGTTCCAGGAACAGCCGGCCTGAGGAGCACGGAAGCGCTCTTGTACTTGCCGACGATGTCGTGGGGGATTGTCGTTCCCCTGAGAGGAACGGTGATGAGATGGGCCTTTGCCTTATCTGTAGCCTTCCTTATAGCGTCGGATACATCGTTGGCCTTACCGAAACCATAGCCTACCCTTCCGTCGCCGTAACCGACAACGACAAGAGCAGAGAATGAGAATCTCTTACCGCCCTTGACGACCTTTGCAACACGGTTGAGCTTGACAAGCTTCTCGATGCATCCGTCCTTGACTTCTCTGTCTTTTCCCTTTTCCATACCGCTCTCCTAGAACTTGATCCCAGCTTTTCTGGCGCCGTCGGCGATGCTCTTCACGATTCCATGGTAGATATAGCCGTTGCGGTCAAAAACCACGGAGTCAACGTTCTTCTCAAGGAGCCTCTTTCCGACGATCTCGCCGAGCTTCTCAGCATCAGCTGTCGTATTCCTCATGTTCCTGAGGTCGGCTTCAACGGTTGAGGCAGAGACCAGTGTGTGTCCTACTGTGTCATCGATGACCTGGACATACATATGGTAATTGCTCCTGAAAACAGTCATTCTCGGTCTTGAGGCTGTGCCGGAGATCCTCTTCCTGATGTGAGCCTTCCTCTTGGCATGCCTTCTGTTCTTATCGATCATTCTGTTCATACTCTAAACCGCCTTATTTCTTGCCACCGGACTTACCAACCTTGCGGCGGATAGTCTCGTCTTCGTACTTGATGCCCTTGCCCTTATACGGCTCAGGTCCTCTCAGAGAGCGGATTTCAGCGGCACACTTGCCGACCTTCTCCTTGCTGATACCGCTGATAGTGAGCTTTGCCGGTCCATCAGCTGCAATAGCGATTCCCTCTGGGATGATGTACTCGATAGGCATTGAGTAGCCGAGGTTGAGTGTGAGGACCCTGTCCTTCACCTCTGCCCTGTAACCGACTCCGTTGATCAGAAGGACCTTCTGGAAGCCTGCCGAAACGCCTGTGATCATGTTGCTGATCAGCTGGCGGTAAAGGCCATGATAGCTCCTTGAAAGCTTCTCGTCGTTCTGCCTTGTGACGACAACCTCGCTGCCCTTGACCTCAACGGCAACCTCAGGCCTTGTCTGCAGCTCGAGTGTTCCCTTGGGGCCCGTGACAGTCACGAGACCATTCTCAACCTTGACCTGCACCTTCTCCGGAATCTGTACCGGAAGCTTACCGATTCTTGACACTTTCAGCCTCCCTATTACCAGATCGTGCACAGAAGCTCACCGCCGACCTTGGCCTCCTTGGCCTTCTTGCCGGTGATGACACCTGTCGAGGAAGAGACTACCACGATACCGATTCCGTTGTAGACGGACGGCATATCCTTGTAACCGCAGTATACACGGCGGCCAGGTGTGGAGACACGCTTGAGGCCATGAAGCACAGGGGACTGATCCGCGCCGTACTTGAGGAAGATGCGGATGTATGTCACATCATCCTTCGTGACCTTCTTGAAATTCTTGATGAAGCCCTCGTTCTTAAGGATCTTGATGATCTGAAGCTTAAGATTGGAGGCTGTCACATCCACTTTCTCATGCTTTGCCTGACTAGCATTCCTGATCTTAGTCAGCATATCTGCAATTGGATCACTAACTGCCATACTTCACTCCTACCAGCTCGACTTCGTTACGCCAGGGATCTGGCCCTCGCTAGCCAGCTTCCTGAAGCAGATCCTGCACATATCAAACTGGCGCATATATCCACGCGGGCGTCCGCAGATCCTGCAGCGGTTGTACCTGCGTGTGGAGAACTTGGGCTCCTTCTTTGACTTTACGATAAGTGACGTCTTTGCCATCTATAAGCTCCTTACTTTGCAGCGAACGGCATGCCGAGAGCCTTGAGAAGAGCATAGCCCTGCTCATCGTTCTGAGCTGTCGTAACGATAGCGACGTTGAGGCCGCTGATCCTCTCGATCTTGTCATAATCGATCTCAGGGAAGATGATCTGCTCAGTGATGCCGAGCGAATAGTTCCCATGACCATCGAATGCATTCGGGTTGACTCCCCTGAAGTCCTTGACGCGGGGAAGAGCGATGCAGATAAGGCGCTCGAGGAAATACCACATATTGTCTCCCCTGAGCGTTACCATCGCTCCGATCTCCTGGCCTTCGCGTACCTTGAAGTTCGCGATGGACTTGCGGGCCTTTGTCTTCACGACATGCTGACCAGTGATCTGCTCGAGTTCCTTGACTGCTGCATCAAGAAGCTTCTTGTTCGTTGTTGCCTCGCCGACACCTACCGAGACCGTGATCTTCTCGAGCTTAGGGATCTGCATAGGCGACTTGAAGCCGAAGTCCTTCATCAGCTGAGGTGCAACTGTCTCTGTGTACTTCTTCTTGAAATTTGGTACGAATTTCTCTTCTGCCATATCAGAGCACCTCTCCTGTCTTCTTTGCATAGCGGATCTTCTTGCCGTTCTCAATCCTGTATCCTACTCTGGACACCTTGTCCTTTGAGACAAGCTGAACATTAGAAACGTGGATTGGAGCTTCGACTTCCATGATGCCGCCCTTATCCTGGGCATTTCTCTTCTTCATGGTCTTTGAAACCATGTTGACACCCTGGACGATGACCCTCTCTGTCTCTGGGTCAATCTGAACGATCTTGCCGGTACGGCCCTTATCCTTTCCGGCAATGACCTTGACTGTGTCATTTTTCTTCAGTCTCATACAGAACTCCTAC
>CALXKY010000004.1 GCA_944389055.1 uncultured Spirochaetaceae bacterium | reverse complement strand
CACCTTCCCTGCTGTACCTCCCTCATGGTATTCAAGCGCCCTCTTCTCAAGTTCGTCCATTCTTCTCCTCCTCAGGCCATCGGCCGATGATGATGCGTTTTATTTCAATCCAGCCCGCACGGGCCGGGATAAAGGACTCAGTTATCCTGCCCTTCCATGAAGGAATGCTCCAGCCAGTAGCCGAACATGCGCTCTCCGGCGCCCCTCATTATAAGCTCATGCGTAGGTTCCTCTATGGTTCTTATCGAAGCATCCACTGAGCGTGCAAGCTTTGAATATACACGGCAGGAAGCCCATATCTGCTGCCTTATGAGCGGGAAGAGCTTGCCAAGATTCCCGCCAAGGACGATCTCACGCGGATTGAAGAGATCGGAGAGCGTTGCAATGGCTTCACCGATCTTCTCGGCAGCATAATCAACTCTTTTCACAACAGCCTCTTCTCCTGCACTGTAGCGCTCTGCAAGATCATCGGAATAGGCCGTCGATGTTGCTGCGCCCTCGAGAAGCGATTCCTCTCCGAGGTCAGATGCTATCGACTCAAGCGTTGCAACCGTCCTGAGGCAGCCATGGTTGCCGCATTTGCAGAGCCTGTCGTTCCCTGTGACTTTCATATGTCCGAACTCACCAGCGAAACCGTTAGTGCCCCTGTAGAGCTCACTGTTTATGGTTATGCCCAGACCTATGCCCTGCGTGAAGAATATGAACAGCCTGTTGTCGGATGGATGCAGCGTCATCTCGGAAAGCCCGGCGAGATTGGCATCGTTATCGACTATGACGGTCGTGCCGGGAAAAAGATTCTCGATATGGCGGCGCAGATTGACGCCATCATAGACCGGATTGCTGCTCCGCTGGGCAAGAGAGCTGTCCTTGCTGATTACCGCCGATACACCGGCACATACACCAAGGAAACGCGGCTCGGGATCCGGCATTATATGGCTTGCTGCAAGGCTGATCCTGTTCAGGATCGCTTCAAGGGTATCATCCGGAAAGACAGGGAAACGCTCGGATCTGCTGATGCGTCCGGCTATATCCACGAGTCCCACGTAGCCATGACGCGTATGATGGAGATCGATAGCAAGCGTATAAGCGTAATCGGGAACAAGCTCAATGCAGGCAGCTTTCCTGCCTCCTGTTGATTCAAGTGTTTCCGATGCCATGAGCATCCCCTCGTCCACAAGGGAATTGCAGATCTTGGAAACAGCGGAGAAACTGAGGCCTGACTGCAGCGACAGCTGTGATTTCGATAGCTCCTTCCTTTCCCTTATCAGAGAATAAACCTTGGTAGAATTGGCTATCTTCAGGTATTTATTTGTAGAAATGTTTCTCATTCGCCGTTCCCATAATTCAGCATCCAAAAAGCAATATATAGAATATCATGCAATCAGGATGCTTTCCATAGCCAGTTGCACTGCAGAGGGTTTCCCCTCTGCAGATAGTGCTGTCACTCAAGACACTTCAGAGCCTCGTCGAGATTATCCTCTATGAATTTCCTTCTTGACGGAGCGACCTTATGCTCGCCAGGATTCCACTTCGAATGCCAGTATCCGATCCTTCCATCGGAGTTGTGGGAAAGAAGCAGATGCTTCCAGGCTTCCGCCACCTTCGCAGGATCAGTACCGTTCTTCTCTGCCTCGAATATCTTCTCGCGTACAAGCTTCGTCTTGTTCCAGATAGGCTCAGCAGCTCCCTCCGTGAATGTCTCGATCTTCGTGTTGCCGAGATAATCAGGAAGAGAGATCTCCGGCATCTCGCCAGCTGCATCGACGACCTCATCGATCCATACGGGCACGACACCCTCGATCTTGCTGAGCTTGCCGAGGAACTCATCCATAACGCCGAATGTACCATGGAAGCCGCTGTTGAAATCATCGATGAAGATCGTCTCCGCATCACGCTTGATGAGAAGAAGCCCATCGGGATGCTCCGCTGCGAATTTCTTTATGCCTCCGATGACCTGATCCACAGGAATCTCTCCCTTCATCATCAGCTTCTCATAGCGCGGCGGGCAGTCCGGAAGCTCATAGGCGGCAGGTACCGCGATAAGAGATGTGCCGTCACCGAGATCGACGCGGCATGGTCCATATGCATCGCAGTCCTCTCCTGCTTCCTTGAGCCCCAGCTTTATCTGGGAAGCAAGCGCGATGAACCATCTGATTCCCTGATCGCGGAGAACCCTTCCCATGTCCTTTGTGAATGCGAACTCCGGAGGGAGGAATCCATGCGGTGTTATTCCGAGAATGCTCTTGTCCCTCTCGATGCCCCATGCCATCTGATTGGAGAACTCCTCATGCGTCAGAAGCTGCGGGATAGGATGTGTATAGGTATAAGTGCCATAGTGGAAATGCTTCCCGTTATTCTCCTTCATCAGCTGAAGCACATCGGGAGCCATCTGCTGGATAAGCTCCGATGAAAATCCGGAAACGAAGCAGTCAGCCTTCAGGTTGTGCTTGATGAAAAGCTTGAGAAGCTGCTCATATCCCTTTCTGATGATCTGTTCCTCATCTCCTACTTCTATTTCGCATCTCTGGATGTTGAAATTGAACGCGAATCCGACTTTAAGCATAGATTTTTCCTCCATTTTTATCTTCTATATAAGAATTCTGCACCAAATGCTGCAGATGCTTACCCTCTTCAGTCCCGTCCGGCCATCCTGGCAGCCTCTCTCTCGCATTCCTCTGCCGCCCTGCCGATACGCTCCTTTATCCCGCTGACAGCCTCCTCCATACCGGAAAGAAGGCGCTTGCCGTCTTCCAGCATCGCCTCCATCGGCTCCGGAGCAGGACCACCTTCAGCTGTCCTCACATTCACGAAGTTCCGGGCCGACAGGCTTCTTGAGATATCCGCTTCAGAACTCTTCATGCTGCTTCCGGTCACCCTCTCATAGCAGGCGCGCACCATGTCATAGTCAACGCTGTCCAGCATGATCTTCCTGTCAAGGCACCCGGAGACGAGAGCGCTGGCAACGCTATGAGCCTCCCTGAACGACAGCCCCTCATTCCGCACAAGCGTATCCGCAAGCTCGGTTATGACGGAAAAACTGCCTTTCAGACGCTTCTCCAGCACACTGGTATCGACGCTCATGGTGGCTATCAGGAAAGAAAGCAGCCTGAGCACTCCGCAGTATGTCCCGGCCATCTCCGAGGCAACGGTTGCAGCGTCATCCTCCGAATCGTTTATGTCGCCATAGGGCGTATTGTGGAGCATGACGCTCAGCGTGATCGCCTTGCCATAGACCTGTGAAAGAAGCGCACGGGTATGCTCAAGCGCGACAGGGTTTCTCTTCTGCGGCATGATCGAGCTGATCTGTATCACCGAGTCATCAAGGCGGATTATCCCGAACTCCTGAGTCGACCACATGATGAGATCCGCAGTGAACCTTCCGATATCCTCAGCGGATGTGCCTATCGAAGAAGCGTATTCAAGGATGAAATCGGCACCCGCTATGGAATCATAGGCATTCTCAAGCACACGGGAGAAACCCGTAAGCTCTGCAACCATCTTCCTGTCCACATGGAAGCCGGATGTCGTTATGGCGGCGGCTCCCATCGGAGACAGGTCGATCGCT
The DNA here is from genome assembly GCA_944389055.1 of uncultured Spirochaetaceae bacterium. Classification (GTDB taxonomy): domain Bacteria; phylum Spirochaetota; class Spirochaetia; order Sphaerochaetales; family Sphaerochaetaceae; genus Ornithospirochaeta. The sequence goes on along the minus strand of CALXKY010000004.1, from coordinate 30,326 downwards.
GAATAGGCATGCTGCATGCGGCTGAAATCGCGCTGCAGGAGGTAGAAGACGGCCATCAGATAATGCCCGAGCGTCGTCGGCTGTGCCTGCTGGGAATGCGTATGCGCGATCGTGAGCGTATCACGGTATTCCTCAGCGGCAGCAAGCACGACGGATGAAAGCTCCACCAGGCTTTCCATGGCCTCAAGAAGCTTCCGTCTGAAGAGCATCCTCTGCATCGCTGCTCCCAGATCATTGCGGCTCCTGGCGAGATGGACGAATCCTCCCTTCGGTCCGACTCTGCTGATTATCTCCTTCTCGATCTCGAAATAGAGATCCTCGGATCTGCCGCTGTACTCCCTTCCCTCAAAGCTCTCATAGGGGATATCGAGGATGGCAGCCATTATCGACGAGGCAAGATCCGCGGGAATGAGACCCTGCTTCTCAAGCATGATCACATGCGCGATATTCAGCTGTCTCATATCATACAGATGATTCTCGGCAGAATGCCTGTAGTTGGGTCCGAGCACAAGGTCGGAATATGGCTTTGCCGGGAATGACTTCCCGTCACGCTCCTTATACGCCTTACGGATCTCGCTGTAGTTCATACCAGTCACCGCATGCCTCCGGGTCTCAGTCGCTTACCTTGAGAAGCGAGGCGATGTTCCCGTAGAGAACGGAACGCATCTGGTCCTCACCAAGTCCAAGGAAGCGCATTATCTTCTGCTGCTCCTCGAGATAGATATAAGCGAACCCTCTCGGGAACCAGCTTGAATCAGTACCGAATATCAGCCGCTCAGAACCTACAGTCTCAAGGAACTTCCTCATCACGTCCTCAAGCGTGAGCTGGAACGGCATCCAGCGGATCCACTGGTTTGAGCCGCAGGTGTCAACCCAGACATTCGGACGTGTCCAGCAGAGCTGGAGAAGATCGCCCATGCAGGTGCATCCGAAATGGGGAACGATGAAATTGACCTTCGGGAATTTCCTTGTAACCTGCGCGATGCTCATCGGGCTGATGTTGACTCCGTCAGGCTTTCCGCCAGCTGCTCCGAGAAGACCGAAATGGATCAGGACGGGAACATCGTATGCCTGGCAGACTTCCCACAGCGGATAGAACTTCTTGTCCGAGAGCGGTGTCTGGATATCCGGACCGAGGATCTTGTAGCCACAAAGCCCGAGATCACGGAACGCATGCTCAAGCTCATCGGCAGCATTCTCATTCTCAGGGTTATTGTGGGCATAGCCGTAGAAGCGCCCGGGATACTTTGCAACAATCTTCGCAAGACGCTCATTGCCGCCTCCGCTGACCCACACGATCTTCTCGATGCCCTTGCTGTCCATATCCTTTATCCAGGCTTCTGCCATCGCGTCATCATCGTCAAGCTCGGGAACGCGCGTGGGGAAATTGAATGCCTTGCGCCATATATCCCCATGATTGCGGCCGCCGTTATCCGGGAAGGAAACCTTCTCATCCTCCGGGTAATCAGGGAACCACTCTCCCTTGATCGGGAAATGGCAATGTGAATCGAAAATAGGAACGTTCTGGATCATAGCTACCTCCTTTTTGATCCGGGCTCAGCCCTTTATTCCTGTAAGCGCTATACCCTTGATGATCTGCTTCTGGAAAATCAGATAGATGATGAGCACAGGGATTGTCGCAACCGAAGCGCCTGTCATGACCATCTCCCACTCCGTCTGGAACTCGCCGTTGAAGAATGAGAGGCCGACAGGAAGCGTGTACTTGTAGATGTCATTGATGACGATGAGCGGCCAGAGGAACGCATTCCAGTTGCCGACGAATGTGAAGATCGCAAGCGCTGACAGCGCAGGCTTCACGAGCGGCATGCAGATTCTCCGCCAGATATCGAACTCATTGAGTCCGTCGATGCGTCCGGCATCGATGAGATCGTTCGGAACGCTGTCGAAGAACTGACGCATGAGGAATGTGCCGAAACCTGACATCATTCCAGGGAATATGATTCCCCAGTACGTATTCGCCCACCCGAGATCATTCGACATTATGAACCACGGGATGACGAGCATCTCGGTCGGGATCATCATCGTCGAGAGGATGAGGATGAATATGAGCTTCTTGCCTCTGAACCTGTACTTCGCGAATGTGTATCCGACAAGGGAATCGAAGAACAGCGTCGAAAGCGTTACGATGAAGCCGCAGAGAACGGAATTGAGGAACCACAGCGGGAAATTGCTGTTCGTGAAGAGTTCCTGGTAGTTCTCCATCGTCGGATTCTGCGGAATCAGCGAAAGGCTGAAAACCTCCCTTCCGGTCTTGAAGGATGTTGCGATCATCCAGAAGAACGGGAAGAGCATCGCCAGTCCTGTTATGAGCAGGACGGCCTGTGTCACAATATGCATTCTACTGATCTTCACTTCTCGTAACCCTCATCTGGATAAGCGTGATGACAAGGATGATGAAGAAGAGCACAACCGTCATCGCGGCCGAATACCCCATCTCAAAGCTCTTGAATGCCGTATCGTAGATATAGAGAACGAGAGGCTTCGTGGAATTGAGCGGACCGCCATCTCCCTGGCTTGTCATATTCATTACCTGAGTGAATATCCTCAGATATCTGATCGTGCCGGAGATCAGAAGGAATATCGCGGTGGGCTTCAGAAGCGGAAGCGTTATCTTGCGCAGTATCTGCATATTCCCGGCTCCGTCGATCCTCGCAGCCTCATAGTATTCATCGGGAATGCCTTTCAATCCGGCAAGGAGAATGATCATCTGGAATCCGAGATCAGCCCACACAGTAGTCACAAGGATGGAAATCCATGCCTGCCCTATTGAACGTAGGAACTGCTGGCTCGGCAGCCCTATCGCAACGAGTATATTGTTGAACACACCGACCGGTGGCGGCTGATACAGCCAGCGCCATACCCATGCCACAGCGACCATTGATGTGATATAAGGCATGAAGAATACGGTTTTGTATAAGCTGGAACCGAATGTCAGCTTATTGATGTTGTAGGCAAGCACGAAACCGAGGAACATGCTTGCGGGAAGCCCGACGACCACATAACGGATCGTGTTGAACAATGTCTTCCTGAATACGCTGTCCGAGAAAAGCCTGGCGTAATTCTCGAATCCGACGAACCCTTTGTCACGGGAAACGATATCCCAATCTGTCAGCGAAAGATAGAATGCGAAGATAGACGGATAGAACCTGACTACCACATAGAATACAATCGGAACTGCCAGAAATGCATATGCCCATAGTTCCCTGCTGCGGGAAAGAGTACGCTGTTTCCTCATATGCGGTTCTCCTCCTTTTGGATATCTGCGGCAGCGCCGGGCTGCCGCAGCCGTTTCCGATCCTGCCCTATAGGAGCGCAGGAAACCCAGGGTTATTTACCCTCGTAGTATCTGTCGAGTATCGCCTGCTCCGTCTCTGCTGCCTGGTTGAGGGCATCCTCAACGGACATGCCGTTCAGGACAACCTGATCCCATGCATCGAGCCATACCTGGCGCTGCCCGGTCTCATCGACGAACATCGTCGCGTGGGCATTCTCGAGACCACGGATGAACGGGCCGTACTTCGGATCGTTCACGAACTCAGGCCTGAGTGCGATATCCTTCTTTGCCGGAAGCTCTCCGATAGCCTCGAGCCAGCGGGCCTGGACATCGTCGCTGAGGAGGAACTGCAGGAACTTGACGGAAGCCTCGAGCTCCTTGCCTGTAGTCGTGCTGGTGATGCCATTTGCCCAGTAGGACGCGAAGTTGGAGGCAACACCATTGAGTGTCGGGATATCAGCTACGCCGTAATCAAGTTCCTCGATCTCATCGAGCGTGCCGAGCCTGAACGAGCCGTCGATGTTCATCGCAAGCGTACCTGCCTTGAATGCCGTGACATCATCTGTCATGAAGTTCGGCATACCGACATGGTGGACAAGCTGGAAATCGGTGGCGTACTTCAGAGCATCATATCCAGCCTGGCTGTTGTATGTTACGGTCCTGCCATCATCGGAATACGGCTGTCCGCCGAACTGCCTTACGAGGATTTCGCGAAGCCAGTGGTGGATCTGGCCATTGAGCTGGAGTCCCCAGCCTTCCTGGAGGTAGTTGCCGGCCTTATCGGTCTTCGTGAGCTTCTTTGCCATCTCGAGAGCCTCTTCCATAGTCTCCGGCGGGCTATCTGGATCAAGTCCGGCCTCCCTGAAGAGATCCTTGTTGTAGAAGAGCGCGAGAGAGCGCACTGCTGTCGGAAGGGCATAGTACTTGCCGTCGAACTTTCCTGCCTCTACGAGCGGGAAGTACTCAGCCTCGATCTCCTCTGGAGGGAATGCATCCTCCGGGAGCGGCTGGAGGTATCCGGCATCCATGTACATCGGAAGCCATCCATAGTAGAGGTTGATGACATTCGGTCCCTCTCCGGTTGGTACAGATGAAGCTACCTTGGTGTTGTAGTTCTCATACGGGAATGTCTGATGGATAACCCTGATATCAGGATTGGCTGCCTCGAATTCCTTGATCAGCTCATCGATGAGATTCTTCTTTGTCTCGTAGAAATACTGCCAGTAGACGATCTCTGTCACGCCGTCATCAACAGTCTCTTCCTCCCCTTTACCTCCTGCGAACAGGGAGAGGCACATGCCGAGAAGCACAAGAAGCATAACCAGAATCCTTCGTTCCTTCTTCATAATTTCTCACTCCTTTTTTTCTATATGGATCCGGCTGACCGGTTTCCTTTCAATCGCATCAGCGGAGGATTTCCCCTATGACACCCTCAACCTTATCGAGGAATGCCTCCGCATCTTTACCTTCCGCTTCAGGTACAGCAGCCGTAAGCGTTATCTTCGGTTCGGTTCCGGAGCGCCTCATGAACATATTCCCTGTACCGCTGCCGGTGGAGAGCGTGAAGAACATCATATCGGGCTCCTGCGGCATCTCACGCTCACTGCAGACAAACGGGCATTCCCTCAGGATTGCTTCCCGTATCCTGTTCCATGAATCGGAAGAGCGGAAGAAACCTTCCATCGGTATGTTCCTCCATACCGCACGCTTTATTGTACCAGGCTCGAACGGTCTCCAGCCCGGTTCCGTAAGAGCAATCTTCCCAAGAGCAAGAATCGCTGTGAGAAGGCCGTTTCCGGAAAGAACCTCATGCTTTCCGGCTGGAGCCGGAACGATGGCATGTCCTGAACGCTCAGCACCGATGAATGCCCTGCCCTCGCCTCCGAGCCTTCGCCTCGCCTCAGGAAGCCACCTGTCCCCGACGCACACCATTTCCGTTTCCCAGCCCGATGAGCGTATCGACTCAATGAGCGCCGGGTCGCTTTCCACCGTGCACACGAAGAGGCCGCTCCTTCCGTTTTCCGAAAGGAGACGGCAGATAGAAGAAGCGAGGAAATCACCATCGAGTATATGAAGTCTTCCGTTTTCCTTCCTTATGAGGAACGCCCTGTCGCCATCTCCGTCAAGAACGATGCCGAAAGGCTCCTTGCCCTCCCCGTCATCCTCTGCCATCGACCAGAGCACGGAAGGCATCTCCATCTGCAGTTCAGGGAACGGCGGCAGGTTCTCTATGTTACCGACACCGCAGCCAGCATTGATCATGCCTTTTCCCGGGCTGCATGCACATGGAATGACCACGGCCCCGAGCGAGGAAAGATACGATGCCGCAGAAGCTGAATAGGCACCATTTGCCGCATCAAGATAGATCCTTCTGCCAGAAAGGATGCTGCAGAGATGATCCTTATCGAGGACTGAATCAAGGAAATCGCAGACCGGACGCGCAGGGGCGATCGCTGATACATGACCGCAGATTCCGGCCCTGTTGCCTGCAATGGCTTCGCTGAAGATCCTGGCGGTAAGAGCATATTCGCCCATCCTGCCTTCCGGATAGAGCTTGCTGCCTCCGATGAAGAGCTTTATGCCATTGTACTCCGCCGGATTGTGGGATGCCGTCAGCATCACCGCAGGCAGCGAATACCTCACGCTCTCATACACAAGTGCCGGTGTAGGAAGCGTACCCATATCGAGCACGGACCAGCCAGCCTCCCTTATGCCTTTGATGACAGCCTTCTTCAGGGTTCCGCCAAGATACATGTCACGGCCATCCTCACCGAGGAGAACCGTGGTATCATAGCCGGTCTCCGATTCATCAAGGAGGCTGATGAATGAACGCACATAGAGCTCTGCGAGTCCTGGCGTGAGCTTCCGTTCCGCTATGAAGCTTCTGACAGCCTCCAGCCCGCTTGCATCATCATCGGAGAAAATACCTCTGATCCCATCAGTACCCTGAAGCCTGAAAGCGGCATTCCTGAAAAGAATATGAGGGTCGGAAACCCCGCGCCCGATGAGGAATGAGAGCTTGCGGGCATCAAGAATGGCACCATACTCCGCTTCCGGGACCGATCTTACAGCCTCAAGCAGAGGCTCTGCATCCGGCTGGCACATGAAGAACCCGGAGAGCTTATCACTCTCAAGGCATTCAAGTTCATCAAGCAGCCAGAAACCAGTCATATAATGTCTCCCTAGCAGGCAAGCAGCATGTGCGGAGCCCGTCGATACGAAACTTATTATTTATCTTATAAAATCGCTTTTAATAATCTGTCAAGTTTTATTTTCGGAATAACCGCAGGCTGGATGTATGATAGTTATTTATTTATCGATAAGGAATTATTAAGAAGGGCATGAAACAGCCCCTGCCGAATAAGAAGCAGGGGCCGTAATCAGTACTGCTTATGAAGGCGGTATCTGCGCCTCAGAACGCCCGTATTCCGATCACTGTAGCCGACAAGGCCATCATGCTGAAGACGGCCAAGCACGATTGCCGGATCGCGGCCGATGCTTTTTGCGAAGCGGCGGATGTCAGAAAGACCGAAGCGATTCCCTCCGATGAACTTTCTGTATTCTTCAGGCGGAATGAGGCTATCCATAGCAAAGCGGTCAGCCGCTTCTTCTTCCCTGCCCTCATCGTTCTCGAAGGAGATGCCGAAATCATGGTTCATGATATGGCCGGCCTCGTGAAGAAGCGTGAACCAGAATGTATCTGAGTACAGACGCCTGCTGCTTATCATCAGCAGGATGCTCTCGCCTACGGGCTTCGAAGCTCCATTTGTTTTCGATCCTGGCATATTCTCCAGGATAATAAGCTTCACCCCTGCTTCCAGGAACTCATCAGATACAAGCGGCAGGAAAGAATCATGCGATTCAGTAAGTGTCAGCGCATGCTTCACTGCTTCCTCGAAACGTCTTCTGCAGAATTTCGGGGAATCGGTCTTCAGGGCCCTGTTAATCGCAATCTGGACCATTGCATTTGCCTTGATGATATTGCCTTCGCTCATCCCGCTTCCCGCAGACCTGAAGCTGACAGCCAGATCGCGGTTCCTCAGCACAGCCAGCGTTGATACGCCAAGGAATTTCCGGACATGGGCGATCTGCTCATCCACCCGGCGAGGAAGATCAGGGAGACAGAAATTATCCCGGAAATATCCATAGTCGAGAGATGCGAATACTTCACGCTCCTTTTCAAGTTCCTGATCCGAGCGGAAGGCCGCAATCAGCGCATCATATGCAATCTGCAGATTCATCCAGTACTCAACGCTTGTATCCATCATCCGTGAAAGCTTCATGGCCATGTCAAGCGACAGGCTCTGCTCCCCTCTTATCAGAAGGCTGAGATTCTTCGGTGTCGTATCCAGCCTCCTTGCGAAATCCGCCTGCGTAAGTCCGCTGGCCTCCACGGCTTCATTTACATAATACCCCGGATGGAATGCGACCCTGTCCCTGTATTCAGTATAATTACTCATAGTGATTGCTTACCTCCTCGATTCTCACGATCCTGACAGACGCGGGGATCTCATCGATATTGCATGGAACGAATGGCTTCATATCCGGGTCAAGCGGCCGCAGTATCAGACGCCAAGGTTCACGTCTTGTTTTCACATCGATAGCAAAGCATCCGTTCAGCTTCTTCTTTCTGGAGTCATTGAGCTTATGGAAACGGAAACTCGGCTGAGCGATTATATCCCTTACGGTAACTGCATTCCTCAGCGCATTGATCCTGGCATGAAGGCTAAGAGCCAGGGCCCTATTGCCTCCGAAGAATTTTTCCGCTTTCCTCATTGACTCGCAGCACTCTTCAGTCTTTGCATCTGCGTAAACAATCTTCACACTGCAATCCCTGAATATAGATTACCCGTTAGGTAATATGGATGTCAATGACAAGAATCAGGAAAGGCTCTCAATCCATCTGATAAGATCCTCATCATCAGCATGTCCTGATGAATGGAAACCTTCGGATACATCTGCTCCGGGAGCTGTTGCCTTTATGTCGCTGATGGATGATCCAAGGCCGCTTCCGCCTGAGGTGCAGAACGGGAAGATGCGCTTACCTGAGAAATCATGGCTGCGGAGGAATGTAAAAACGGGGCGGGGCATCGTGCCGCACCAGTCAGGGAAGCCAAGGAAGATAGCATCGTATGCAGAGACATCCGCATCCTCTGCAAGAGGCGGGAATGCACCTGCCTGCCACTCTTCCTTCGCACGTTCTATCGTGTCCCTGTATGAACGCGGATAAGGTTCTTCTGCTTCGATGCGGAAGATATCCGAGCCTGTGAGCTCCCTGATCCTTTCCGCAAGCTCCGCGGTTCTGCCTGTATATGAGAAATATGCCGTAAGCGTTCTCATGGTGCCCTCCTTTCCCTCGCAAGTATGATGATGGACCTTGCTGCAGATGCCGTAAGATAGATAACCATATGGACAGCAACGATGCTGGCTCCGGTGGGGAGCGAGAACGCGTATGAGAGCACGAAGCCTGCGATGAATGCAAGCACGGCTTCCGCTGCAGCGGCAATGGAAACCGTGGCATATCTCCGCATCAGCTTCATGGCGATCGCTGCAGGGAATATGATCAGGCTTGAGATCAGAAGGGAGCCCAGGATCCTCATCCCGACAACGATCACAAGCGCCGTGAGCAGTGCCAGAAGCGAAGTATAGCGGCCTGTGCTGATTCCGGTCGCCTTGGCAAATGAGGGATCGAATGTCGTGGAATATATCTGATGGTAGAAGACAAGATATGAGAAGATTGTCGCAGCGGAGACTGCTGCGGCTATCAGGCTATCGGTACGGGACACGGAGAGAATCGATCCGAAGAGAAATGCATTGAGATCGGTATTGACCCCTGCTGCAGAGACTGCAATGACCCCGAGTGCGAGCGCCGATGATGATATGAGCGCGATTGCACTGTCCCCGCCGCTTCTGGATTTCCCCGAGATATGGAGAAGGACGAAGGCGGATACGATCACAACCGGAATCGTCACGGCCATAGGCTGGAGTGACAGCAATGCGGAAATGCCCAGCGCTCCGAAGCCCACATGGGACAGCCCATCCCCTATCATCGAGAATCGGCGAAGCACGAGGCTCACGCCGAGAAGCGAGGCGGCCACGGAGACGAAAAGACCAGCCAGAAGCGCTCTGACTATGAACGGATACGAAAGCATCTCACTTATCATGGCCGGCCTCCTTCAGGAATTCCTTTCCCATATCCGAAGCGAAATATGCCTCCTTCGGGCCGAAGAAATACCGGCCATGTGAGAGATGGAGTATCGTGCGTGCATCGTTGAGGGCAGGATGGATATCATGCGTGACCATCATGATCGTGATGCCCGAAGCATTGAGGTCCCGCAGTATCGAATAGAGCTCACTGGATGTCCGGGGATCAAGGCCTGCTGATGGTTCATCCAGGAAAAGAAGCTTCTCCGTTGCCATGAGCGCCCTTGCAAGAAGCGTGCGCTGCTGCTGTCCTCCGGAAAGTTCCTGGAATGAGGCGGAGATCCTATCTCCCATTCCGAGGCTTCCGAGTATGGAAAGCGCACGCTGCTTCTCCGCGCTTGAGTATCCGAAGAGCCGGCGATGCCTGCCAAGGCACCCGGAGAGCGTGACCTCCATCACCGATGACGGGAAATCCCGCTGGATGCCTGAAACCTGCGGAAGATACCCTATTGCATTCCTCCTCAGTCCGCCTGAATAGATGATATCCCCCCTGAGCGGCTCGACAAGTCCCAGAACCGTCTTCACGAATGTGCTCTTACCTGAACCGTTCTCACCGACTATGCAGAGGTAATCACCCTCCCCGACGGAGAATGAAAGCGACGAGATTATACCCTGCCCCTCGTAGCCGAGAGTTAGATCCTTTCCTTCTATAAGCGTCAATTCAGCGCCTCCGAGAGAACATCGATGTTCTCCTCCATGAAATCAATATAGTTCCTGCCGCTCATGAAATCCGCGGCGGTGACATTGTGCATCGTATAGAAAACGCGCACGCCGCACCCCGCCTCATCGGCAATCACCTCCGCAATGAGCGGTGACGACATCTCGATGCTGAGGATGCATGGAACATCCATTTCCCTGGCCTTGTCTATGAGGAACGCGACAGTCCTTGCACTCGGCTCCGTCTCTTCAGCGCAGCCCGGGAAGGCCGCATAGTAATCGAGCCCGTATTCACGCACGAAATAGAGAAGAGGAAAGCGCGAAGCGAAGATGAGCGTATTGCGCTCTGCGTTCTCCACAGTCTCCCTTATCCTTCTGTCGATATCACTGATTGCTTCGGTATATGCATCCGCATTCGCCATGTAATTATCTGCATTATCGGGATCGAGCGATGAAATGAGCGCCGCAAGATTCCTCACGATCGCGATCTCATTCACGGGACTCGTCCAGACATGCTCGTCGATATCGTGCGCAGCATGATCATGATCATGGTCATGCTCCTCCGCCTCCATGCCCTCCCGCCGTTCCTCAGAGAGCAGCTCCACCTGGTCGGTGAGCGCAAATGAGGAAGGAGAATCCTCGAGGGATGAGAGTATCGTGCGCACCCATTCATCCGAAGGGCCTCCAGCATACACCACCAGATCGCATCCGGAGAGACGGACCATATCGCGGGGCGTCGGATCATAGCTGTGGCTCTCCATACCTGGAGGAAGGAGCATCGTCAGACCGGAAGTCCCCCCGAGCACCGCCCGCGCGGCATCGTAGGAGGGAAAGTCAGCGGCAACAATCGAGAAGCCGGTCTCCTCTCCGCTGCTCCGCGAGCAGGAGGAGAAGAGTGAAATGACAATCATGATGATGGCAAAGAGTCTCATCCGCGCCTCCTGCATTCACTGCAGAGGCCTTCGAAAACGGTGGAATCAAGGGCTTCGAAGCCTGAATCGGTGAATACGAGGGCCTCAATCTGCCTTGTCGTGGCTGCATCGAGATGCTCGGTCCGCCCGCATGCCTTGCATCTGATATGCATATGGCTCGTGCAGTCCTTCCCCTGATACTGATAGACAGCGCTCCTGCCGCTTGTACCCGTCTTCCTCAGGCAGCCATCATCAGAAAGCTGCTTCATGATCCTGTAGACAGTCGATTTCGGGACATCGGGCAATGACGCTGCCACCTCTTCCGGAGTGAATGCACGGCTGCTTGCCGATGCGAAGAAGGAAATGACCCTGCTCTTCTGCCTTGTATTGTACTGACTCATCGGAAAGTGAGAATAATTCCCATTTTCAAGAGAGTCAACTACCCGCAGATCTCCCTTGCCTTCTCAGGTTCGTTCGTGATGAGCCCGTCGATTCCCCATGCCTTGCACTGAAGCATCTCTCCTGGCTCATTGACGGTCCATACATTGATGCGGACTCCGCTTTCCTTAAGCTCTCCCACTGCTCCGTCATCCAGGAGCTTGTATGACGGATGATAGCAATCTATTCCGGATGCATGGATGCATGATCCTATGTTCACAAGCTTCATGCCATCGAAGAGAAGCCCTGTCACAGCCTCAGGACAGAGCTGGCGGATACGGAACACCGAAAGCCAGTTGAATGATGAGAATATGATCCTGTCCAGAAGACCGAAGCGGCTGACAAGCTCCAGCGTCTTCTCCTCTATTCCCGGATAGTACACGGGAGCTGTCTTGAGCTCGATATTCGTATAGAGTCCCGTCGGCTTTATCATCGAAAGATATTCCTCGAGTGACGGTACGGGGGTGAAGCCATAGCTGTCATCCTTCGTCTTCCCCGCACTGATTCCCTCAAGTTCCGCTCTGGTGTAATCCCAGATGTACCCCTCACGTCCGGCTGTGCGCTTCAGCGCCTCATCATGCATGATCATGACCTCCCCGTCGCGTGAGAGATGAACATCGAGCTCAATGCCATCAGCCCCGGCTTCGACAGCCTTGCGGAAGCTGAGCATCGTATTCTCGGGATACTTCCCGCTGTAACCTCTGTGTGCAATGATTTCCATACCCCAATGATTAAACCCTGCGCCCTCATGTGGCAAGATATTTGACAACTCTTCCTCTGATTGCGATATTCATTCTATGGCTAATGGTTTCTTCTCGGGGCGCAATGGCTCCGATGCACTATCCGTATTCCTTACAGCAGCGGCGCTTGTGCTTGCCACAGCTGCTTCGGTAATGACAGATGAGACAGCACGCATCATAGTAAGCGCGGCAGCCCTTGTGCTGGTCGCTGTTGCTGCCTGGAGGATGCTCAGCACGTCCACCGCGAAGCGGCGTGCCGAGAATGAGAAGTTCCTCTCCCTCTTCCGCCGCGATGCGGAGATAGCAAGGAAGAAGGAAGAGGAAAGGAAGGCAAAGGCCGCGCGGAAGGAAGACGAGAAGACACATGCATACTTCCGCTGCCCTGAATGCCGCAAGGAGCTGAGGGTTCCGAAGGGAAAGGGCAAGATCAGGATAACGTGTCCGCACTGCGGGCATCAGTTCGTGAAGAGGACATGATATGTTCGGCTATGTGCTTGCCAATGCCTCCTCGCTTTCAAAGGAGGAGAAGGAAGAATACAAGGCCCACTACTGCGGGCTCTGCAGGGTGCTGAGGGGAAACTATGGCCAGAAGGCCATGCTCGCCCTCTCCTACGATATGGTATTCCTCGAGATGACGCTTTCGGATCTCACGGATTCAGAAGAGACGAAGGGGATGGAGAGATGCGTTCCGCATCCAGTCAGGGAACATGCCTATACCGTGACTCCATTCACAGCCTATGCTGCGGACATGCAGATGCTGCTGGGCTACTATTCCCTCCTCGACAAGGTGAATGATGAAGGAAAGGGAAAGGCAGAGGAGAAGAAGATGCGCGCACTCCTCCCGCGCCTTGAGGAGAAGTATCCGAGAATCGCTGCCGCCGTCAGGGAAGGGCTTGAGGCGATCACGGCAGGAGAAAAGGAGAACTCGCGCGATGCGGAAAGGATGTCTCTTCTCTTCGGAACGATCCTCGGAGAGGTCTTCGTATACGATGACACATCTTTCTTCAGGGATGATCTCAGGAGCCTCGGCTGCGGGCTCGGCCGCTTCATCTACCTCATGGATGCCTGGTGCGACAGAAAGAAGGATGCCAGATCCGGTTCATACAACCCGCTTCCGGAGGATATCAGCGAAGAGAACATGCGCCAGATGCTCCTCGATGCCGCCTCGGCTGCCTCAGCTGCGTTCGAGCGTCTGCCTCTCGATCAGCATGTTTTCATTCTGAGGAATATCCTATACAGTGGAATCTGGTCAAAATTCAAGGAAAACAGGAAATGAACGATCCATACAGCGTTCTCGGTCTGAGGCCGGATGCCTCCGATGACGAGGTGAAGAAAGCATATAAGACACTTGCGAAGAAATACCATCCCGATGTGGCTGGCAACAGCCCTGAGGCCGCAAGGAAGATGCAGGAAATCAACGCTGCCTATGACCAGATCATAAACCATAAGGAAAGCTTCTCTTCATACGGCAGCCAGCAGAGCCAGGGATATGGCTTCGGCTACGGATACGGAGGATATCCCGGCAGCAGCCAGGAGGAGCCGATAGAGCTCCGCGCGGCAGTTGCATACATAAACGCACGCCGTTTCGTCGAGGCACTGAATGCGCTCAGATCGGTTGCGCCAGAAAGGCGTTCCGGACGCTGGTACTACCTCTCAGCATACGCAAAAGCCCATACCGGAGATACGGTAGGGGCTCTCAATGATATAAATACCGCGATTTCAAAGGAACCTGGAAACGGGACATACCTCGCGTTCCGTGACAGGCTCACAGGCAGGCGATCCGCTTATGAGGACTACTCGCGCTCATTCGGCGGGATAAGCACGGGATTCTTCCCCTGCTGCTTCCCGTTCTTCCCCTGCTGCTGCATCATCTGACAGACTGCTCGGTCAGCTGCTTCACTACGCTTCCGGAAAGCTTCGTCATGATCTCAGGGAGCGACTCAAGATCGAGCGGGACCTTCTCGCAGAGCACATCGGTATAGAGATCGATGATCCCGGAAAGAAGGAAATCAAGCGATCCTGTAAGCTTCGCCCGCTGTGAAGAGTCCGTTGCCAGATGCTGGACCGATGTCGATTTCATCAGATAGTCCGCGATGCGGAATCTCGATTCCATGACAGACTCGCGGAATTCCTCAACCGCGAAGATCAGCCTGTAGTACTCCCTGTCCTTCATCAGAAGCGCCGTAAGCGAATCAAAGAGCGGCCGTGGATTAGCCAGGATGATATCAGGCGTCATTCCGTCGAAAGCAGCGGAAAGCTCTGCAATCGCGAGCTCCTTGATCGAGCTGAGGACCTCCCCGATATCCTTATAATGGGCATAGAACGTACCTCTGTTTATATCAGCTGTCTTCACGATATCGGTAATTGTGATCTTCTCGAATGGCTTCTCGCGCATCATGGTAATAAGCGCTTCGCGAATGAGGCGCTTGGATCTCAGCGAGCTACGGTATTCGGCCTTCGTTCGTTTCTTCTCCTCCATACTCTGCCTCCCCTGTATGTATTTCAGTTTAGTATGGATTGTTACTGAATGAAAGAAAATTGTTCGCAAACTGCGGGCAGATTCCCTGAAATCCCACGAAGATGCTCAGTTTTCCATGAGATTCAGCGCATACCGTATAGCAGCGGCAAGTCCATCCTCCATAATCGGAGGAGCTATCCACGCTGCCGCTTTCCTGAGGCATTCATCGGCATTTCCCATAGCGATCCCGAGGCCGGCATGTTCGACCATCTCGATATCATTCGCCCCGTCGCCTATGGCAACGGTCCTGCCGATATCATCCCCGTAGTGCTCTATGATCCTATCGATCCCGCTGGCCTTCGTGATGGATGGAAGGACGATCTCGCCCATCATATCAGAAGGAAGCCCTACCGTATTGTCGACTACATCGAACCGGCCTTTCAGGTCCTGCCTCACATCCTCAAGCTCCTTGTGCTCCGTAACATAGAGAACCTTGCGGATCACAGCATCCGAAGGAAGCTCCGGAGTGATGACCATCGAAGAAAGCTGGATCTCTGAACCGGCATAGCGCCTCATCCGGTCCAGCCAGAAATCATAATCCTCTGCACTTGCATAGGTACCGGCGGCTGTCTGCACGAGAAGACGGAAACCCTCGCTCCTGCAGTAGCCGAGGACATCGGCTCTCTGCTCAGGAGTGAAAGCGCTCGAGAAGATGCATCGTCCATCCGCGATGATGCAGGCTCCCGCCGAGAACACTCCATCCCTGAAGCCGAGGCTGCACACGTAATCAGGCACTTCCACAGGACTCCGTCCAGTAGCCAGGAATACCCCTGTGCCCCTCCTCCTTCAGCATGGCAATAGCCTTGACAGCGCTATCTGGGGCGGGTTTTCCAAAGGGGAGAAGCGTCCCGTCTATGTCGAAGAAGAAATCAAGCATCTCACTCTCCTACGAACTGGAAGCCTGCGGCGGAGAGATTCTCCTTGATCTCGCTGATGTGGCTGAAATCCCTTGTCTCCATCGTCACACGGAGCGTGCAGTTGTTGAGATTCTTCTCATTGCCAGTCTTGTCATGGAAGACACCTACGACATTGGCACCTGCACGCGCGATGATCGAGGAAACCTCCACGAGCTGCCCGGGCTTATCGAGGAGCTCCACCGTGATATCAGCGAGCCTGCCCTCCTTGATGAGCGCTCTGTTTATGACGCGGGAGAGAATCGTGACATCGATATTGCCTCCTGACACAAGGCAGACCGTCCTGCCCTTTGCCGGCACTTTATGGAAGAGAGCAGCAGCTACTGAGACAGCGCCCGCCCCCTCAGATACGAGCTTCTGCTTCTCCATAAGGTCAAGGATCGCGACAGCTGTCTCATCATCGGAAACGGTCACGACATCATCGACATACTTCTCACAGAGCGAATATGTGAGATCTCCGGGGCATTTGACCGCGATTCCATCGGAAATCGTTGATACGGATGCCAGAGCCTCGACCCTGTGGTCATGGAGCGAAGAGACCATCGAGGGCGCACCGGAAGACTGCACTCCGTACACCTTCACGCCAGGCTTGAGCATCTTCACTGTGAATGCAACGCCGGCAATGAGACCGCCACCGCCTACAGGGACGATGATCGTATCCACATCGGGCAGCTGCTGGAGTATCTCAAGCCCGATCGTGCCCTGCCCCGCGATGACATCAGGGTCATTGAACGGATGTATCATCGTGCGCCCGGTCTCCTCCATGATCTCAAGCGCGCGGTTGTATGCATCATCGTAGACGCCCTTCACGAGCTCAACTCTTGCACCATAGGCTCTTGTCGCCTCGACTTTTGAGATCGGAGCACCCTCAGGAATGCAGATCACAGCATCGATGCCCTGCCTTGCTGCAGCAAGAGCAACACCCTGGGCATGATTTCCTGCAGAACAGGCAATGACACCCTTCTTCTTCTGTTCATCGGTAAGACGCGAGATCTTGTAATAAGCTCCCCTTACCTTGAACGAACCAGTCGTCTGGAGGTTCTCCGTCTTGAGGTATACCTCATCGGACGGGAACATACGCGGAGCACGGATGAGATCCGTGACCCTTGCCGCTTCCTTGAGCGCAAAGGAAGCCTGATAGACAGTATCCAACGTCAGCATGTTCCCATAATACGTATTCACCCTCTTTCTGTCACGACAGACAGGCCCTTCCAGCCTTGTTCTGGAAGCAGCTGTCAGAAAGCGCGGCTCAGTGCGTATTGGAAAACATGAAAGAGGATCGCGCAGAGGTTTTCCGGCGAAAGGATACCAAAGATGAAAAATGTCCATTTTCATCCGGCTGTATCTTTTCTTTCTGGAAAAACCGACGTACCGATGATAAGATATTCAATAAAGAGGGGGTGAATATGGAGAAAAGGGTGGAAGCGGCATCCTGTGCTCTGACAGAAGACAGCCGCGCAGAAACCGCTAATGACAAGACAAGGGAAAGGCTATCCTCCGCGCTGCGTCTTCTCATGGTAAGGAAATCGTACTCGAAGATAGATGTCGGTTCGATAGCAGCCGCCTCAGGCCTCACCCGCAAAAGCTTCTACTATCATTTCGCCTCTAAGGATGAGCTGCTGGACTATCTTGTCAGGAAGGATATCGCAGCATGCGAGGAGGCAGGCAATGGGTGGGAAGTACTGCTGTCAATAGCCAGGTGCATGCATGGAAGGAGGGCATTCTACAGATCCGCAGGCTCATACCATGGGCTCAGGGCACTGATCATGCCCGCCATCATCAGAGCAGAGAGCTCGATCCTGATGGCCCCTCAGGGAGATCCATCCTGCTCGATTGCCGCAGCAGTCTTCATCGACAGGCTTTCCCAGTGGGTGGCAGCATCCCGGCCTCTGGATCCGGTTGCATTCATTCTCTCCTACAGAACAGATCTGCTGAAATTCTCAGGCGCATGTCTCGGAAGATTGCAGGCATGAAAGAAGGAAACCCGCTATAATCATGGAACCATGAGACGACTTTTCACTTCAGAATCGGTTGCCTGCGGGCACCCGGACAAGGTCTGCGACCAGATAGCTGACGGAATCCTCGATGCGCTTCTCGAACGCGACGAGCTTGCGCGCTGTGCCTGCGAAGTGACAGCAGAGCCCGGCGCAGTTCATATAATGGGAGAGATAACATCATCAGCCTCCGTCGATTTCACGGGGATAGCACGCAGCGTGATACGCTCCATCGGTTACACAAGAAAGGAGTATGGATTCGATGACAGCGCGGATATAACATGCTCGGTGCACAATCAGTCCGGCGATATCGCTATGGGCGTGGATGCTTCGATGCATGATCCGAAGACAATCGGAGCCGGTGATCAGGGCATGATGTTCGGCTATGCCACATCGGAAACGGAAGAGCTCATGCCGCTTGCGCTCATGCTCTCCAGGAAGATGGCAATAGCGCTGCGCGATGCCAGGGAAGATGGTTCCCTTCCATTCCTGAGGCCTGACGGGAAGAGCCAGGTCACCGTTGAATATGAAGGCCGGAGACCTGTCAGGATCGCGGCTGTCGTCCTTTCCGCCCAGCATGATGAGGATATCAGCCTGGAAGAGATACGCGGGGCTCTGATGGAGAGGATCATCCGTCCTTCCCTTCCGGAAGCGCTTCTCGATGATTCCACTGGATACTTCATCAATCCTACGGGACGCTTCGTTCTCGGCGGTCCAGCGGCTGACACGGGACTCACTGGAAGGAAGATCATAGCCGATACATACGGCGGCTATGCCCACCATGGCGGCGGTGCTTTCTCAGGCAAGGATCCCACGAAGGTAGACAGGACTGCGGCTATGGCCCTGAGGAATATAGCGAAGACCATCGTCAGCGCAGGAGCAGCTGAGGAGTGCGAGCTCCAGGCAGCCTATGCGATAGGCGTTGCAGAGCCGGTTTCGCTTGCATTGACTGCGTTCGGCACGGCAAAGCTTCCGGAGGAGAGGATAATAGGCTGGATAAAGGATCACTATGACCTCCGCCCCGAAGGCATGATCGAACGATTCTCCCTCAGAAGGCCCATCTACCGCAGCTCCGCATCATTCGGAGCGTTCGGAAGGACCGATGCCGACCTGCCCTGGGAGGGAGTGTCCGAGGAAGCTGCCGACGACCTTAGAGCGCTGCTCTGATCAGCGCTTCTCAGCCTTCTCAAGCTCCTCCCTCTTCTTCATGAGACTGGGGATGAACCGCTTTGCGAATGTCCCGTTTCCCCTTCCTCTGAGATAGAAGAAGCCTATGAAGGAGAAGACAACCGCCCCGATGAAGTTCACGAAGAGATCCTTCATCGTGTCTATCAGCCCGATATCGAGATAGCCGCCAAGCCCAAGCTCAATGCCATTGACGGCTGTCTCGGTGATGCCGGTTATAGATACGGGCCTGTTGTTCATGACCTCGTTCAGGAGGACGGAATGGATGCTGTGCACGACGGTATCTTTCTGCATATCAAGGCCTAAGAGCATGTCGGCAGAGAACTCGAAGAATTCCCAGAGCACGCCGATGGTCATCGAGAAGCAGAATGCGCCGATGGCCACATAGACGGGAGAGAGGTAGAACTTCGTGTGCTCATTCCTGTTCACGATATCGACAAGGGAAAAACCCACAGCAGCCGCGAGGAATCCGTTTATCGTATGGAGCGCCGTATCCCATCCCGGGACGCTGACATAGAAGGCCCTTATCTCGCCGAGTATCTCCGCGGCATATATGAAGAGCAGGATGATCACCTCAAGCGTATTCGGTATGTCGATATGCCAGTTGCGCTCGATGAATGAAGGGATCGTGAAAAGGAACAGCGTAAGGACGCACATCGCGACACTCTGCCAGTCCCTGTTGTATATCTGTTCGATCATGACTCCGACAACTGAAATACTCAGGAAGACATAGACTGCGAAAAGCCAGGGTGCCTGCTTTATCTGTTCACGGAGTGAGATGGTGTGGATTCTTTTCCTGTTCTTTCTGCTCATTCCGCTAGCATATCATGGAAACAATCTCTTTGCACTCCGGCATCGAAGCTGTATCATCCGTGGTGGAGGAAAGAAGATGAACGAAATACAGAGATACAGGGTTTTTCTCGACTCCGGCAAGACGGAGAGGGAATGCGTCCAGGAGATAATAAAGCTCGCTGAGAAGGAAGGATACAGGAATATCGAGGATGTATCCTCAGTCAGTGCAGGCAGCAAGGTCTATTACGTGCAGTATGCGAAATCAATTGCGCTCTTCCATATCGGCAAGGAAAGCATCGAGAGCGGCATGAACATCCTCGGCGCGCATATTGATTCGCCCAGGCTCGATGTGAAGATGAATCCGCTCTACGAGAACGAGGGCGTGGTGTACCTCGACACGCACTACTATGGCGGAATCAAGAAGTATCAGTGGGTGACAACGCCTCTTGCCATCCATGGCGTCGTGGTCCTGAAGGACGGGACGAAGAAGGAAGTGGTCATCGGAGAGGATGATGAGCGCGCATTCTGCATCTCCGATATTCTCCCACACATGGCGCAGGAGCAGATGAAGAAAACCGCTTCGGAGTTCATCGAAGGCGAGAGCCTCGATCTCATCGTCGGGCTCAGCTGCACAGGAGAGAAGGACGAGGGAAAGAAGAGGATACTCGCGATACTCAGCGATGAGATCGGGATCTCTGAGGAGGATTTCAGGAGCGCCGAGCTTGAGATCGTTCCTGCGGGCAGGTCAAAGCTCATGGGATTCGATGGATCGATGGTGCTCTCATATGGGCAGGATGACAGGATATGCGCATTCACGTCCCTCGATGCGCTTCTCTCCCATGAAACTCCGGCAAGGACATCCTGCTGCCTCCTCGTGGACAAGGAGGAAGTCGGATCGGCGGGATCCACAGGCATGGACAGCGCATTCCTCGAGAATGCCGTATCGGAAGTGCTGGCCAGGATGGATGGGGGCTACAGCGGACTCAGGCTCCGCAGGCTGCTCCGCTCCTCAATAATGCTCTCCAGCGATGTCACGGCGGCATTCGACCCGCTCAACCAGTCACTCTACGACAAGAACAATGCATCCCGTCTCGGAGGCGGTGTCGTATTCAATAAATACACAGGATCAAGAGGGAAATCAGGCGCTTCGGATGCGAATGCCGAATTCATCGCAACGCTCAGGAAGGCAATGGATGACAACGGTGTGAAGTACCAGATGTCGGAAATGGGAAAGGTCGATGTCGGCGGAGGCGGGACGATTGCGAAGTTCGCTGCATACTATGGGATGCAGGTCATAGACTGCGGTGTCGCTCTTCTCTCGATGCATGCCCCCTGGGAGATATCAGCAGCCAGCGACATCATCTCAGCAAGGGACTGCTACAGCGCATTCCTGTCAATCAGATGAACGATGGCCCTGCGGGGCCATCATCATTCTCCGGCCCTTCTCTCATGGAGAACGGTGTATACCATACCCCGCTCCCCTCTTTCTGAAAGCATCAGGGATATAGCCTCAGCGGAAGCGCAGACAGGCCTGATGCTTCCTGCTGCCGCATCCGTCACAACCCGTCTTCCGAGCGTTGCATGCGGCCGGAATCTTCTCTTCTCGAGCCTGAATCCACGCGCTGACAGCTCTCGTCTGAGATCACGGGAGAGATTCATCAGCGGAGCGCTCTCCTCTGCGCCGGCCCACCATGTATTGCCATCAGGGCGGGAGAAGAAGCCAAGCTTATCCATCGTGATCCTGAATGGCCTGAACACGATACTGTCCATCGCCTCCTCAGCCTTCCGTCTCTCCGCAGCGGTGCATTCTCCCAGGAATTCAAGCGTTATGTGCAGGTTCTCCCTAGGAACGAAGGATCCTGAGGATGACCTGTCATGGAGTGAATCACGGAGTGCGGCAAGCTCATCTGCCGCATCTCCATCAAGCATCAGCGCTATGAAAAGGCGCACGCCTCACTTCCCTTCAGCAGCCAGCTTCTTCTTCTCGGACTCTGTCAGGAAGGCCGAAGGTGCAGGTTCCATACCGATCTTCCATTCGATTGCATTCACGATGAAGAATGCCACGGTGCCGACTGCGCAGCCGAAGACGACAGGCAGGATACCGAGGTAGAAATCACCGCCTGAGAGAATCTGCCAGAATATGACGCCGATCGTTCCGGTCACGATGGATATCTGCCCGGAATGCTTCGTAGCGCGTGGAATGACCATTCCAAGGCCATAGGCGGCGAACGGTCCTGCACAGCGGATGGCAAAGGCGAAGGTGTTCATCGTCACGATGTTGATCTGCAGCAGGGAAATCAGCATGGCGATGGCACAGAATATGACGTTGCACGTCCTCGTCCAGAGGATCATCTGCCGGTCTGAGAGATTCCTGCACTTGCTGCTGTAATGGATCATGATGTCATTCATGAACATCGTCGACATGCAGAGCAGGTTGGAATCAGCAGAGGACATCGTAGCGGAGATGATGGCCGCGGAAACAAGACCTGTGATGACAGCAGGAGCGAAGTGCTCGGTGACAACCATCATAGCCGTTGCGCCGGTGATATCCGCAATCTGATCCCTCATGGCAAGCGCAGCAAGGCCGAGGAGCGTCGGGAATATGGCCATGGCAGCCATGAGCACGCCGGAAAGGAGGGAGGCGCTGAAAGCCGTCTTCTCATCCTTCGCACTCTCGAAACGGCTGATCATCTCAGGGCCGGAGAGGAATGTGCAGAAATAGTTGAAGATGTATCCGATGATTACGACCCAGCCTATCTTGGTGGGATCGAGCTGCTCACCAGGAAGCTTCGATGAGACTGCCTCCCAGCCGCCGCAGCCATGGATGACAATCGGCGTTGCGATGGCAAGGCCCAGAAGGATGATGATGAACTGGTCAAGGTCCGAAAGCTGGTCTGCAATCATGCCGCCGAGCGTCGTATAGAGGATGATGATGACGCCAGCGATGACGAGGCAGACATTCATCGGGATCCCGGTGAGCGTCGATACGACCGAACCGGATGCAGCGACCTGCGAGGACGTAAGGCAGAAAAGAGCAAGGATGTTCAGTACCGCTGAGAACACGGAGCTTCCCTTGCCGAACCTGCGGCCGATGACCTCGGGAATCGTCACGGCCATCGTCTTTCTGATGCGCGGTGCGAAATACGCAAGGGGGATCATCGCGATTGATGCAGCAAGCACGTACCAGATAGCGCTCAGGCCCCATGATCCGAAGGCTTTATCGGCAAGGCCAGTGGTGGAACCGCCTCCGATATTGTTCGCCGAAAGCGAGAAGGCAACCATGAAGAGGCCCATCCTTCTTCCTGCAAGCATGTAATCACTGCTGGTCTTGATCTTGAGCTTGCCGACAATGAAGCCGATTACAAGCATGCCAATGAGGTAGCATGCAACGATAATGAGTGCTCCGGTATTGAGTTCCATCGGATCCCCCTTTTCCATTTAGCTATCGATGCAATGATACCATATATTTCCGGCAATTGACTGCTGTAAGCAAATGGAGTACCTTATTGATAACGATTATCAATAATGGAGGCACATTATGAAGAAGTATGTCTGCAATCTCTGCGGCTATGTCTATGATGAAGCTGCCGGAGATCCCGATAACGGAATCGCACCGGGAACGAAGTGGGAAGATGTACCCGAGGACTGGGTCTGCCCGCTCTGCGGCGCTGGCAAGGAAGAGTTCGCGGAAGCATGAACCGGACCGGAGCCAATGAGGATCACCTCAGAGCTCCGGTTTTTTCTTTTCAGACGTAGAAGAGCATTTCCCCGTATGTCGGATACGGCCAGTCCTTCTGCCCGACGATGAGTTCGAGCGCATCGCAGTGCGTCCTCACCTCATCCATCAGAGGGAGAACGGTATTGCGGTAATAATGCGCAAGCGGGGAGCCCGAATAACCGGAGGCGATTGCCACTGCCTTCTCAAGCTCCTTCACCGCATGGTGGAGATCATTCTCCAGCGCTCCTATCTCCGCAAGCCTGTCCGTCTCCGCGTCGAGATTCATCTCAGGCAGCGCTGCCCTCTTCGCGGCTATCGATGAAGCGATCCTGGCAGAATAGCCTATAACGGCAGGCATCACCTGCCTGTTGATCATATCGATCATCGTAAGAGCCTCGATGTGGATTGTCTTCGAATACTCCTCATTGAGGATCTCCGAACGCGAATGGAGCTCAATCGAGCTATAGATTCCGAACTCGCTGAACACCTCGATATTCTTCGGGGCAAGCATGGCATCGTAGGCATCGGGAGCGGAAGCAAGATTCATCAGGCCACGCCTCTCAGCCTCCTCCACCCACTCCTTCGAGTAGTTGTTGCCATTGAAAACGATGCGGCGGTGGCTGATGTAGGTATCACGGACAAGGTCATTGACGGCGGCCGTGAAGTCAGTGGCTGATGAAAGGATCCGGTGGAATTCCCTGAGTTCCTTTGCCACGATCGTGTTGAGGACCGTATTCGGCTCTGCCACTGAGAATGATGATCCGAGCATCCTGAATTCGAACTTGTTGCCCGTGAAAGCGAACGGGCTCGTCCTGTTGCGGTCCGAGGTATCCTTCGGAATGGCAGGAAGGACATGGACTCCCAGCTGCATGCGCTCCTTCGTGCGTCCGGCAACGGGCTTGCCTTCCGCAATCGCCTCAAGAATCTCCGTAAGCTCATCGCCGAGGAAGACGGAGACTATGGCAGGAGGTGCCTCATTCGCACCAAGCCTGTGGTCATTCCCGGCAGAAGCCACAGACATCCTCAGCAGATCCTGATACTCATCGACAGCCTTGAGCACCGCGACAAGGAAGAGGAGGAACTGTGCATTATCCTTAGGGCTATCGCCCGGCTCAAGGATATTCGTGCCCTTATCGGTGCAGAGCGACCAGTTGTTGTGCTTTCCCGAACCATTCACCCCTGCAAATGGCTTTTCATGAAGCAGACATGCAAATCCATGGCGCTCAGCAACCTTCTTCATGATCTCCATCGTGAGCTGATTGTTGTCCACCGCGATATTCGTCGTAGTGAAGATGGGAGCCAGTTCATGCTGGCATGGCGCAACTTCATTGTGCGAGGTCTTGGCATAGATGCCGAGCTTCCAGAGCTCCCTGTCAAGATCCTGCATGTATTCCGAGACACGCGTGCGGAGCGCACCGAAGTAGTGATCCTCCATCTCCTGCCCCTTCGGGGAACGGGCACCGAGAAGAGTGCGGCCAGTGTAGATCAGATCCTTGCGCCTGTCGTAATCCTTCTTGTCGATGAGGAAGTATTCCTGTTCAGGGCCCACAGTCGTTATGACGCGCCTCGCATCCGTCCCGAAGAGGCGGAGAATCTTCAGAGCCTCCGCGGAAATCGCCTCCATGCTCCGCAGAAGCGGCGTCTTCTTGTCCAGTGACTCGCCGGAGTATGAGCAGAAAGCAGTCGGGATGCACAAGGTCTCATCCTTTATGAAGGCATAGCTTGTCGGGTCCCATGCAGTGTATCCCCTCGCCTCGAATGTTGCCCGGAGCCCTCCTGATGGGAATGATGAGGCATCCGGCTCGCCTTTTATGAGCTCCTTTCCCGAGAACTCGAGGAGAACCTTGCCGCCTGCAGCCGGAGCAATGAAAGCCTCATGCTTCTCCGCAGTGATTCCCGTCATCGGCTGGAACCAGTGCGTGTAGTGCGTGCAGCCCTTCTCGATTGCCCAGTTCTTCATCGCATTGGCAACGGCATTGGCTATGTTGATATCCAGATCCTTGCCTTCATCGACAGTGCGCCTGAGGGCTTTGTACACATCCTTCGGGAGCCTCTCCCTCATCACATCATCGTTGAATACCAGAGAACCGAAATAATCCGCAACCGACTCCATAGCTCCTCCCTGACCAAAAAAGGGTGCTGCATCGCCCTGCAACACCCTTGTTGACGAATCTGTTATATCCAAGAGATTTCATATAGTCAACATCACGCAGCGTGCACTTGATGAAACAGCACCGATGCGTATATTCTCATTCCGTTGACAAAGGCGTCAGGGAAGCTGAGGCCTTTCTCTCCCGGTATCCGGTGCTTTGGAGGGAATCTCGGCGATTCCCAGGCCTTTCACACAAAGCGAGGTGCTATGACCGGGTATAGCAGGAATGATGTCCTATCCTATGCAAGGGAGAACAGCGTGCGATTCGTGCGTCTCTCCTTCTGTGATATCTTCGGACAGCTTAAGAATGTCTCCATATCAGCCAGCGAGCTTGAGAGGGCTTTCGATGAAGGAATAAGGTTCGATGCCTCCGCAATACGCGGCTTCCTCAACATCGAGGACTCCGATCTCCTTCTCTTCCCAGACCCTGAGACGCTTGCCGTCCTTCCGTGGCGCCCCACGGAACATGGACGCGTCACACGCCTCTACTGCAGCATAAAGCATCCGGACGGAACCCCGTTCGAGGGCGATGCACGCTATCTGCTGAGGAATCTCGAGAGAAAGCTGAGGGAAGACGGCATGCCGATGCTTGCAGGCACCGAATGCGAATTCTATCTCTTCGGTCTGGACGACAGCGGCAATCCTACGCTCAGCCCCATGGACAGAGCCGGCTACCTCGATGTGGCGCCGATGGACAAGGGAGAGAACCTCAGGAGGGAGATTTCCCTGATACTCGAGGAGATGGGCATATACATCGAGACGAGCCATCACGAGAAGGGGCCAGGGCAGAATGAGGTCGCATTCAGGCCATCTGGGCTTCTCAGCGCCGCTGACGACATCATCACATTCAAATCGGCTGTGAAGATGCTCGCCTACCGCTCCGGGCTCTATGCCTCGTTCCTTCCGAAGCCGCTTTTTGATGAATCCGGATCGGGATTCCATATCAGCCTCTCATGCCACAGGAACGGTGGATCATTCGATGATGTAAGGGAAAGCATGGCAGCGGGAATCCTCAGGAGGATCCCTGAGATCACGGTATTCCTCAATCCTGTAGCGAATTCATACGACCGGCTCGGCTCATTTGAGGCACCGGGAAGCATCAGCTGGGGAACAGGGAACCGCAATCTTCTCATACGCATGCCCGAGACAGCGCATGAGAGCGCGAAGAGGCTCGAAGTCAGATCGGCAGATCCTTCATGCAGCCCTTACCTTGCGCTGCTTCTCCTCGCAAGCGCTGCAGCAGAGGGAATGAGGGACAATCTCAGCCTCAGCGTTATAGAGGAAGGACAGAAGCTTCCGGAGAATCTCAAGGAAGCCATAGAGAAAGCAGAGGATTCGGAATTCGTGCACTCCCTGCTTCCAGAGCATCTCATCAGATGCTTCCTTGAAGCGAAGCGCACTGACTGGAAAACTGCGGCAGACTCCGGCTATCCGAAGGTGACTGCCCGCGACATGGAGTTCCTGGTAACGTGAAAGTGCTCGCAGTATCCTCGTCGGAGAGAAGCAGGGAAATCCTCGGAAGCCTCATCACTGATGAGGGTGCTTCCGTCTCTCTCGCTTCCTCTTCCGCGGCGGCAAGGCGGAGGATACTGGACGAGGAGTGGGATGCAGTCATCATCAGCTACCCGCTCAGCGATGAACCGGGAATGGAGCTCGCCCATATGGCAGCAGAGGAATCAGATGCCGCGGTCATCATGCTCATGAGGGCTGAAGCGGCAGCGGCATACGCGGAAAGGCTTTCAAAGGACGGTGTGCTCACTGTTGTGAAGCCCGTGCTGCGCGCCTCCCTCTCATCTGCCCTGTCGCTCGCCTCATGCCTCAGGACAATGAAGGCTGAGAACCTCAGGAAGATAAGGACGCTTGAGGGACGGATCGAGGATCTGAAGATAATCGGAAAGGCAAAGTGTGCCCTTGCACTGAATAAGGGAATGGATGAGGAAGAATCCCACAGGATGATAGAACGCCTCGCAATGGACAGGCGCATAACGCTCCGCAGCGCCGCTATGCTTGTGCTGCGCGGATTGGAGGAAGGTGATTTATGACAAAGCATATCTTCGTTACTGGAGGAGTCGTTTCAGGACTCGGGAAAGGAATCACGGCAGCCAGCCTTGGCCGCCTTCTCAAAGCACGGGGACTCAAGGTGGCAGCACAGAAGCTGGATCCATACATGAATGTCGATCCAGGGACGATGAACCCGCTCCAGCACGGAGAAGTCTTCGTCACCGATGATGGATCGGAGACGGATCTCGATCTCGGCCATTACGAGAGATTCATCGATGAAAGCCTCAACAAGTTCTCGAACCTCACCTCGGGCAGGGTTTTCTGGAGCGTGCTGAATAAGGAACGCAATGGCGAGTATCTGGGATCGACGGTGCAGATCATCCCGCATGTCACCGATGAGATAAAGAAATTCATCTGCTCGCTCGGAGAGAAGACCGGCGCCGATGTCGTGATAACCGAAATCGGAGGAACAATCGGAGATATCGAATCGCAGCCATTCCTGGAAGCCATACGCCAGATTGCCCATGAATGCGGCAAGGAGAACTGCCTGTTCATACACGTGACGCTGGTACCATATATCCGCTCCTCAGGCGAGCACAAGTCAAAGCCTACCCAGCACTCCGTGAAGGAGATGATGAATGCCGGGCTCTTCCCGGACATCATCGTATGCCGCGCGGATGAACCGATAGAGGAATCGGTGAAGCAGAAGATAGCGCTCTTCTGCAATGTGAAGCGCGACTGCGTCATCGAGAATGCGACTGTCCCTATCCTCTACGAAGCTCCCGTGATGCTGCAGAACGAGAATCTCGATACCATCGTATGCCGCGAACTCGGGCTCAGCACCCAGCCTGCGGACATGGAAGACTGGAAGGAGATGCTCAGGAGGGCAAAGGAAAGCAGGGAAACTGTCAGGATCGCGCTCGTCGGCAAATACATACAGCTGCATGATGCATATCTCTCGGTGATAGAAGCTCTCAAGCATGCCGGCTGGGCTGAGGGCACCCAGATTTCGATTGACTGGATCGATGCGGAGGATCTCAATGAGAATACAGCCCCATCCCTTCTCGGGAATGTCTCGGGAATCCTGGTTCCCGGAGGCTTCGGTTCGAGGGGAATACCGGGAAAGGTCGAAGCCGCGAAGTACGCACGGGAGAACAGGATACCCTACCTCGGCATCTGCCTGGGAATGCAGACAGCCGTCATAGAATTCGCGCGCGATGTGCTCGGATACGCAGATGCTGACTCCTCGGAATTCTCTCCTGATACCAGGCATCCCGTGATCTCGCTGATGCCGGACCAGAAGGGAAACATACCGCTCGGAGGAACGATGAGGCTCGGTGCATACCCATGCCGGATCACGGAAGGCTCGATAATGGAGAAAGCCTATGGAACGACCAGCATCAGCGAGCGCCATAGGCACAGATACGAATTCACGAATGAGTACAGGGATGAATTCGAGTCGCATGGGATGATGATCGCGGGCACGAGTCCTGACGGCCGTCTTGTTGAGGCAGTGGAGATCCCCGATCATCCATTCTTCCTCGGCGTGCAGTTCCACCCTGAGTTCAAGTCACGCCCGAACAGGCCTCATCCGTGCTTCCAGGCATTTGTGCATGCGGCCCTGGAGAATCACTTGGCCGAATAGACGATGACGGTCTCACCGGAGAGGATGGAGAGCGACTCCCCTTCTCCGGTACGGCTTTCTGAGATATGCACGGTGAACAGGCTGTCTCCCAGGAATCCGGAAAGATAGCCATCGCAGAAGCCTGCAGCCACGGAGACGGAACCGAAGCTGAAGATGAGCGTATCATCGCCTGACCTCCTGATGGAGAGGCTCCCGTCCGTGCGGTGTCCGAACGCCTCCGCGAAGAGCTTGCGCCCATCCTTATCCGTCTGCCATACGCTTCCGTCAAGGGCAATCACGGTATCGCGGATATCCGAGGAAGGCGTGGCAGGCCTTCCTGCCTCAGAGAGCCTGATGAAGAAGACAGCCATAGCAGAAACAAGCGTGAATGATATCAGGATAGCTGCTCCGAGCTTCACCATTTCCTTCTTCGCCATGCTGCAAGGATACTGAGCCTTCCGGGCCTCAGGAAGCGATGCACGGGATTTTTAAGGAAACGCATGCAAAGATTGCTTGCATAAGCATCTGCATGCTATAATTCCATGAAAGAGGAGAAAAGCGATGAAGCTGATTCTTTCAATCATACAGTCTGCAGACGAGACAGACACAGTACAGGAACTCAATAAGAAGGGATTCTTCGTTACCAAGCTCTCCACCACAGGTGGATTCCTGAAAGCAAAGAACACTACGCTTCTCATCGGAACCGATGATGACAAAGTCGACTCCGTCATAGATGTGCTCAAGAAGTATGCAGGACACAGGATGCAGCTCAGCCCCGTTTCCGGCGCGGATATGAGGATGTTCAGCGCTGCCGGCACCAACATGGTCGAAGTGCCAGCAGGCGGCTGCGTAGTATTCGTCCTCGACATAGACAAAGCCCAGAAGTTCTGAAAAAAGACCGGAAGCACGGACCAGCCTCATGCAGGCTGGTTCTTTCTTCATCGGGAGATCTGCTTCCGATCAAGCTTATTCAGAACCTCGGTCATAAGCCGGGAATTATGCATCCCGTATTCATGCCTGCCCGATGCCGAGCATCCCGCTGCTGATATTTCACGAACCCATACGCATCGCTTCATCTGCAGCCTATCTCCTGTCAGATTCTGAAAATAATCCTTGCCCCCCCCCCCGAACGTAAAATTAACCTGATCCCCCGGCAGGAATCTTTCCCCGCCCGCAACACGAG
>CALXKY010000003.1 GCA_944389055.1 uncultured Spirochaetaceae bacterium | reverse complement strand
TTTCAAATCTTAAAGGATTTCATCCCTCTTTTGTTGCGTTGCTATTTCCTTAATCCCACAACTTTTTGAACAGAGCCATTTTATTCAGCAAACAGCATACCATTAGCTAAGGATTATCAAATAAGGATAAAGAAAGCAAAAGAAGCTATCCAGGAAGCAGAAGTTATTGTCATCGGAACCGGATCCGGAATAAACAGCGCTTCCGGTATTGATTTCTTCAGCAAGAAATTATCAAAGAAATGGTTCCATGATTTTCAGGATAACTCAAATTTCCTGACAATAGATGAACTTATTGATAAATACAGTGAAATAAGGCCTGATAATATCAATGAATACTGGTTTTTCTGGGCAACACTCATAAAATATGCCTGTTTTGACAGGCAACCAACAGAAGCTCATCTTAATTTACACAAACTTGTAGGAGAAAAAGACTGGCTAGCAATCACTACAAATTCAGATATGCAATTAGAGAAATCCGGTTTCACCTCACAGCAGATTTATAGTCCGCTGGGAACATACAGATACCTACAATGCAGGTTTCCCTGTACTCATAATGCCTGTTATCAATCATATGATCTGATAAATGAAATCTTTATTAAGATTGATTCAGGAATACAGCTGACAGAAGCTAATATCCCGAAATGCAGCCGCTGTGGAGATTTTCTTGTCCCGAATCATTTCCGGACAAAGACCGTATCTGTATCAGAACCAGAGACTTACCTAAACCGAGATCAATTCCAAAAGAAAATCTCAGCCATAAAAAATAAGAAAATTGTATTTCTGGAGATTGGCTGCGGATTCCGTCTTCCAAATATAATCAGGTATCCTTTTGAAAACTATGTAGAAGCATTTGAAAATGCACAGTTGATCAGAATCAATTCCGTATACCCGAATATAACTAACCAGAATATAGCAGACAAAGCATATATTTTCGGAGAAGACATCAACCAGATATTAAAAGACCTATTATAATAATCGATTCAAAAAACTGTTACAATTAAAATATACTAGTATCATAAAAGAGCCTACCCACAAAAAAGTGCATACTTTACCACCCCTGATTGGTCTTCTATGGTTTGAATAGATAGATAAATTACAAGGAGTGAATATGCCGTCAGTAGAAGAAAAAATCCTGAATGCACTATTAGCCGCAGCGACTGGAGATGCAATGGGCGCTGTCACCGAACAGCGGTCCACAGATCACATCATCCAGAGATTCAATGGTTATGTAACTGACCTGATACCACCACCTGATGATAATCTCGCACATGGAAATCCTGCAGGCCTTGTCACAGATGACTTCTCAATTGCGTATTATTCTGCAGAAGACATACTGAGTGCAGGCAGCCGTCCCACAAAAGAGCTTGCCGAGAAGTCTCTGATAAGGTGGTTCGGACATCCGGAATACACACGATATATAGGTCCAACAACCAAAAAAGCCATATCAGCACTAATGCATGAAGAGAAACAAGTCGAAAGAACAAATATCCTTGAAATAATTGAAGATCAGTTATTATGCAACAATAGCAGAGCAACCAACGGTGCTGGTATGAAAGCAGGAATCATAGGGCTACTCAATCCTGGTAATGTAGACAGAGCAATTGATGAAGCAATCATCTTCTGTACCCCAACACACAATAATACCATAGCCCTGTCTGCAGGATGTGCTATCGCGGCTGCAACAGCTGCCGCAATGAGCCCGGGCGCAACTTATAATGACACGATTGAAGCAGGAATATACGGAGCTGCAGAAGGATACAGGAAAGCTCTGACAACTGCCGCTCCAGTTGCAGGTGGAAATGTTGAGAAGAAAATCAAGCTTGCTGTAAAGATCGGGGCAGAATACAGGAATCAATTTGATAAAGCAATGAGAGCTATATCTGAAATAATCGGAGGAGGCCTTTTTGCATATGAAGCGATCCCTGCTGTCTTTGGTCATATTGCCGCATGCGAAGGAAGAATCAAGGATTCCGTTCTTATGGGGGTTAACGGTGGTGATGATACAGATACTGTTGCATGTATGACAGGGTACATAACCGGAGCTCTCAGCAATTCGGAGAATTTTCCTGATTGTTACATAGAGAAAATAGATAAAGTCAACAATTTCAATTTACGTGCTATGGCTGAAAAGATTGCGAATTACATAAAGGAGGTTGAGTAGTATGGATAAAAGATATGACAGAATACTAGGTTGCCTTGTATCAGCTGCTATTGGAGATGCAATGGGATGTCCTTTGGAAACAAGACCAGTATATCTTATTAAGAAAGATTTCGGACACGGTGATTTCGTATATGATTATATGACTCCCCTGGATGATTCCATTGCAAAGGGAATGCCTCGTGCTGCCGTCACAGACGACTTCTCCATTTCCTATATTTCAGCAATTTATTTTTTGAGAGACAATGGCAGGATAACAAAAGAAAACTCAACCGAGGCAATCCTAAAATGGAAGAATGGTGACGATACCAAAATTTTCTATGAAAAGTATGGAGGTCCATCCACACGAAAAAGCATAGCGAAAATCGAAGGGACACCATATGATAAATCACGTGATTATCTTTTCTGCGAGAACAAGACAGCAACAAATGGGGCTGGAATGAAAGCCTGGATTGTTGGTTTGTTCAATCAGGGGAATATTGATAAAGCAATCGATGATGCGCTTGTTATGTGCCATATTTCTCACGATAATCCAATTGCCCTTTCCGGAGGAACAGCTGTTGCTGCCGCTGTTGCAGCTGCATTCTGCAACAACGCTACAATGGATTCTGTACTAGAAGCTGGATTATATGGTGCAAGAATCGGTTATGAGAAAGCACTGAATATCGCAAAACCATCCGCTGGAGCCAGCGTAGAAAAGAGGATGGAACTCGCAATATCAATTGGCAGGAAATACTCTGATGATTTCGAGGGCTGCATTACAGAAATGACGGATCTTATAGGAACTGGTCTTAATGCAAATGAAGCAGTCCCTTCGGCATTTGGATATGCCGCTACAGACAGCAGTATAATGAGAACCATCTATTTAGCTATAAACAGCGGAAACGACTGTGATACAACAGCAATTATGGCAGCTTCAATTGTAGGATCTCTGAGAGGGGCAAATGAAATCGAAAATATCGAGTATCATATCAATACATTGCAAGAAACTAACAAATGGATTGATTTCAGGAAAATGGCAAACATGATTTATGATTCCACATGCTGAATATCACAAAAGGCGGAAAAAGATGAAAGAAAAATATTCAGTTTTTGTAAGTATCCTTCATATGGATGAATATTATTCAGTTGAATCCTGGCCAGAGGAAGGATCAAAAGCTGTAATACTGCAAGGAGAATCCGTTCCTGGTGGAAGCGTGTCCAATGCAGCATGCGTTTTTTCTGCTCTCGGAGGAAAAGCCGCATTCTATGATGTACTAAGCAAAAGCAGTACAAATGATTTCCTTCTGAATGATCTGAAAAAATCTGGAGTTTGCATTGACTATGTTTCAAGAGTTGATGGGGTAAATGATTCGAAGTGCCTGATTATATGCAGTGAGCATGAAAGGACAATTCTATATGTAAAACAGCCAAAACCTGCAAATCCATTATCTGAGAAACAGATTGAGATGTTCAGGAACGCTGATTTCATATACCTTGCAGGATGGAATGAATCTCTCTTTCCTGACTATCTGCATCTTTTTGCTGATTTTGCTGCGCATGGTGCAAAATTCGCTATTGATGTAGAAGGAAGCTTTCCTGATGAAAATGCAAAGCGCATAGCTGAACAATCAACGGTAATTTTCTTCAACAAGTTTGGGTACAAAGCAAATTGTGATGATTTTGGGAATGAAAAAAAACTACTTGAATATTTTTTCACATGTGGTGTGCAGATTATAGTAATTACGCTAGGTAAAGATGGCTGCCGCGTAATAACGAAACTGGATGATTATATAATACCAGCCTTTGACATTAAACCAGTAGATACAAATGGAGCTGGTGATACCTTCAATGCTGCATTTCTTTATGGACTTTCCAAAAAGTGGAAAATAAAAGAAGCCGCTGAATTTGCTATAGGAGCAGCGAACAGGTCAATTACAATCAAAGGTGCTAGAGGTGGTACGGCAAGCGAGGAGACAGTAAGAAAGTTCATGGAAAAGTATTCAGATTCAAGCAGTTGATCAACGAAGTCTGTATCAAGCAAGCTCTCATGGGTCTTAGGCCCTGAGAGCTTTCCATTCAGAGTGAAGTAAACACCAACTTTTCTTTTGAGGATATGAGACACCTGGAAAAACTGCAGTGCAGGCAGCATCAGTCCGTCACACAAAAGGAGCATACCTGGATTTCGCTATAATGGATTCAGCTGTAGCAACCTGTCAGATCCGTGCCATCTCCGAAATTCTCGAAGAAGAGATTCAGATTAGTATATCGTCCAAGTGAGTTGCATCCCGTCTCGGCAAACTTCCACGATTCCCTGTATCCGCCATGTACGGAAAACCCGCTGCAGCAGATGAATCGAAGGAAATCATCCATTGCTTTCTCATCGAATCTTCTGGAGAAACAATCGGCAAGTCCGCGTTTTTCATCAGGCAGTGCATTGGGTTTATCATAAAGCACATGCTCAAGATTGCTTGCCATATAATATAGACGATAAGGAATGTCTTTCAGTATCGTCCCCGTATTCATCAGCTTATGCAGCTTTGCCCGCTTATCATGGTTACGCTGGATCATACCATCTACATCATATGTACGGATACATCTCGTATCATAGATAGGCTTCTCCGCTTCATCGTCGAAGCAAATGCATTCATCTGGGATAAAAGCCCCATCAAGATCGCAGATCTGCACTGCAAGGGCAATATCACTCCGTTTAAGCCTATATGTCCTGATTACTTTCCTGACAGCCTCGGAAACACTGATGACAATATTCTGCGCACTGGTTTCCTTAGAGCTTGTTATATCACCCCAGAACACATGATACCTTGATATATATCCAGCAAGAAATCGGCTGAAATACTGTTCAAGAGAGATCTGATCTGTTATTCCCTCAACAAGGAAAATCAATGCTTTCTTACGTTGTGCAGCCATCACCAGCCTTTCTGAAAGCAAGTCCAATCCTTGCATTGTCAGTGAAATCATAGAGCGTTTCTCTCTGTGTTCCGCCGAGGATTATATCCCGATAATAGAAATCACGCAGATTGTTGTTTGCCATTACATAGGTCATGCGCACATATCTGTTGGACGGATTGACTGTTGTAAAGACAATTGAATCCTTATCAAGGGTCTCAAGCGGACGCAGGTTATGCGAGGTAAAGATGAGCTGTCCCTTTCCCTGCTCTGCGATAATCTTAAGGATCTCACCAAGCAGATACTCGAAAATACCTGAATCCAGTTCATCGACTGCAACTGTAATTGATTTCTTGTTATAGACAACAATGAGGAGCTGGAGTATCGAGATGATCTTCTTTATGCCCTCGGATTCATACTGAAGCGGTATCTCCGTACTGCCACGGAGGGACATAAGCTCAATACGCCGACCATCATGGCCATCATTCATGGTCTGGGTCCCGTAATCACGGATACTGATGGTAAGCCCTGGAATTATCTGCTGGAGCACGATATTCATACTATCTATGATGAGGCTTATATCATGGAATACAGGTTCAGGAACAACTGTTATTCCTCCAATCATGATTGCAGTATTGCCGAACATCTTTCCCGCAGCTTCATTCTCATAGCTGAATGCGACAGGAAGGAAATCAAGGCTGATCAATCCGGTATTTGCCGTGTTGATTACGAATAATTCGGCGTTCCCATACTGAACAAGGCGCTCAATCATATCATGCAGATAGCTGTATTCCGCGCTGCTCAATCCAGAGCTGTTTTCCCTGAATACCTTAAGCAGCTCAGGGGAAAACACGAATGACCGGGATTCGCGTTCCGAAACCTTCTTCGCTACGAGAAGATCCGTGCTGTTCTTTCTGCTGAGGCCTGTCAGCAGCTGGAATTTAGAATCAGGGACAAAAACAGAATCCGTGTCCGTATCGATAACAGTCTGAAGCTTACCACTGCCGCCCTCTCCATCAGTGTAGGAAGCCTTCAGCTGCTCACGTCGGACAGACAACCTGCCATGCTGCTTCTTTTCAGGACTGTCTAAAGTATTGGATGAAGCTGATTCATCAGCCGCGGAAACAATGTCCACAATATACTGGATTCTGTATGCAACACCATTCAGCTCAGCATTGAAATGGTATTCAAGTTCTGCTGACTGGCTCCCTGCTCTGATACAATCGGAAAACTTTGAAGGTATCCTCCGCCCGCAGAGAAGAAAAGAAAGCAGACCCAGAACATCAATCAATGCTGTCTTTCCGGAGCCATTCTGTCCATAAATACCAAGGATATCAGCATCTGATCTGCGGTTCCTGCCTAGAGATACTTCACCATACTCCACATTCTTGAAGTCCCTGATCTTCAGGCATGACAATCTGACAAAAGAAGAAACCCCTTTCATATACAGTTTGTATAGTATTATTCACACCTGTTTTTGTCAAATCAATTTATTTTTTAATACAAAAAGTATTGATTCTCCAATTAATTTGGCGAAATAGCATATACAAACAGATGACCGGCCCTTTTCAGGACCGGCCGAGGGGAGGTTTTATGAAGCTAATGGTTGATCAATAACCCTGATCGCACATAGCGTCCGCGACCTTCCTGAAAGCCGCGATGTTGGCGCCTTTGACATAATCGATGAAGCCGTCGTCCTCTCTTCCATGGCTTACGCACTCCGAATGGATGGAGTTCATGATGCCATGGAGCTTCTCGTCGACTTCCTCAGCACCCCAGAAGTAGTGCATCGCATTCTGGCTCATCTCAAGCCCGGAGACTGCCACGCCGCCTGCGTTTGCCGCCTTTCCCGGAGCGAAGCGGATGCGGTTCTTCCTGAAGAGTTCGATTGCTTCTGCCGTGCATCCCATATTCGAGGTCTCAACGACATACTTCACGCCATTGTTTATAAGCTCTTCGGCATCCTCTCTGCCGAGCTCATTCTGGATAGCGCACGGGAAGGCAAGATCCACAGGGACTTCCCATGGTTTCTTACCGGGAATGAATTCCGCCTTGAAGCGGCTTGCGTATGGCTTCACGACATCATTGTTGCTTGCCCTGAGCTGCAGCATGTATGCCCACTTCTCCGGCGTCGATATGCCGTCCTCATCATAGATGTATCCATCCGGACCGGAGATCGTGACGACTTTGGCGCCGAGCTGGGTTGCTTTCATGACAGCACCCCATGCGACATTGCCGAAGCCTGAGACAGCTATGCGCTTGTCCTTCATCTCCTCTCCGTTCTCATGGAGCATGTTCTCCGCGAAGTACATCGTTCCGAAACCCGTTGCCTCAGGCCGTACCCTTGAGCCGCCCCAGCCGAAGCCCTTTCCCGTAAGGACGCCGGTATTCTCCGTCATGATCCTCTTGTACTGGCCGTAGAGATATCCTATCTCGCGTCCGCCGACTCCTATGTCCCCGGCGGGAACATCGGTATCGGGGCCGATGTATTTATAGAGCTCCGTCATGAATGAACGGCAGAATCTGAGGATCTCGGCATCCGACCTGCCCTTCGGGGAGAAATCAGAGCCTCCCTTGCCGCCGCCCATAGGGAGCGTTGTGAGCGCATTCTTGAATATCTGCTCGAATCCGAGGAACTTCATCGTCCCCTCTGTCACGGATGCATGGAATCTGAGTCCGCCCTTGTATGGGCCGAGGGCATTGTTGAACTGGACGCGGTAGCCCCTGTTCACCCTTATGTTCCCGTCATCATCCTCCCACTCGACCTTGAATGATATGACTCTGTCGGGCTCGGTGATGCGCTCAAGTATCCTGCTCTGGATATATCTGGGGTTGTCATTGACCGTATCTATGACGGATTCCACGACCTCCCTTACAGCCTGGATGAATTCCGGTTCTGCAGGATTCCGGCGCTCTATTTCCTTCATGAATTCTTCGATTCTGTACATATCATCCTCCGATAATCATGCTAAGCCACGATATTGCTCACGTCAACAGAAATATAATCAATAAAATCTGAACGATTTTTATGTATACATCAGTTTTCTGTTTTATATTTTCATGACATCGTTTTCATTGTTTTTTATCAATGAATATTATGCTTGATACATCAATATTTGGTTTTATTTTTAATTTGTAAATCATTTATTTATTATAAATTCATCTATTTGCCGCAAATCAACAACATCGTACAAAAGAAGCTGTATAGCCATGCCATCATCCGGACGCTTCTGGATAATGAGCTGTACCGTGATCTCTCAATGCGTCCTTCCCTTCTGAGAAACACTTTACGGGCAAAAGGAATCAATGATGGTGTTGTTGTTCTTGATGAGATCCAGAGATTGCCGGATCTTCTCAATGAAGTCCATATGCTCTCATTGAGGAGACGGACATACACTTCCTGCTCACGGGCTCAAGTGCGAGAAAGCTGAAGAAGAAAGGAGTGAACCTCCTTGGCGGCAGAGCTGGAAGACTCAATTTTCATTCCCTCATATGGCCTGAAATCAAGGCTTTCGATACTTCCCTCGATAAAATATTCAGATCGGGGCTTCTTCCATCAGCATTCAGCAGTGATGATTACGAAAGCCATCTTTCTGATTATGTCGGGCTCTATGTGAAGGAGGAGATCGAAGCTGAACGCGAGGTGCGGAATCTTCCCCCATTCTGGGAATTCCTGCGGGTAGCTGCGACGGAAAGCGGTGAGATTACGAACTATGAGAATGTTGCACGGGATGTCGGGATCAGCGGTGTCAGTGTCCGTGAATGGTACAGGATTCTTATTGACACACTCATAGGATTCGAGGTTCCTCCCTACAGGAAGACGAAAATCAGGAAGCCTAACGCTTCAAGCAAGTTTTATCTTTTCGATGTCGGTGTCACCAGGAAACTTCAGGGGTTATCGGCCATAGAGGAAGGTACTGCGGAATTCGGGAGATACTTCGAGAACTACGCAGCAATGGAGATCCGCAGCTTCCTTGATTATTCAGGATTTGATAATGAAGGTATGTCATACTGGCATGCTCAGAACGGGCAGGAAGTCGATTTCATCATCAAGGAAAAGGTCGCTGTCGATGTGAAGGCTACAAAGCGTGTTTCTCCAAAGGACCTGAAAGGACTGAAAGCCCTTATGGAAGAAGGATTGATGGAGAAATACATCCTGGTATGCAGGGAGGATTACCCACAGCTTCTCGATAACGGGATACTGGTCCTTCCATACAAGGATTTCCTTTCATCGCTCTGGGAGGGGAAAATCATCTGAAAGGGCTTATCAGCGCAGCTGATGCAATCAGGGCCACCCCTTTCGGAATGACCCTGATGAAATACAGGACACTGCTATGCTGCGCTATTTGCCGAGATAGGCTTTCCTCACGCTGTCATCGGCAATGAGGTCTCTGCCCTTGCCGGAGAGCGTGATGCTGCCTGTTTCCATGACGTATGCCATGTCCGCGGTCTGAAGCGCCATGTTGGCGTTCTGCTCCACAAGGAGGATCGTGACGCCTTTGTCGCGTATGGTGCGGATGATTGAGAAGATATCGCGGACGACGAGGGGAGCAAGCCCGAGAGAGGGCTCGTCCATCATCATCAGCTTCGGTCTCGACATCAGCGCGCGGCCTACCGCAAGCATCTGCTGCTCACCGCCGGAGAGCGTTCCTCCATACTGCCATGAACGCTCACGGAGCCTCGGGAAGAGGGAGAACACCCATTCGATGTCATCATCGATCCTGTCCTTCCTGAGGTATGCGCCGATCCTGAGATTCTCATATACGGTAAGATCGGGGAAGATCCTGCGGCCTTCCGGAACGAGCGTGATGCCCTTTCCGACGATGAATGCCGGATCCTTTCCCGTTATATCCTCGCCCATGAATGTGATTTTCCCGCTCCTCGGCTTCACAAGCCCCGCGATGGTACGTAGCGTCGTCGACTTCCCCGCGCCATTGGCGCCGATGAGCGTGACGATGCTTCCCTCCTCAACGGAGAACGATATATCCCTGACAGCTTCGATGCCGCCGTAGTTGACTGAAAGTCCCTTTATCTCAAACATCTTCCGCTACCCCCAGATACGCATCGATGACACGCTGATTGCTCTGGATCTCCTCCGGATGCCCTTGTGCGATAAGCGAGCCGAAATCGAGGACATAGATCCTGTCGGAGATGGTCATGACAAGATCCATGTGGTGCTCGATCATGAGCACAGTCAGATCATAGCGCTCCTTGATCTCCCTGATGAAAGCCGCAAGCTCCTGCGTCTCCTGCGGGTTCATGCCGGCAGCAGGCTCATCGAGGAGAAGCAGATGGGGCCTTGTCGCAAGCGCCCTCGCGATTTCAAGACGCCGCTGGAGCCCGTAAGGAAGACTCGTGGCATTCTCATCCCTGAGCTCCCAGAGCCCCTGCTCCCTGAGAAGCTTCTCCGTCTCCGCCTCCATCTGCCGTTCTTCTTTCCAGCTGATGCGGAGCACGGCTGAGAAGACATTCTCCTTCGCCCTGAGGTGCATGGCGGTGAGGACGTTCTGGAAGACTGTCATGCTCCTGAAGAGCCTGATGTTCTGGAAGGTCCTCGCGATGCCAAGCTCCGTGATCCTGTCAGGTGTCGGATTGAGCGTCTTCTCCGAAAGATACATGTCGGCTTCATAGCCGGCGTACGCACGCTTCATCTTCCCTGATGGATGGTTGACGATGATCGTGTTCCCGTCGTAGATGATCTTCCCGTTAGTCGGCTCATAGACGCCGGTGATGCAGTTGAAAGCCGTGGTCTTCCCTGCCCCGTTCGGACCTATGAGAGCCACGATCTCCCCCTCTCCCACTGTCATGGAGAGATTGTTCACGGCAACGACACCGCCGAACTGCATTGTCACATTCTCGAGTCTCAGAAGCTCCTTCATGCCGACGCCCTCCTTTTCTTCCTGAGAGATGAGAGCTTCTGCTTCAGATGCTCATACGAGAGCTCCTTGTCGCCCATGAGGCCCTTCGAGAAGAAGAGCACGATCACCATGATGATCACGGAGAAGACAAGGCGGCGGAAGCCTGAGCGGAAGAGATCGGGGGCCGCTATGCCAAGGAACTCTCCCATGTCGAGGCCGCGGAGCCACCACTCCGAGAGCGCGATATACAGAAAGGATGCGATGCACGAACCGGAGATCGATCCGATGCCTCCGATGACGACGATGAGAAGGATCTCATAGGTCATCATCGTCTTGAACTGCTGTGCCTGCACCGTGTACTGGAACATCGCCAGAAGCGCGCCTGAGATACCCGCGAAGAACGAGGAGATCACGAAAGAGAGCTCCTTGTGCCTGAAGAGGTTTATGCCCATAGCCTCCGCCGCGGTCTCATCATCCCTGATGGCCTTGAAGGCCCGCCCGTATGATGAGTTGATGAGCAGCACTATAAGCAGGATGCAGACCCCGGCAACGATGAATACGAACAGCGTCGGCGGGAACGGTATATCCGTGAATGGCAGATAGATCCTTGTCAGATCCTTGTATTCCCTCAGCAGGTTCGCTCCGTTAGTGAGCGGTCCGAGCACATCCCACTGGAAGATGGCGCGCACGATCTCAGCAAAGCCGAGCGTCGCGATGGCAAGGTAATCGGACTTGAGGCGCAGAACCGGCAGCCCTATGAGGAATGCGAAGAAGGCAGCCATAAGTCCTGCGGCGATGAGCCCGATGAGGGAGCCCGTATCGAAGCCGACGATGCATTCGTAGTATTTGTACACCCTCTCCGACTGCTTCACGGAAACAGGCATCGTCAGGATCGCATAGGTATATGCACCTATGAGCATGAAACCTGCCTGCCCAAGGGAGAAGAGCCCGGTGAATCCATTGAGGAGGTTCATCGATACAGCCACCAGCGAATAGATCGCGCCCTTGCGGAGCACCGTGAAGAGGATGCTCGTCGGACGCAGCGTGAACTCGAGGATTAGGATGACACCAT
This sequence comes from uncultured Spirochaetaceae bacterium, assembly GCA_944389055.1. Classification (GTDB taxonomy): domain Bacteria; phylum Spirochaetota; class Spirochaetia; order Sphaerochaetales; family Sphaerochaetaceae; genus Ornithospirochaeta. The sequence continues at coordinate 28,235 of CALXKY010000003.1, read as the reverse complement.
ATACCACGGCTATCGCGGCGGCTATACGGATCAGATGATTGCGTTTTTCCCTGTCCATGCTCCCTCCTCAGACCTTGTCCACAGCCTTCTCGCCGAAGAGGCCCGTGGGCTTCACGACGAGGATGACGATGAGGAACGCGAATGTGAATGCATCGGAGAACGTGGTCCATCCTGAGCCGGGAATGCCGAAGATCGTGGCACCGCCCTTGATGATGTTCTCGCATATTCCGATGATGAATGCCCCTATAACCGCGCCAGGTATCGATCCGATGCCTCCGAAGACCGCTGCGACGAATGCCTTGAGACCCGGCATCGAGCCGCTTGTCGGGGTGACGGACGCATAGTTCGTGAAATACAGGAGCGATGCAACTGCAGCAAGGAACGATCCGATCATGAATGTGATCGAGATGACGCGGTTGATCTTTATGCCCATGAGCTGGCTTGTCTCGAAGTCACGCGATACAGCCCTCATGGCCATACCGATCTTCGTATGCTTTATCAGCAGCGTCAGGAGCACGACGAGGATCACTGTCAGAAAGGGCGTCACGAGGGTTACAACCCTGGTGGAAGCATCCCAGATCACGACGGAGCGCGAGAGGAACGGAATCTCTGGATAGACCTTGGCAAGCCCTCCCGTGAAGTATAGCGCCGCATTCTGCAGAAGATACGAGACGCCTATCGCGCTGATCATGACGGACATCCTCGGAGCGCTTCTCAGAGGCTTGTACGCGACCCTCTCTATAAGGAAGCCGAGCGCGACGGTGAAAACCAGCACGAGCGGCACGGATACTGCAAAAGGCAGGGAGGCGGAAAGATATACCATGACGAGCCCGGCGCACATGAACACATCGCCATGCGCGAAGTTGATCAGCCTCAGGATGCCATAGACCATCGTATAGCCGATGGCTATCAGGGCATACTGGCCTCCGACTGATATGCCGGACAGGAAATATGAGAGATTCTGATGGAAGAATCCAGCCATTGTTCCTCCTGGAAAGACATGCGGCAGGGTTTTCCCTGCCGCTGAAGCATGGGACAGGTGTCAGTCAACGACGACAGCGGGAAGAGCATCCCATCCGCCTGTTTCCGTATTCGCATGCTTTACATATACGGTGTTGCGGATTGCATCGCCATTGACATCATCGAGAGCGATATGGCCTGTAACGCCATCGATCTCCGTACCCCAGAGAGCTTCCATGACATCTGCAGGATCCTTCGATCCGGCGTTCTGGAGCGCCTGGAGCGCGAAGTTGTAGGCATCATAACCCATTGCGGTGACTGCGGAGATCGTATCATCGCCGCCGTTGTTGGCAAGCCTGGTGGAATCCGCGTTGACCCACGCCTTGAAGGCTGCATCGAACTCAGGATCAGCACCCTCAGGATAGAATGTCGTCACCGTGATATCCGCATCCTTGCCCTTTGCAGCCTGGAGGATGACGTTGGAATCCCAGGTATCGCCGGCAAGTATCGGCATTCCGAGACCCTGGCTGTCAGCCTGGTTGATGATGAGCTGGGCAGCTTCCGTTGAGACAGGGGAGAAGAAAACCTCGCAGCCGCTGTTCTTTGCGTTCGCGATATATGATGTGAAGTCGCTGTTTCCCTCGGGGAACGTCTCTGAAACGACCTCTCCGCCGAGCGATGTGAAGCGCTCCACGAAGTAGTTCACGAGGCCGCCTGAGTAATCATCGCCGAGCTTTGCAAGGCAGTATACCTTCCTGGCTCCGAGCGTGTCGTAGGCATAGTTCGCAAGGACCGTGCCCTGGAACGGATCAAGATAGCAGATACGGAAATAGTGCGTATTGCCTTCGGTGACCTGCGGGTTGGTGCATGTGACGCCGATGGCAGGAACACCGCCTACGCGGAATGTATCGCTTCCAGCGATGGAGACTCCGGAGCCATAGGAACCGAGAACGACGGACACGCCGGCATTGACGAGCGTTGCGGCTGCTGTAGCGGCTCTGTCGTTCGAGCTCTCATTGTCTGCGATCACGAGTTCTACGGTGTAATCAGTTCCGCCGATGTTCACGGTCGGCGTGACGTAGTTCGCGTACTGGATGCCGAGCGTTTCCTGCTTGCCGCCAGCGCCGTTGTCACCGGATGCCGGCTCGAATACGCCGATCTTAACGACCGTGGAATCCTCCTCACCGGAACCACCGGCGAAGAGCATCGATGCAGAGACAAGGACAGTCAATGCGAGGAGAAGCACTTTTTTCATTTTTCCCTCCTTTTTCTGGGTAATTCATTGCCCGGAGTGATATTGCCTCCGGAAAATATCCCGGATTGCGTACATGATACACACTGAGGGATCTTATGTTAATGCTTCAATGCATTATTATGCGTGTTTTTTGCAATTTTCTGCATAATCAGAATCGGAAACGTGATGCACAGTTGTGCTATACTCGGCATATGAACCAGAGAGACAGGATTATCTATACCGTGTCGCTGTTGCTTCTCGGGGCAGAAGCAGCGGTGATGCTCATCTCAATACTCGCGAAGCCGGTATCTGACACATACCTGAAAGTGCTTGGCTTCCTGATGCTGGCCACGCTGATCCCGGCAATCTATGGCTTCGTGCGCCGCCTCGGCGGGCGGAAGGACAGCTGATGTATCTCCTCGACTCCACATGGCTGCCTTTCGCGAATCTGATGCTGCGCCATGTGTACAGCGTGCTCCTCATATGCTCGGACTATGACAGGTTCATGCTTGAGGAGGATGGCAGGGTTGAGGAGGAACTCTACAAGGAATACACAGCGCTCGGGCTCTCGAATCCGCCCAAGATCTCACATGCCTCCAATGAGGAGATGGCTCTATCGATGATCGATTCCCAGCATTTCGACCTCGTCATATCCATGCTGGACCTGGGAACGGACCGCGTCGAGGGACTGGCGAAGAACATAAAGGAGAAGGCTCCGGGGATGCCCGTGATCGCGCTCTCCCCCTCCCCCGACCACAGGAAGGTGAAGGAGCTCAAGGGGGAGAACTGCCCGTACATCGATTACCTCTTCTACTGGCAGGGCAATGTCTCGCTCTTCCTTGCGATGGTCAAGCTCATAGAGGACAGCATGAATGTCAGGCATGACACGACGGAAGCGGACGTCCAGGTCATTGTCCTCGTAGAGGATTCCGTGAGATTCATATCCGCGTACCTGCCCGAGATGTACATGTGCCTCATCCGCCAGAACAGGCTTTCGATCCTCGAAGCGCTCAACGAATGGGGCAAGACACTCAGGATGCGCGGACGCCCGAAGATCCTCCTCGCGCGCAGCTACCATGAAGCGTGGGAGATATACGCCCAGTACAGGGCGAACATACTCGGCGTCATCACCGACATAAACTTCCCCTCAGAACAGGGAACGGAAGGATCGGGCATCAGGCTTGCGGAAGAGATACGCCACGACAACCCCGAAGTTCCCATCCTCATCCAGAGCACCGAGGAGAGGCACAGGGAAACGGCAGTAGCGCTCGGCGCGGATTTCCTCTGGAAGCTCTCCCCTACGATCATGCAGGATCTGGAGAAGCACTTCCTGAAGTACTACAACTTCGGCCCGTTCATCTTCATCGACCCCGATACGGGAAAGGAGATCGCGAGGGCGAACACGATGAAGGAGGTACAGGAAACTCTGAAGGACCTGCCTCTTCCTTCATTCCGCTACCACTCGAAGCGCAATGATTTCTCGCGCTGGCTGAGAGCGCAGTCGCTCTACCAGCTTGCCCACGTGATAAAGGACATCAATCTCGACACCGGCATGGGCGACAGGGAAGTAAGGGATCTTCTCTATACAACGATCAGGGATTACCGCAGCGAGCGCACGAGGGGAACGATCGCGGAATTCTCCGCTTCCTCATACGATGAGACAGTGCTTTTCGCAAGGATCGGCAAAGGCTCGCTCGGAGGCAAGGGCCGCGGACTTGCCTTCATCGCCATGGAGATGAAAGCCAACGGCATCCAGGCGAGATACCCATCCGTCTATCTATCGATACCGAGAACGGTCGTCATCACGACTGAGCTCTTCGATGAATTCATGGCCCTCAACGGCTTCAGCTTCCGGGACTTCCAGGAAATGGAGGACGGGGAGATACTCCGCACATTCCTCGCCGGCAGGATGCCGGGACGCCTGACAGAAGACCTGAAAGCGATCCTGAGGATCATCATCAAGCCGCTGTCGATCAGATCGTCCTCGCTCCTCGAGGATTCGCACTTCCAGCCTTTCGCCGGCGTCTACCAGACAACGATGATCTCCAACAGGGGAAGCGACGGGGAACGGCTTGAGGAGCTGTCACGATCCATAAAGACCGTATGGGCCTCAACGTACTTCAGCACAGCACGCGAGTACCTCAGGAGCACGCTGCATAACGCTGACGAGGAGAAGATGGCCGTCATCATCCAGCAGGTCACCGGCTCAGAGCATGGCGGATACTGGTATCCCAACGTATCGGGAGTTGCAAGATCGCTGAACTACTACCCCATTCCCGGGCAGAAATCCGAGGATGGCGTCGGAATGCTCTCATTCGGGCTCGGCAAGATGATCGTCGATGATGGAACGGCTTTCAGGTTCTGCCCTGCAAAACCGAGGATGCCATCGGGCTCGCTCACCGGTGAGGCCTCGGTGCAGGACCGCTTCTACGCGCTCTCGCTCTCCAGCCCGTTCGACCCGGAGAAGAACCAGGACAACCTCGTAGTGCGTCCCGTTGAAGAAGAAGCGAAGAGATTCCCGAAGGCTTTCCGTGGCATCGCATCCGTTCTTGATCCGTATACTGGAATGCTTTCCGAATCCATCAGGGCAGAGGGTATCAGGATGCTGACATTCAACGGCATCCTCAAATACGAGACGCTGCCGCTTGCACCGATCATCAGCGATATGCTGACGCTGGGGACGAACGCAATGGCAGAGCCGGTGGAGATCGAGTTCGCCGTGAACACCGAGCATGAGGACCGCCCGGATTTCTCCATACTGCAGATAAGGCCCATCTCAGGGACGAGCGGATACACGGATATCCCTGTGACGGAGAACGACAGGGAGAATGCCCTTGTCTATGCCCAGAAGGTCATGGGCAACGGAATCGCCGAGGATATCCGGGAGATCATAACGATAAAACCAGAGGCATTCGACCGCAGCGGCATGGTCGGAATGGCACGCGAGCTTGAGATCCTCAACAAGGCGGCGGAGGGACCATACGTCCTCATCGCTGCAGGCCGACTCGGATCATCGGACAGATGGCTCGGCATCCCATGCACATGGTCCCAGATATCCAAGGCCCATGTGATCGTGGAAACGGGCCTGAAGGAACTGCAGGTAGAGCCGAGCCAGGGCACGCATTTCTTCCAGAACATGACATCGCTCGGATGCATCTACCTTACGATCAATCCGATGTATAATGACGGAGTATTCCGCTATGACGGCATAGCCGCTCTGGAGCATGTGAACGAAACGGAGCATTTCCTGCATGTACGTACGGAGAAACCGCTGATCGTGAAGGCCAGCGGCCTCGATTGCAGGGCCGTCATCAGGGAAAGGAAGGAATGATATGGCAACAACGCTTTACACACCGACGAGGGTTACGCTCGGAAAAGGTGCGGAGGATTCCCTCGGCGATGAGCTGAAGAGAAATGGTGCGAAGAAGGTTCTGGTCCACTACGGATCAGAGAGGATCGTACGCGATGGCCTCATGAAAAGGCTGACCGACCAGATGGACAGAGAGGGCATAGAATATGTGCTTCTCGGCGGCGTCCAGCCCAATCCGAGGCTTTCCCTCGTCAGGAAGGGAATAGAGCTCTCCAGGAAGGAGGGAGTGGACTTCATCGTCGCGGCAGGCGGCGGGTCAGCCATTGACAGCGCGAAGGCCATCGCATATGGGCTCTATGACAAGGATGGCGATGTCTGGGATTTCTACACTGGAGAAAGGAAGCCGCAGGGAGCCTACCCTGTAGGAGTGGTCCTCACGCTCTCCGCAACCGGTTCGGAGATGAGCGACAGCTCGGTCATCACGAACGAGGAAGGAGATCTCAAGAGGGGTGTCAACTCCGACTATGCAAGACCGCGTTTCGCGCTTCTCGATCCGGAGCTCACATACACCGTCCCGCCCTACCAGACTTCATGCGGCACAGCGGATATGATGATGCACACGATCGAGCGCTTCTTCCATTCAGGCCCGACCCTTGAGCTCACGGACAGTCTTGCGATAGCTCTTCTGAGAACCGTGGCAGAAAACGGCATCAGAGCCCTGAAGAATCCGAAGGACTATGAGGCAAGGAAGAATCTCATGTGGGCATCATCGCTCTCGCACAATGGTCTCATGCAGGAAGGGAACGCGCAGCGCGGCGACTGGGCATGCCATCAGATGGAGCATGAGCTCTCAGGCCTCTTCGATGTCGCTCACGGAGCCGGTCTCACAGCAATCTGGGGAACATGGGCCCGCTATGTCTGTCTTGAGGATCCGGAGAGATTCGCAAAGCTCGGAGAAGGTGTTTTCGGCACGAAGCGCACAGGCAGCCCGGAGAGGGACGCGGAGGCCGCGATCAAGGCATTCGAGGAATACTTCAGGACGATCCACATGCCTACAAGCATCAGGGATCTCGGCGTGAGGCCCACAGAGAAGCAGATTGATGAGATGGCCGAGAAGGCAGTCTTCTGGGGCAAGCGCACGCTCGGTGCATTCAAGGTCCTCGGGAAAGAGGATATCGCGAGGATATACACCGAAGCATCAAAATAAGCAGACAGGAAGGAGCCCCGCGCGGGCTCCTTCTTATATCCATCGAGAAGCCCTCTCCTGTCAGACACACCCCAGTCTCCATACCCGGCAGATAATATCAACAAGCAGCAGGAATCTGCCGACATCCTGCATCAGCTTTCCTGCTTTTTATTATGAAAACATAAAAATTATTGATTTTGTCTATTATAGAGAGAAAATGTCTACGTTTCTTAATAATAACACGAAAAGCGTTACAAATTTTCTGAAATAAGCACGCATTCCGTTACAGATATGGTATACTCCTTGATATGGAACTGAAAAGGGAAATCTATAACAGACTGCTTTCATGGAAGATCAGCGGTAAGAACAAGGCTTTCCTTCTCAAAGGAGCCCGGCAGACAGGAAAGACATACATAATCCGGAAATTCGGAAAAGAAAACTACGGATCATTCATCGAAATCAATTTCTTCGACAATCCCGATGCAATATCTGTTTTCGATGGAAACCTTGACTCAAGGACAATCCTTGCAAATCTATCCGCTCTGTATCCTGGGACAAGGATAATACCGGGAAAAACTCTTATCTTTCTCGACGAGATACAGGAATGCCCAAGGGCAATCTCCGCACTGAAGCCGCTCGCTGCAGATCCAATTATTGACGTTGCAGCTTCGGGATCCCTTCTTGGGCTGAATCACAACAGCTTCCCTTCATATCCTACTGGATACACGAAGGAAGAAGTGATGTATCCGTTATCATTCCATGAATTCGCAGAAGCGTTCGGACTCTCTGAGGCTGTATTCAGCCATATCAGGGAATGCTTCATGGAACGGAAACCCATAAACACAGCAATCCATAAGAGCCTTTCCTCCCTATGGATGACATACATCATCATCGGAGGCATGCCTGACGCTGTTTCAGCATTCATCGATACACGGAATTTCGATGAAGCACTGGAAATACAGAGAACGCTTTACAACCAGTATGCCATCGATATCTCAAAATACGCGGCAAAGGAAGATAAAGCGAAGATCCATGATATCTATTCCAGGGTTCCTGCAGTCCTTTCATCGGGTTCCAGACGTTTCATGCTATCCGAAATCAGCAGGAGTGCGAGATTCGAAAGGTATGAGTCAGGTTTCCGCTGGTTGTATGACAGCGGTACAGTTCTTCCCTGCTTCAATGTAAAAGAACCGATGATGCCGCTCGAAATCAATGCAGAAAGGAATCTGCAGAAACTCTTCATGTCCGATACGGGAATGCTCTCAGGTCTTACGATAAGAGGATCCCGGCTTGGCTTCCTGAAAGGGGAAATGAACGCAAATCTGGGTTACATCTTCGAGAATGCCATAGCACAGGAACTCAAAGCAGCGGGCCATGATCTCTTTTACTTCGACAGGAAAAGCATCGGGGAGGTTGACTTCCTGATACAGGAAGGCCTGAGCATCGTTCCTGTAGAGGTGAAATCCGGGAGAAACTGGAGATGCCACAGAGCTCTTGATAAGCTCATCGCAATTGATAACTACAGAATCAGAAAGGCATTCGTTCTCTCTGAAAGCAATATCGAAGAAGATGGAAAAGTTCTGAATATGCCATGGTATATGACAATGTTCATGAAAGCTGCCGGTGATGAGGATACGGAGCTTCCTGAGCTGTCGGAGCTGGAAAGGCTGCTGTAAAAACCCTACGGCTCATCGAACCAGCATTCTGTCTCCGATACAGGGCGATGGAATATCCTGCCGCGATCCCTGCCGTCCTTCGCCTGATGGTATCTGAAGAGCATGCTGTCCCCGTCACGTCCGAGAATCTCTATCTTCCCTGTCGGATGCGACATGGCATAGCGGAAAGCCTTGGCCGGTCCGCTCATCGCAGCCTTCGCTTCCTCGATGAGCTCCGAGCCTCTCAGGAGCGGAACCTGGAACTGGCTGAGCACGCCTTCGACAGGGCGGCACTGGAAGACATAGTAAGGCATGACACCCGCCGCTGTAAGCCCGTTCATGAGGTCAGCAAGCACCTCCGGATCGTCATTGACGCCTCTGAGCAGCACAGTCTGGTTGCGTATCGTGCAGCCTGCGCCACGGAGCATATCAACGGCATGCAGAGACTCAGGCGTGATCTCATGCGGATGATTGAACTGCGTGACCACGATGATGTGCTTCCGCTTCCCATACTCCCGGAGGATTCCGGCAAGCTCCCCGTCATCTTCCGTGATGCGGAAGGGGAATGTCACAGGGACACGCGTTCCGAAACGGATGAAGCTGATGGAAGGAATCGATGTGAATGCCTCGAGATAGCGCTTGATCATCTCATTGCTGCAGAGGAAAGCATCCCCTCCTGATATAAGCACATTGGTGATCTCCGGATGCTCTCTGGCATAATCCACCATCTCCGGGAGCTTTTCCGCTATCTCCTCGGAGGAAAGCCCCACAAGACGCTTGCGGAAGCAGTGGCGGCAGTACATGGCGCACTGGTTCGTGGAGAGGATCAGGGCAGTCTGCCGGTATTTATGCTGCATGCCCTGCACGACGGTGTTATCAGCTTCACCGGAAGTATCGGGACTGCCGCCTTCGGAGAATTCCATGCTGTCAGGAACGCACATCCTCCGTATCGGATCATTCCTGTCCTCCGGATTGATGAGCCCGAGGTAATAATCAGGAACGCAGACAGGATACCGCTCCTCTATATCAGCAATCCTCCTGATCTCTTCCTCTGTGAGATTCAGCAAATCCTTCATTTCATGGATGCTGCGCCTGCACTCCGAAAGCTTCTTCTGCCACTCCTTCATGATTCCCTCCTTTTCAGGCATCTTCCCCATCGCTGCAGAAGGGGACGGAGTCACTGTCTCTGAGGAGAACGGAATAATGCGGTCAGACAGCTTTGCAGCAACCGGAATGATGCCTTTCTCTTTATTATAGCATAAGGAAATCGGCTATTCTTAAAGGCTGTCTCCTGCATGCGGTGCAGTCCCTGCTCCACTATGGAAACGGAATAATGCCAGCTTCTGCAATCATCTCTTCATTGTGACTTCCACAGAAACAGTCAATTATCCAGTCGTCAGTTTGACATTTTATGTATATACAAATATCATATATACAGGAGCAGGATCCATGCAATTCGAATGGGATGAGGAAAAGGACAAGCTGAACAGAAAGAAACATGGAATCGGATTCCGTGAAGCATTACCTGTATTTCTTGACCCCAAACGAATAGAACGGATTGATAGGGAGCATTCAACGCTTGAAGAGGAACGTGTTGATATCATAGGACGTGTAAAGGATTCACTTCTGGTATTCGGTGTCTATACCGACCGGAACAGCAGAATAAGGATAATATCCGTAAGAAAAGCGAAAAGGGAGGAAATCAATGAGTACTATCGTGACTATGACGCCAGATGAAATCAAGAAGATGCCTCCGCTCTCCGACAAGAGGCTCACAGAGATTCTGGAATTCAATGACGAAGCCGATGATGACTGCCCTGTTCTCTCAGGGGAGCAGCTGAAGGAATTCAGGCCCTGGTATGAAGTCCATCCGGAAGGAAACAGCACTTATAAGGTGAAGGTGACGAAGACACCTGTCAGTCTGCGGCTGGATAGCGACATCCTTGACGCTTTCAAGTCCACAGGAAAAGGATATCAGACAAGAATCAATGATGCATTGCGGAGTTATATCAACGAGCATCCCGGATTAAGGGCGTGATTCCAGAAGAATCCAGACCGGCACAAACTCTCATTGCCATAACATGCGGCAGTACAAGACGCACTGGTCAGTGAAAAAGATCATCGTAGTTTGCCGGCCTTGTGCTGCCTCCTCTGAAGAGACCGAAGGACATATGTATGGTATGAAGATATCCCTGCGGGACAATCCATCGGCAGCAAGTATTCCAGAGAGGATCCTGAGCGCAGAAAGCTCGAAAGGAATGCCTGGAAGAATGCTGCCGTGAGGAAGCATGATTCCTTTGCTGCGTCTCTTCCTATCCGCCGTTCAGCTCATTGAGGACAGGAAGTAATCCCAGAGAGAAGAATGCGGAGGATCTGCCGTGATCGTGATCTTCTCCTTCCTTATCGGGTGGGTGAATGAGATGCGGCGCGCATGGAGGCAGATGCCGCCATCGGGATTCGAACGCTGCGCCCCATACTTCAGATCCCCTTTGATATGCACGCCGATCGCAGCGAGCTGCGCCCTTATCTGATGATGGCGCCCCGTATGGAGATCGATCTCAATGAGATGATAGTTATCTGAAGAGGCCAGCGTCCTGTAGGAAAGCTTCGCGATCTTCGAGCCTTTCGTCTCCTTCGGGGAGGCGATGCTCTTGTTCTGGGCGGCGTTCCTCGTTATGTAATGCACAAGCTCTCCCTCGCTCCGCTCAGGCTTCCTGTCGACGATTGCCCAGTATGTCTTCTTCACATCCGATGTGCAGAAAAGCGCCGTCATGCGTGAGAGAGCCTTGTCAGTGCGGCAGTAGACAACGATGCCCGATGTCGGCCTGTCAAGGCGATGGGGAATGCCCAGAAAGACATTCCCTGGCTTATTGTACCTGACCTTCAGGTACTCCTTGACGTCATCCGCAAGCGTCCTGTCCCCGGTCTCATCACCCTGAACGAGCTCACCGGGAAGCTTGTTCACGATAATCAGGTGGTTATCCTCATAGAGGATCCTGTCAGCTATTGCCATCATCAAGCCCATCCAGAAGCGAAGGCTGTGCCTTATCCGCGCTCGTCGAAGTATCCTTGGTCTGCCTTATGGAAAGCGACTGCAGCTCCTTTCCCGTAAGCTTCTGGCCCGCGGCGGCCGGAGACTTGTAGACCGGGAAATCAGAGAAGCGGGCGGTATCATCCATGATCTTGTAGCCATAGCCCGGCTTGTACTTCATGGATATGATCGCAGACGGCCAGAGCGACATCTTCTTCACCTTCGCCTTCTCTCCGGAGATCACGGAGTAGACTTTATCAGTCGTGAAGGAGGAGATCCTGAACCTCTTGATCTGATAGACATTCTTATCGCGTATGCGGTCACGGTAAATGACGGTGAAGATCTCCTTCGAGATGATCTCCTTGTCGCCATAGTTGATGTAGAAAAGCCCCTCAGTGCCAACGAAGACCTTGTCCTGGACAGCCACGACACGGTACTCGCCGTTGTTCTTCATATAGAAGACCTTGTCATAAGGGCTTACCTTCAGCAGGGACTCCCCTGTCTTTATGTTCGTTCCGAGGTATCCTGTCTCCTGATCGTAGCGTATATCCATGTTGCGGACAGCGACCTGCCGCACGTTGAGCGTCTCGAAGGAGGAGATCTCCGTCTTCCTCTTATAGGCATCCTTGTCCAGCATGCCTTCAAGCTCCGTCAGGCAGGATTCCGCGTACTCGGTTATATGCGAGAGATTATGCTCTATCTCCTTCATCTCATGCTGGATCTCAGAGATCTCCGCCTTGTTCTTCTCGATATCGAAGAGCGAGATGCGCCTGATGGGGATCTTGAGAAGCCTGTCGATATCATCATCGCTGAGCTCCTCCCCTCCGATCTCCCTGGAGAACGGGACGAAACCCTCGATGATCGTGGCTTTCACAGCCTCTGCAGTCTTCTCCGTCTCGATTCTCTTATAGATCCTTTCCTCGATGAAGATGCGTTCAAGCGTCCTGGCCCTGAGGCGCTCAAGGAGGTGCTTCCTGTCATTCTCGAGCTCAGCTGTGAGGACCTCGATCAGATGCTGTGCATGGAAGCGGATCATCTCCGTGATGGGCACTGCCTTGGGAAGCCCGTCGACGATTACGAGCGGATTGACGGATATCTTCTTCTCGCAGTCGGTTGCTGCATAGAGCACATCGACCATATCCTGGGAATAGACACCACGCTGCCAGCAGATTTCGATCTGTGCCTTCTCTGCCGTATAATCGCTTATCGAAGCAATCTTGAGGCGGCCGGTGGCATTTGCCTTCTCAATCGAGGCGATCATCGCATCGCTCGTGACACCGTAGGGAAGCTCCTCGATGATGAGCTTCTTCGGATCCGATGCATTGAGACGCGCCCTGACCGCGATCTTGCCCATGCCGTCGCTGTATTCGGAGACATCCATGATTCCGCCGCCGGGGAAATCGGGGAAGATCGAGAATTTCTCACCGCGGAGCGCCTTCTTCTCGGCCTCGAGCACCTCGAGGATGTTATGGGGAAGGATGGATGTGGACATGCCGACGGCGATGCCCATCGTTCCCTGGATGACGACCACGGGGATCTTGGCCGGGAAAACGACAGGCTCCTTGTTCCTGCCATCATACGAATCGACGTATTCCGTGATCTCCGGATTATAGAGCACCTTCTTCGCGAATGGCTTCAGTCGGCATTCGATGTACCTTGCCGCGGCCGCGCCATCCCCTGTGAGGAAGTTGCCGTAGTTTCCCTGCTTCTCGATGAAGAGCTCGGCATTGGCAAGATTCACAAGGGCCTCATAGATCGAGCTGTCGCCATGCGGGTGGTATTTCATCGCGGCACCAACGACATTGGCGACCTTCATGAAACGGCCGTCATCCATCTCGAAGAGCGTGTGCATGATACGCCTCTGGACAGGTTTGAAGCCATCGATCAGATCAGGGATCGCCCTGTCGCGGACTACATATGATGCGTATTCGAGGAAGTAGTTCCTGTAAAGTCCATCAGCCTGAGACATTCAGAAGATTCTCCATTATGAACTCCCTTCTCTGGGGAGTGTTGTCACCCATATAGAACTCCATCTTGTCCCTGATATCCTTTATCGAAGTGATCGTGACAGGAAGCAGCTTTATATCCTCGCTTATGAAGCGCCTGAACTCCTTCGGGCTGATCTCGCCAAGCCCCTTGAACCTCGTGACCTCGGCACCCCGGATCCTCTTAATCGCCTCATCGCGCTCGGCTTCGGTATAGCAGTATTCCGTAACCTGCTTGTTGCGCACGCGGAAGAGCGGCGTCTCAAGGATGAAGAGCTTGCCGGATGTGACGACTTCCTCGAAATACGTGAGGAAGAATGTCATGAGAAGTATGCGGATATGGAAACCATCGGTATCGGCATCGGTTGCGATGACGACTTTCGAATAGCGTATATCATCGATGCCGTTCTCGATGCCGAGAGCCACCATGATATTATAAAGCTCCTCATGCTTATAGAGCTCGGTGCGCTTATAGCCCTGGACGTTGAACGGCTTGCCGCGGAGCGCGAAGACTGCCTGCGTATTGGCATCGCGTATATTCGAGAGCGTACCTGCGGCGCTGTCTCCCTCGGTGAGGAATATCATGGACTCCTCGGCCTCCTTGCGATGCGCTGCCGGCGCATTGTTCAGATGATAGCGGCAGTCGCGCAGCTTCGGAATGTGCACAGCGGTCTTCTTCGCCCTCTCCTTGGAGTTGTTGCGTACCTCCTGCTCCTCCTTATGAACCTTCTCATTCATCGAGACCTTGTCCTGGAGCCCCTGGGCCTTTGCCTTGTCCTTCATCAGGGCATCCATCACGGCTTCCTTGACCTCATTCACGATCCAGGCACGGACCTCGGTCGATCCGAGCTTGTTCTTCGTCTGCGATTCAAATACGGGATTCTGCATCTTTATCGCAACGGCAGCGACGATGCCATCCCTGATCTCCGGAGCCTGCCAGCTTTTGCGGTAGAACTCATTGATGCCCTTAAGCACCCCTTCCTTGAAGGCCGCCAGATGCGTACCGCCATCAGCGGTGTTCTGGCCATTGACGTATGAGAAATAGTTCTCGCCGTATCCGGAGGTATGGGTGAATGCGAATTCAAGGTGGTCGTTGCGGAAATGGATCGCAGGATAGAGCCCGTCATCACCGATGACCTTGGAAAGAAGATCCAGCAGTCCGCTGCGGCTCCTGATGATCTTCCTGTTGTACTCTATCGTGAGGCCGGTATTGAGATAGGCGTAGCTCCAGAGCCTGTCGGAGACGAACTCATCATTGAACTGGTAATCGGGGAATATCTCGCTATCAGGCGTGAATGAGACGAATGTGCCATCCTGCTCTTCCGTCTCTCCGTCGTTCTTCTTCCTGAGCTTGCCCTTCCTGAACCAGGCTTCGACGAATTTCCCTTCCCTGATGGATTTCACGTAGAACTCGGAAGAGAGCGCATTGACAGCCTTCGTTCCTACTCCGTTGAGTCCGACGGAGAACTGGAAGGCCTCACTGTCATACTTCGCGCCGGTGTTTATGACTGAAACGCACTCGACGACCTTCCCAAGTGGGATGCCACGCCCGTAGTCGCGGACGGAGACGCTCCCGTTGAGCACAGTCACCTCGATGCGTGAGCCATGCTTCATGATGAACTCGTCTATGGAATTGTCTACGACTTCTTTCAGCAGTATATAGATGCCGTCATCCGGATGGGAGCCGTTCCCCAGCCGTCCGATGTACATTCCAGGTCTGAGCCTTATATGTTCAAGGGAAGACAGCGATTTGATATTCTTCTCATCATACGCCATATAAGACAGTATAAAACAGATTTCAGGATATCTGCAAATAATGACAAACGCCCCGTTTCCAGGGCGTCATCTGTCATTTGTTCGATGTGAACCGCGAGAGGAAATCCTTCGTCCTCGGGCTCTTCGGGGAATAGAAGATCTCCCGCGGGCTGCCCTCTTCCTCGATGCGTCCATCTGCCATGTAGATCACACGGTTCGAGACATCACGGGCGAAAGCCATCTCATGCGTGACGACAAGCATCGTCATCCCGCCCTCAGCAAGCGACTTCATGACATCCAGAACCTCTCCGACCATCTCGGGATCCAGTGCCGACGTAGGCTCATCGAAAAGCAGGACCTCCGGATCCATCGCAAGCGCACGCGCGATCGCGACACGCTGCTTCTGACCGCCGGAAAGCTGCCTCGGCTTAGCCTTGATGTACTGGCTCATGCCGACCTTCGAAAGGTACTCCATCGCCTTTGCTTCCGCCTCATCCTTCTTCCTTTTCAGCACATGCGTCTGGCCCACGATGCAGTTATCGAGGACGCTGAAGTTATTGAAAAGATTGAACGACTGGAAGACCATACCGACCTTAGTGCGGTACCTGTCCTCGTCCACCTCTCCCGCAAGGATATCCTTGCCGTGGTAAAGGATCCTTCCTCCGGTCGCATCCTCGAGCATGTTGATGCACCTCAGAAGCGTGGACTTCCCGGAGCCGGATGCCCCGATGATGCTTATCACATCGCCCTTTGAGACGGTGAAATCTATATCCTTGAGAACCTCGTTGGTCCCGAATGTCTTCACAAGGTGCTCTATCCTGAGGATCTCATCCATCAGTGCGTCCCTCCTTTCTTCGAATCATAGCGCGTCAGACCGCTTGTGAATGCAAGGGTGTCCGTCGTTGCGAGATCGAAATTCGATGGCCCGTCCATCTTCGACTCAGCCCATCTCAGAAGCCTGGAGCAGACGAATGTGAGGACGAAGTAGATGATCATCGTGACCGTTGCGGCCTCGAAATACATATAGAGAGCTCCGGAAATGCTGCGGAACGTGAAGAAGAGCTCGACAGTCCCTATGATGGAGAGGACGCAGGTATCCTTTATGTTGATGATCAGGTTGTTGCCTATCTGTGGCATGATGTTCCTCAGTGCCTGCGGCAGCACGACAAGGAGCATCGTCTGCGGCTGAGACATGCCGATCGCCCTTGCGCCTTCCTTCTGGCCGGGATCAACGGAAAGGATGCCTCCCCTGACCGTCTCCGCCATGTACGCTCCGGTATTGATCGATACGATTATGATGGCAGCGCTCCACATGCCGAGATTGATGCCGAAAAGCTGGCTGGTGCCATAATAGATGAATGCAGCCTGAAGCATCATCGGCGTGCCCCTGAAGACCTCTACATACGCGGTGAGGATGAACTTCACCACGCGGAGGATCCCCCTCCTGATGATCCCATCCTTCTTATGTGGCTCTATGGTCTGGACAAGGCCGACGGCGAAACCGATCACGCAGCCGAGAAGCGTACATACGATGGCGATGACCATCGTAGTTGCAGCTCCCTTCAGAAGGGAGCCGCCATAATCCTGGATGATGTATATCATCCTCTGGAAGAAATTCATTTCAGCGATTGTCATCTCACCACCGGTCACTGGGCAAGCGGCTGTACCGCGATAGCCTCGTTCATCATCTCGTTGTAATCATCGGTCGTAAGCGTCGCGAGCACGGAATTGATCTTGTCCTTGAGCTCCGTATTGCCCTTTCTGATGGATATTCCGATATTGATCTCCTCCTGGCTGACCTGGAAGTCATCATCGGTGCCGGAGAAATCAAGGAGCTTCATATCAGGATAAGCAACAGTCGCGGCTGTAGCCGTAGGCATATCGGTGCAGATGAGATCGACTCTGTCAGCATTGAGAGCCACGAGCATTGCCGGAGCGCTGTCCTGAGCAGGAAGGATGTTCGCATCCGGAATCTGCGGGAGACAGACATCATACCATACGGTATTCATCTGGCTTGTGCATGTGACGCCCCTGAGATCCTGTACGCCCTGTGCATCAGCATATGGGCTATCCTTCTTGACGAGGCAGACGATCGAGGCATAGTAGTACGGATCGGAGAAATCGACCATCTGGAGACGTGCCGATGTAATCGACTGGCCGGCAATTACGCAGTCAACGATTCCGGACTGCACTGCAGGAACAAGCGAATCCCAGTCAAGCTTGACGATCTGGAGATCCATATCGAGGGCATCCGCGATGTACTTCGCCATCATGACATCATAGCCATTGGCATAGTCATTGGAATCAGCGATAGGCACAGCACCATTCGCGTCGGTGGTCTGTGTCCAGTTGTATGGTGCATAGCCGCACTCCATGGCAACGCGGAGAACCGGGCGTCCGGATGCGGATGCAGCCTCTTCCTCCGAGCTGCCACCTGCAAAGACTGCGGCGGCGGAAAGCATGATCATAACAGCAACAGCAGCAATTTTCCTGAGTCTCATTTCAAGACCTCCTGTCTAATCTTAGCTGGATAATACCGACAAAGTTAAAAAGGTGTCAATATGTTATGATAAAAACTCAGATGTTATTATTCTAACAATTATCAATGAGAGACTGGAAGACAGGAAGCATCGTATCATCGCCGCTCTGCACCATCATCTCCGGATGCCACTGGACACCGAGAGCGAAAGACCTGCTGCTCTCGATCGCTTCCGGAATACCATCAGGAGCTGTGGCTGCGACAATAAATCCCGGGGCCGGTTCCTTCACCGCCTGATGATGGAAGCTGTTCACCATGAGGGATGGACCGAAGAGACGATGCAGCTGTGTTCCGGGAGCAATGGAAACGGAATGAGACGGGAACTGCCGAGGGGCTTTCTGCTCATGCTGCAGAACACCGCTCATGCGATGGATGTCCTGGCAGAGCGTTCCTCCGGATGCGACGTTCATCGCCTGCATGCCTTTGCAGATGCCGAGCATCGGAAGCCTCATTGCAAGCGCCTCCTGTATCATCTCAATATAGAAGAGATCGACTATCCGCATCGTAAAGCCCAGTCCCAGCTGGGGCTCCTCCCCATAGAGATCCGGAGCGATATCATAGCCTCCGGAAAGGATGAGGCCATCGATGTGCTGAAGAACGGAGAGGATATCCTCTCTATCGCTAAGGGGCGGTATGATGATCGGGATTCCCCCTGCTCTGATGACGGATACGGAGTAATCATGATTGACATAGTCCCTCATGAGACCTGGCATGCTGCCGGTTTCCATGACAAGGATATTCCCGGCGATTCCTATGAGCGGTTTCTTCATACCGTGATGATAATCCTCATGCGCCTGATGCGCCACCCGGCCCCGCGCGATATAGCCTTCTCTCCCCTTTAGTGATATCCTCTGCCGTATGAGCAGGTATCCATTCAATGAGATAGAGCCTAAATGGCAGCAGTACTGGGAAGAGCACAGGACCTTCCGCGCAGAGGAAGACGAATCATTTCCCAAGGAGAAGAGGAAATACGTCCTCGATATGTTCCCTTATCCATCAGGAGCCGGCCTCCATGTAGGCCATCCAGAGGGTTATACAGCGACAGACATCTACTCAAGGTATCTGAGGATGAAGGGATACAATGTCCTCCATCCGATGGGATTCGACTCATTCGGGCTTCCCGCAGAGAACTATGCGATCAAGACCGGAACGCATCCCTGGGAGACCACGAAGAAGAACATCGATACATTCCGCCGCCAGATAAAGAGCCTGGGATTCTCCTATGACTGGGACAGGGAAGTCTCTACATGCGAGCCGGATTACTACCACTGGACGCAGTGGATCTTCGAGAAGCTCTATGAGAAGGGACTTGCCTATGAGGCTGTCACACCGATCAACTGGTGCCCCAGCTGCAAGACCGGACTTGCGAACGAAGAGGTCAAGGAAGGCAGATGCGAGCGCTGCGGCGAGAAGGTGGAGAAAAAGAACATCAGGCAGTGGATGCTCCGCATCACAGCTTATGCCGACAAGCTCCTCGAAGGTCTTGATGAGCTGGACTGGCCGGAATCAGTGAAGTCGATGCAGCGCAACTGGATCGGAAGATCCGAGGGTGCAGCGGTATTCTTCACAGTCGAAAGCACTGGCGACAAGCTCGAAGTCTATACAACACGCTGCGATACGCTCTTCGGCGCTACATACATGGTCATCGCGCCCGAGCATCCGCTGGTGGAGAAGCTTACCACTCCGGAGCAGAAGGAAGCTGTCGGGAAATACCTCGACGAGGTCAAGCACAAATCAGATCTCGAAAGGACTGATCTCGCGAAGGAAAAGACCGGTGTATTCTCAGGATCCTATGCGATCAATCCCGTAAACGGGAAGAGGATTCCCATCTGGATTGCCGACTACGTGCTCATCAGCTACGGAACAGGTGCCATCATGGCTGTTCCCGCCCATGACACAAGGGACTGGGAATTCGCCAAGAAGTTCGGCCTCCCGATCATAGAGGTTCTCAAAGGCAAGGTCGATGTCCAGGAGGAAGCATGGACGGAGGATGGCATCCACGTCAATTCCGAATGGCTCGATGGCCTGAACAAGGAAGATGCCATAAATAAGATGCTTGAGCTCCTCGAGAAGAACGGCTATGGCCACAAGGCCGTGAACTACAAGCTCCGCGACTGGGTCTTCTCCCGCCAGAGATACTGGGGAGAGCCGATTCCACTCATCCACTGCCCGAAGTGCGGCACAGTGCTTGTCCCGGAGGAAGAGCTTCCGCTCAGGCTGCCGGAAGTCGACAAGTACGAACCGACGGGAACAGGTGAATCACCGCTTGCCAATGTTGACAGCTGGGTGAACTGCAGATGCCCGAAGTGCGGCGGCGATGCAAAGAGGGAAACCAATACGATGCCGCAGTGGGCTGGCTCATGCTGGTATTACCTCAGATATATAGATCCGAAGAATGATAAAGCATTCGTCGATCCTGAGAAGGAGAAGTACTGGATGCCTGTCGATCTCTATGTCGGCGGCGCAGAGCATGCTGTTCTCCACCTCCTCTACTCCAGGTTCTGGCACAAGGTTCTCTATGATCTCGGGCTTGTCTCAACGGATGAGCCGTTCCATGCGCTCGTGAACCAGGGAATGATCACATCATTCGCTTATCAGAAGGCGAACAAGAGCCTCGTCCCGACGGATCTTGTGGAGGAGAAGGATGGGAAGTACTTCGACAAGGAAACCGGAGAAGAGCTCACCCAGGTCATCGCAAAGATGTCCAAATCGCTCAAGAATGTCATCAATCCCGATGATTTCATCAAGAACTACGGTGCTGACAGCGTGAGGATGTATGAGATGTTCATGGGCCCGCTCAGGGAATCAAAGCCATGGGCAACGAATGGCTTCATCGGCGTCTACCGCTTCCTTGACCGCATCTGGCGCATCGCTACCGAGAAGAAGATCGAGGATACAGCGCTCTCCGCGGATCTCGACAAGCTTCTCAACAAGACAGTCAAGAAAGTCACAGAGGACACGGAGACACTTGCCTTCAATACAGCCATCAGCCAGATGATGGTATTCGTAAACGAGCTCAACAGACTTGATACGATTCCGAAGAAAGCCCTCGAAACGCTGACGCTTCTGCTCTCCCCGTACACACCTCATCTCGCAGAGGAGCTCTGGGTAATGCTTGGCCACGAGCCATCGGTATCGAAGGAGAAGTGGCCTGAGTACGACGAGTCGAAGACCATCGATGACGAGATCGAGATCGTCGTTCAGGTCAACGGCAAGGTCAGGGCGAAGATGCAGCTTCCGCGCTCAGCCTCAAAGGATGAGATGCTCAGCTCAGCGAAGGCTAACGAGAAGATCCAGGGCTGGATCGATGGCAAGACTGTCGTGAAGGAGATCGTCGTTCCCGGAAAGCTCGTGAACATCGTCGTGAAATAATCATCCGTCTGATCGGAGATAGACCCGTCCGGCTGCTGCCTGGCGGGTCTTTTTGACATTGCCTCAGAAGAGTCGCTGATCTCTACGCCGTTTTCAGCCCAGACTGTATACAGCTACTGTACCAGAAACCTCAAAAGCTGCAATGAGAAGGGGTTCTCCCGTCGGACTGACTGCAGCAGGAACGAACTTCAGCCCTTCCGGAGCAACATCGCCTCCTGTCACCCACTTATCAAGCTCGCCATCATCGTATTCCTCAGTACCAGGTATAATTGTCTCGAAGTCGCGGGTATTGATGTAGTTCACATACTGGATGCTCTCCGGATCAGTGACATCATACACCATGATGCCGCCAGTACGCTCAAGAGCAAGGAATGCATAAATCCTTCCATCAATCCCGCCTACGGTCACGGCTTCTGCCTCAGGTCCCTTCTTGCCTGATCTGTCATCCATGACCGCATTGTCATTCGAGGCATTGTAGTACTCAGGAAGATAGCCATATGTAAGGCGCTCTGCATCGTCTCCGCTTGTGAACACCTCTTCAAGACCATCATCAGCGACTCTGAAAACAGAAAGGCTTCTTCCACCGAAGAGGTAATCCGTATCAGAATCTGTACCGAGATAATCATCGGACGAAAGGAAGACGACCTTTCCTTCAAGGCCCGTATCCTCTGCGGTGATCCTTCCGCTGGGTGATGTATCGCCATCACCGAAATCCCTCTCATCCTCGTTAAGGTATTCTCCCCACTCGCGCGCATCGCCTTCGTTCGCGGTCACAAGATAAGTCTCTCCACCTGCCGTGAAAGCCGCAATCCCATCAGGCATCCTGACGCCCAGGAGATTCTCATAAGTCCTCGGCCTATATGCTTCATCCTTCTTGTCGATATCCACGGCAACGGATGAGTAATCCTCGAATCCTGCGCTGAAGATATCAGAGAAGACCATGTTTCCGAGATCAAGCACGGCAATGGCATTGGCTTCCTGAAGCGTAACATATGCATTGTTTCCGGAAACGGCTATGTACTCGGGCTCGAAATCACGCGAAGGCAGTGTCCCCTTCTGCATGAGAACGCCGCTTTCAGCAAGAAGCTTCATGCTAAGCGGATTATCGAAGGCTCCGAATCCGATGGAAACGGAAAAACCGCATTCAAGCGAAACAACGGTAACGGTTCCCTCCGGATCTTCTGCTTCATACCCCTCTCTCGGTTCACCCTCATCTGCAGTGAGCACATACCGCTTATCCGGGGAGAAAACAATCATGTCTGGCTGTATACCGGCAGCGTACACAGACTCCAGCCTTAATGATCCATCATCAAGGCATTCAAAGAGCGCGATGCGTCCAGCTTCATCATATCGCTCATCCTGCAACGCGACGGCAAGCTTTGACCCATCCGGCGAAACAGCAACACTCGTCATATCCCCATAAACAAAGCCTTCATCCTGCACAAGGCTCCTGATATCGATCCGGAAAGCACTGAGGGTGCTGCTTCCATCAGTGCTTATAGCAGCAAGAACACCGCTCTGGCCATTGACGGCATACGCAAAGCCATTCGCAGGATTGTAATCCACGATTTCCATCACACCGCCATCGGTATTCGTCTCGCCGCTCGAATAGTGCGCAATCAGAGAAATATCAGCTGCGGATCTTCCGTTCTCAAAACCTTCCGTCACGACAGCAGCGGGAACGGAAAGCGCCGATGCAAGACAGAGAGCAACGGCTGCGGTTCTCTTCAGTTTCATCATCATAGAGAAATCTCCTTTCCTGGAAGTCTTGCATGATGCCATGAAATCATCTTTGCCTGTATGTAAAATTCCATTGCATCCCTCACTCCCACAATATGCCTCCAGCTCGCATCATGCATGTCTGATTGATTCCTCAAGGATAATGTATTACGATGATTTACAAAGGAGGCGCCTATGATAATCTCACTAAGGCTCCCGGAAGAAGATGCGGTTCTCTTCAGGAAATATGCGGAACTGAACAGCATGAATCTATCCGAAATGATAAGGCAGACGGTGCTGCAGCGTATCGAGGCAGAATATGATGCCCAGATCTACAGGGCCGCGCTGGCAGAATACAGGGAAAACCCTGCAACCATCCCGCTGGAGGAAACCGATGGCAAGGTTTGAGCTTTCAGAGAGGGTACAGCGCGAGATCGCAGCACTCGACCCCGTAACGGCTTCGCTCCTGAAAGGCTGGATGCTGAAGCATCTCCTGCCTCTTGAGAATCCGCGGAGCATCGGACGCACGCTCGGTGGAACGAAGCGCTGGCAGTACAGGATCGGCGACTACAGGCTCATTGCGAGGATAACGGAAAAGAAGACCGTACTGCTTGCCCTTACGCACGGGCACATGCTCCCCTACAGCTCGTGAATGCGGGCGAGCCCTCCCATCGACGTCTCCCTGTAGAGAGACGGCAGCGCGTGGCCTGTCTCCATCATGACCTCGACTACATCATCGAATGAGATCTTATGCGTCCCATCGCCCATGAGCGCATATGAAGCATGGTCGATAGCCCTCATGCATGCCATGGCATTGCGTTCGATGCATGGTATCTGGACAAGGCCCATCAAGGGATCGCAGGTAAGACCGAGATGATGCTCAAGCCCCATCTCGGCGGCATATTCGATCTGCCTGATCGTTCCGCCTGTGAGCTGGGCTGCCGCAGCTCCCGCCATGGCGCATGCAACGCCGACCTCTCCCTGGCAGCCGACTTCCGCCCCTGATATCGATCCATTGGATTTCACAAGGCTTCCGATCATTCCTGCCGTGAGCAGAGCGCGGAGCACGCGGATCTCAGGTATCTCATACTCGTTCATCAGATGATAAAGCACACCGGGAAGCACTCCGCAGCTGCCGCATGTAGGAGCTGTCACGATCTTCCCTCCTCCTGCATTCTCCTCCGAGACCGCAAGGGCATATGCGAAAGCTTTGGCGGAATTGCCCAGAGGCCCGGTGAAATCCTTCGCCTTGGCGTATGCCTGGCATGCCTTACGCTGAAGGTGCAGCCCACCGGGGAGCACGCCTTCTGCCTCAAGTCCGCGGCTGATCGAATCCTTCATCACCTGCCAGACCTCACCCATATAGCTGAGGATAGCCTCTCCCTCGAACTCGATAGCGGCTTCCCATATCTGGTATCCGTTCTTATCACAATAGTCCAGAAGCCGCTTCATCGTACCGATTCTGTCATCAGGATAGGGATCGGGGCGTCCGCTGTCCTCATCGCCTTCCCTGACAACCTTGCCTCCTCCGACGGAATAATAGGTATCTGAATGCACTTCAGGCTCTGTCTCAATGAGCGTAAGCGCATTGGGATGCAGAGGCTTCTCGACATCCGGAAACCAGAAAATCTCCGCCTCGATTCCGTTGGATGCAAGAACATCCCTGATGGCTTTATCCGTAAGATGCCCCTTGCCCGTAGCAGCCAGCGATCCATAGAGCTCTGCTCTCACCTTCCTTGCTCCGGGATGTGAGGCGATGAACATCTCAGTTGCAGCACGCGGGCCCATTGTATGTGATGAAGAAGGACCGTAACCGATCCTGTAGAGATCTCTGAGGGATTCCATACGGGAAGTCTAGCACAGAATGGAATGACATCTCCACATCAGGTGCCTACCATGAGGGCATCGCGGTGATCATATGCGAGATGCTTCCATCCTCTGAGACAGAGAGGATCAGAAGAAGATTCCTTGATGCTTCTGCGTATCTGTATACCCCTGGATACAGAAGCATCTGCTGCGGACGTCCGCTGAACGGTACATCAATGGGCTGCAGGTCATAGCGTTCCGGAATCCAGGATCCGGAGGCAAGGGAATCGATGGTGAATGGAATCTCCTCATTCTCAGTGATGCCATAGGAAAGCGTTCCGTTGAAGATATCCTCCATGAAGGATATCTCATCCGCTGCCTGAAGATCCGGGCATGCGTCAAGGACGGATTCCATCGACAGCCTCCCCACAGCTTCCGGCCTGAAAGAAGCGGCGCGGAGAAGCATCTCCGCAAATGATCCGTATTCGCCGAGCATCATGACTGAGCGGTCATCGCCTGGCTCGAAGAATCCTCCGAGAGCGCCAAGCTCCCCGAGAGGACGCAGGGAGAAGACCGAGAGCGATCCGGAGCGGACAGCAACCCGGATTCTCCTCCTGCCCTTCGGAACATGCTTCTCGATGATCTCCTTTCCATCGAAATACGAGAGCGTGAACCACATCGTCTCTGAAAATGCCGCTTCGAATGGATGCTCTTCGGGAATGATGAGCTCCACGGATACAGGGTGCGGGAATGTGCAGGATGCGGCAAGCGCTGCCGCTGCAATTATCAGTGCGTATTTCCTCATATGGGACTATACGCGCTGTCCTTCCTTTCTGAGCACAAGATAATGCTTTCTCATTTCCCTGAGCACTTCCTGCATCTCCGGCGAGCGGTAATCCTGATAAGTCCACGGGAACGCCTCGAATCCGCTCCTGTGGTAGATAAGCGTCACCTCGGCATACATCGACATGCCTATGGCTATGCGATGCGCACGGTTCTTCGTGGTGGCGAGGATGATGCTGCTCTCGGTAATTAGGCCGGGATCGAGATTTATCCGGCGCTTTCCTTCCTCGGCATACTCCATCTCGATCAGATTCGTCTCCGTCTTCACCGCTGCAAGCCTATCTGGAGGGAGCAGGCGGCTGAATGAGATGAGAAAACGCTCGATTCCTTCCCCCATCTCAGAGCTGTAATAATCGGTGAATGTGAACGGAATGCGATCCGAAACCATGTCGATAGGACCGAAAAGCGATTCAAGGCGCTCTCGCAGAGTACTGGGGAATCCCCTTGAAGAGAGAATCCCCATGAAGAGCATCGAATCCTCGTACGGCCGCGTATCCATCAGATCACAGAGGTGTATACCCCGAGGATCCTCGAGGAAACAGCCTTCTCCTTCAGCCTGCTGGCAAGCTCATCGAAGCGGGCAATGTCCTCAGGGAGCTGGAGCTCCACGAAGAAGAGATATTCCCATGGCTTGCCAGGTATCGGTCTCGATTCGAGCTTCGTCATATTGATGCCTTCATCGGCTATCATCTTCAGGATATCCATAAGCGCACCAGGCTCATCGGATACCGAGAACGAAAGAGCCGCCTTATCCGGCTTTGCCTGCGAGCGGAACACAGCAGCATTCTCCTCTCTGGCAAGGATATAGAACCTGGTATAGTTCGATGCATCCGTCTCGATTCCCTGCCTGAGGACCTCCATGCCGTAGTAATGGGCTGCAGGCGAACCTGCTATCGCGGCAACGGACTTATCCCCAAGGCCGGCTATGTACTCGACAGCTCCGGCTGTATCGAAGAACGGAACACGTTCCGCATCGGGAAGCTCCCTGTCGAGGAATGCCCGGCACTGCTGGAGTCCCTGCGGATGCGAATACACCTTCCTGATATCCTCCATCCTCGTTCCGGGAACGACGATGAGATTATGCATGACCCTCACCTGCTGCTCTCCGACAACCGTGAGTTCAGGATGGATCGCAAGAAGATCGAGGTTGTCGTAGACCGTTCCGCCGAGCGTATTCTCGACAGGGAGGACGGCATACTTCGCTTTGCCGGATGAGACGGCATCGAAGGCATCGGAGAATGAATGGCAGGCAAGCATCTGGGCGCTCTCATCGAAGGAGCGGCGGGCAGCAAGCTCCGAGAATGCGCCTCTGACGCCCTGGAATGCGACAACGATGGAATCCGTGGCAGCCTTCCCTGTCTCCTCGCTTCTGGCCTTCATGCTCTCCGGAAGGACGCGCGGGATCTTCTCAAGACTCTTGCCGACAACGGGGCAGAGCGCCTGGATATCGCGGACAAGCTTCGAGAACTGCGATGGATAAAGCGACTGCGGACCATCGGAAAGCGCCTTCTCCGGGCAGTTATGGACTTCAACGATCACGCCGGAAGCACCGGATGCGACGATGGCAAGGCTCATCGGAGCAACCATGTCGCGGATGCCTGTAGCATGTGAAGGGTCCCCGATCACAGGCAGATGCGTGAGCTTCTGGACCACCGGGATAGCAGAGCAGTCAAGGGTATTCCTCGTAGCTTTCTCGAATGTCCTGATGCCGCGCTCGCAGAGAACGACCTGATCCGTACCGGAAGCCATCAGATACTCTGCAGCCATGAGCCATTCCTCTATCGTTGCGGAAAGACCGCGCTTGAGGAGCACTGGCATGCCTGTCTTGCCGACTTCCTTCAGAAGCTCGAAATTCTGCATATTCCTCGCACCGATCTGGAACATATCGACATAACCAGCCATCATCTGCACATCGCGCGGAGAGACGACCTCGGAGGTTATAGGCATATCGAAGGCATCGCCGGCCTTCCTCAGGAGCTTCAGGCCTTCCTCTCCAAGACCCTGGAAAGCATACGGGCTCGTACGTGGCTTGAATGCACCGCCGCGGAGCATGACGGCACCGGCTTCACGGATGGATTCAGCGATGCTCATCACCTGGTCATAGTTCTCAACTGCGCATGGGCCGGCAATGACAGCAACACGGTTGCCGCCTATCTTCACCTTGCCGACCTGCACGATCGTATCTTCCTTCTTCATCTCCCTGGAGGCGAGCTTGTAGGGCTTGGAGATAGGGACTACGGAACTTACGCCAGGCAGGAGCTCGACGGTGCGCGGGTCTATGGAAACCTTTCCGACAGCACCGAATACGGTGTCCTGCTGTCCGACGATTTCCTTGACGATGAATCCGTTCTCTGAAAGGAAGGATCTTACTTTATCTTTTTCCTGGGGTGTAATACCCTGCTTGAGGATGACAATCATACGGAAAACGCTAGCTTTTCCCTGCGATTTGGTCAACGACAACCGAAATGCTTGATGAGAAATATGTAGATGGTATATTCAGCTCGTTCAGCGCTGAGCTTGCAGCGCTGGGTTCACCGCTGCCCTCTGTCAGCCTCATAGCGGAGAAGGACAGCGATCCGTACCGTGTGCTTGTATCCACGGTCATAAGCCTCAGGACGAAGGACGATGTGACGATGAAGGCTTCCGAACGTCTTTTCGCGATAGCCCCCGATATGGAAACGCTGGCCTCGCTTGATCCGGAAACGATCGGGGAGACGATAAAGCCTGCAGGCTTCTACCGCAGGAAGGGTGAGCAGCTGAAGAGAATCGCGGAGATCATAGAGGAGAAGTGGGATGGAAGGGTTCCCGATGACATGGATGCGCTCATCTCGCTTCCGGGC
>CALXKY010000002.1 GCA_944389055.1 uncultured Spirochaetaceae bacterium | reverse complement strand
CTCCATGACTAACGTCGTATCGCTGGGCGGAACCGATAACCTTTCTTCCGGGTACCTCATCGAATGGGGCAATCTCGGGACAAGGCTTCTCTACGCCAAGAACACAGCGCCTGGCATATCCTCTGTCGACAGGGGAATGGTAGAGGCTGACGCGCAGGATGGAAGCGGCAAGTTCTGGGCTTTCGAAAGGGATTACAAGATCACCTTCGGCCTCTCTGTCCGCTCTGAGAATGCTCTCTGGCGCTTTGCGAACATCGATGCACTGGAAGGGGATATCTCAGCTATCCTTGCCGCGATCATCAAGGCGAAGAACAAGATGCCGGGCAAGGGAAGGACTGGATACTTCTACTGCAATTCCGACATCAAGAGCCTCTTCGAGATCCTTCTTCTCAATAAGGCTACGAACATCAAGACCGTCGATATCGAGGGATATGGTCCTATCACGCAGTTCCTGCAGATCCCGATCATGGATATGGATTCAATCTCCTCTGATGAGGCTGCGGTAGCGTAAGGAGGCATTGAGATGATGGATGCAACGCTTAATTTCGGGCTCATCACGCTTGGTTCGAGCACAGCGGGGTATAGTGCCAATCACGTTGACTTCAAGGTGGAGGAAGAGGATCTTTCTAATCTTCTTCCAGCTGTGCTTGTCATTACTGCAAATGGGGCCGTGACTAATGCGAAGCTCTCGCTTTATTCCGGTGCTTCTGACAATCCGACAACCTCGATTCATGACTATCCTGCTATTGCTTCAATGGCAGACGGGGATGTCGTGAAGCTTGCTCTTCCGCTGACGTGCAAGCAGTTCCTGAGAGTCGGAGGTACCGGGACAGGGAAGGTGACTGCTCACATAGAGGTGGGCGGCAAGTCTGCAGGCTGATGGATCTGCAGAATCGAATCTGATACGCGGAAAACACCCGCATTGATTGAACACACGGGCCGTCTTCTCCGCATAGGGGAAGGCGGCTTTCTGGAAAAGGACGGCAATGCAGTACGGAAAGGAATGGCTGAACATAGCCAATGCAGCGTTATCGATGGTGTCTTCTCATCTGATGCAGAAGATGCAGGATGGATCCATGGAAGCGAGCTATGTTGAGACGCTTCTTCCTGTTGCTGTAGAGGATGTCTACAGCACTGTTGATTTCTACGATCTTGCGGACACGGAGGAAGTCCCGAGGCTCAGCAGTACTCATCCTGTCTACCGCTACAGATATGCCCGGCCAGAGAATGCAGCCAGGATAATCAAGGTATCTACGATCCCCGAGGATATGGAATGGGAGCTTTCAGAGGGCTGCATATGCACCGATGCCTCAAGGGTCATCGTGAAGTACGTGAAGCTGCCGGAGACCCCGGACAATATGCCTTCTTATGCAAAGTCGCTTGTGACATACCGTCTGGCTTCTCTCCTTGCGTCGCCTGTCGCCCATGATGACAATCTCGCCGCTATGCTCAGGAGCGAGTACCAGACACAGCTCAGCAATGCCATATCACTTGCTTCTGCCGGCCGCTATCAGGAGAACAGAGGAACAGGCTTCTGGACGGATGGAGGAGAATACTGATGGCGACTCCGTATCGGACTATACAGAACAGCTTTATCGGAGGATTGCTGTCTCCGATCCAGGAAGGCGCGGTAGGCTCATCAGCATACTCAGCAGGATTGTCTATAGCGGAGAATGTGCTATATGACAGCACGTGCGTATTCCGCCGCTACGGGACAAAATTCGGAACCATGGCCAAGTCTTCTTGTTCCGTGTTCTTCCGCTTCTGGAAGGATGAGGATGAGATCTATATGCTGGAGTGCTGGGATAAAGGAGCCCGTCTCATCGACAGGGATGGAAGACCCGCAAGCAATGAAGTCGTTACCCCGTACCTTGCAGCAGAGCTGAAGACCCTTTCCGTTGTCTCCAACATGGGCACGCTTTACATCGTCCACAGGAACCACAAGCCTGCCAGGATGGCAGTGACAGACCCCGCTGCCGAAGATGGACTTCTGACGTTATCTGCACCGGAGGAGATAAGCTTCGTACAGGCCATACCTAAGCCAGAGACCCTGGCAGACGGAGATGACTGGACCGTTGCAAAGACTTTCGACAAGGAAGGGGATTATCCTTCTCTGCAGCTCTTCTATGGCGGACGCTGGTTCCTGATGTCCACGGACAATGATCCTCTGATGATCTGGGCTTCCCGAACGATGGATGCCGCTACTGGGGAATACCGCTATAACGATTTCACACTGGAGGAATGGCACGCTCTGAAGCTTGAGACAGAGGAGACTCCATCGGAAGAGGAGATGACCGCGGCCGACTGCGCCATAGCGTACCAGTCCTCTGATATGTACGGCACAAGGATACGCTGGGCACTGTCGCACCAGGCAATCCTCATCGGTGCCGGCATGTCTATCTATCAGTACGCCGGAGGCGCTGCGCTTTCAGCGGTTCCTGCAGAGGGTGTGAGCACATTCTCTCTTTCCCAGGCTGTTGCCCTCGGTGCTTCCGGATCCAAGGCTGTCGCATACAACTCATATGTCTTCTTTGCCGGCATAGGCGGTCACAGCCTCATGTGCATGAACTACAGTCAGCAGTATTCATCGTACACCGGCATCGACATAAGCAGGCCGGTAGCTAATTATCTCCGGGCAGGAATCAGGACAATCTGCCTGACAGAGGGAAGTCCCGCTGTCGTCTGGGTTCTGACGAATGACGGACAGCTTCTCGCTTGCAGCTTCTCTGATCAGGGAGGCATGATCGCATGGTCAGTAATGAAGTTCACAGGCACCGATCATCCGCTGTGGATAGAGGCCATGGAGAGCGATGTGAACAGATATGCAACGCTGTTCCTGGTCATGGACAGAGAAGGGAAGGCCCTTGTTGAGACGCTGGAAATGGTTCCAGGGGATTCTGTCTATGCAGTGCCTTTCCTGGACTGCTACACCTCTTCGCCTGAAGTTGACGAGCAGGGACGGATATGTCTCCCGGCTCTCGGCGGAAGGGAAGTGGAGACTGTCAGGTCGCAAGATGAGTCTTCCTCGAAGCGGTATTCAGCATCTTTCACTGGCACTGCGGATGCCGATGGCTATCTGGTGCTCGATGACAGGTTCAGGGATGAAGCCAGGGAGTCCTCCGTGATCACAGCAGGGCTCAGGTACATGAGCATCATAGGCACTCTCCGTTCTGAGCTTCCGGCCAATGGCACAAGCCAGAGTACGCTGAGAGTCATAAAGGACATATCGTTCAGGCTGAATCTCTCACTGGGCGGAAAAGTGAACATGCGCCCCAGTACATCTTCAGGGGCTTTTGATAGAAGCCGGATAGGTGAAGGGGCAACCCAGCTTCTTTATAGGCGTTACGGCGAATTCAGATACGGGGAAATGGCAGAGCTCTTCACCGGTGATATCAGTACAGCATTCAAGAGTCCCAATGTCAGCGACGACAGGGTCATCGTATTTTCGGAGGATCCGTACCCTCTGAGCATCTGCGCGTTCATCGTTGAGCATTCTATCCAGGAGGTATGATGGCACTCAGGGTTTCTTCAAACAAGAATGATGGAGCATATAGCCAGCCTGAATGGCAGCGTGTTCTAACAGGAATCCTTTCATTCGGTATCAGTGAGAACCATATGTCCGGATACGGCAAGCTGGAGGATGACTACAATGCCTATCTCGATGACATAGACCTGCTTGAATCATATGATGAGCAGCTTAACAACATCCAGGGGCAGCTGATCGGCTACCAGAATGAGGCGGATAAATACAGAGGGCAGATTGAAGATCTCACCCAGCAGAAGACCGAATCAGAGGACTGGCTTGAGGATTACCGTCAGATGCTTGAAGGGGAAGGGGATGAAGACAATCTCCTTCTGCAGCAGGATCAGATAAACTCTGCGAATCTTGAGAGCGCGGAGAAGGACCTTGCTGCCTACCGGGATTCCTCAGCGCTTGAGCTTGACTCTCTCATAACCTCCGGATTCAGCGAGTACACGGAGAAAAGGAATGATCAGGCCATTGTCAATATCTATGCCTCTGCAACCGGATCTGTCGTGGGTGCATTCAATTCAGCTGCCAGACGCTCCCGCAATGCAATCAGGGCTTTTGTCGGCGATGATATGAAGTTCAATGAGTCCGCAGAGGGGACTTCCGTCCAGGGCAGATCAGGGGAAGGGATGATTGGTTCATATGCCAAGTCGCTTCTTGCAAGCAGAACCACGGTAAGGAACAACATCGCGAAGCTGAATACAGAGAGAGCTGCAGCGAAGCTTGCCTTTGATTCCTTCCGGGATCAGGCTGCAGACGTCGCCAAGGAGAATGAGCAGTTCCTCGAGGATTATGATGACACGCTTTCCAATTACGAGAAGAACCTTCAGGCAATGCTGGAGAACATCAGTGATCTGCAGGCCTCTGCGGACAGGATCCTTGCAAACAAGGACTCAGTGCTGAAGGACGTCAACGAATACGAAGAAGACCACCTGGAGCTGATTGGAATATGGCAATGTTTGAAAGGCGCGACAGGAGCGCATACTACGGATCGCTTTCATCGAATACGCAGGCCGCACAGCAGCGTGCCAGCGTGAAGAACATCAGATCAAGCACAGAGAACAGCACTGTTCTGGCACGGCGTGGAATCCAGCGTAGAGAGGCTGAGCGCCGGAGCATACTGGACACAGAATCAATCGGAAACTTCATCAGCAAAGCTTCGTCGCTGTTCAGTTCGGCAGTCTCCGGAGGGATGAAGCTTTCGGAACTTATAGCCGCATCTGAATCAGAGGAGGCTTCTGTCGATATGGCAGAATGGCTTGCTGAAGGTGATAAGGCCGCCGATGATGCCATCAGGGGAGGCGAAGCAGGATTCAAGGAGAACGAGCAGCCATCAGATGAATCGCCTTCAGGTGATGCAGGCAATCAGGGTGCTTCCGTCGGCGCTGATCCAGAAACGGTTTCTGCAGGAGGCTCTCCGGCACGTAAAAGCAGATCATATTCATTTGATCCAGGAGAAAGCTTCACTACCTGGTATGAGGGGCTTCTTGACCGCATCGAGAACTCGGATTATTCGGCAACAACGAAGGAATCGATGCGTAAGCAGGCCACGCAATACTATGTCTCCAAGTTCGGCGAGATGGCCGGCATGTCCATCGAACAGACGTACTATGATTACGAGAATGCGTTCAGTGCCAACCAGCAGATAGCAGCAGTGCCTGATTCCCAGCTCTGGGCTCAGTACAATGGAACGCTTCCTCCTGGCGTCATGTACCAGGGAATAGCGAATATCGCCGGCAGATCTGACTGGAGCGAAAAGAGAAAGCAGACAGAGGCCGCTCTGTATCTTGAGCAGGTCAGGTATTCCGGCGCAAAGGAAAGAGCAGTGCAGATAGCCAGGACAGAAGGCCTGGCATCGGCTGACTCATATCTCCAATCCCTGTCTTTTCTGTCTGCTGATCAGCGCAACAGCATCTATGGCGTGGCCCAGACATCCTACGGCCAGATGGAGGGTGCATATGTGTCCCAGGCCGAGGACATCATGGCAGAAGCCTTCACTGATATGGGGACAGCGCCTGCTGAAGTAATGCAGGAGATCAACGATATCGGCAAGGCAAACAATCTCCCGAAATCCATGGTCTCATCGATGCTGAGAGCCGCACAGGGGCAGCAGAGGACAGCTGTCCGCACCATGGTATCAAACCAGCTCTCAGCTGATGCTGCAGGCGGATACAGTGCTTATGCTGAGACCCTTGACTGGCTTGAAAGCGGCAGGATGGATTCCTGGTTCTACGGGATGCCAGAAGAGAAGGAAGCAGCAATCGCTCAGTACAAGGCCAAGCTGCAGGATATCGAGGAAAGCGCAGCGAAGGCTCTGGATACATCTGCCGAGAAGGTGAGAAGCGCAGACAATGATGTAATAACGGCATTCGAGGATGGGCTTGATTCCGATTGGAATCTGTTCACATCCGGTTCATACACCGGAGAGGAATATCTCCAGGCTGTCACGAACAGGACCGCTGCGGCAAGGAAGCAGATCGGGCTTCCAGAGTCGGATGCGAGCATACTCGCCGCACAGTCCGTGGCGATGAACAAGGTGATGGGATATATTCCCCAGGCATTGCGGGGCGATATCGAGAGTGCTGTCACATCGCTCCTGGTAGCTGAGAAGCTCATCCAGTCTCAGGCGAGCAAGCGATCTCCAGAGGAATTAGCGCTCCTGAATAAGGTCCTGACTCAGACCAATGGCGCTATTGCAGATTCTATCTTCCAGTACGGCACGAAGGCTGTCGGAACTCCGGAGGATATCTTCAATTACGCGAACCAGACAACCCAGGCTTTCATCCTGCAGAATGAGGTTCTTGGGACGGATGGCCTCAGCGATATACCTCTTCTTGATGAGCCTGGTGTGACGATGAAGAAGGCGGTCACGGCTGCAGTTGAGAGCAACAACAAGATCGTGAATGCAGGGGAGAGCAATTATATCTATCTTGACCATTCAGCGGGGTATGATCCAGTCGGGCTTCAGGATGAGGATGGCAATACAGTCGGTGTTGTCTCGCGTTACCTGGCCTCCGGAGAGCTTGCTGCCTTCCCTGAATACAGGTTCCTTTCCATTGAGGCGCAGGAGGATTTCCGCAGGCGTACGGATGTCTTTGAATCGCTGCTTCTGCATGGCATGAACCAGGATGGCATGAGCATAACGAAGGTGGACATCCATTCAATGCCTGAGGTCAGTGACTCCGGGAATACAGCCATTGCTTCACCTGTGATGTTCGTTGATGGAAGGATATTCAGAGTCAGGGCAAATGAGATCCAGGAAACCAAGGATGGCGAGACCTGGACAGCCTTTGCGACTTTCACCGATTCCGGAAATGTCTCTCTGGTCAATCCGCAGGAGAGAGAAGTCCGCATACCTGATAACAACTGGCTTGATGCGAACACCATCGGCAGATACGTGAAGCCTGCATATGAGACGACAAGGGCAGGACGCCAGCTTACAGGGGTGACAATCGACCCCGCCATTTTCGAGACTGCCAACTATTCACAGACAGATGCAATCAACCTCGTGAAGAATGATCCTGAGCTGAAGCAGGCATGGCAGATCTTTGCAAGGGAAATCAATGCTATGGACACCAAGGAGGATAACTGATGCCGCAGTTCGGAGCACTTCAGGGAGATCTCTATCAGATGAGTTCTGGATATAAGGACAGGAATCCTGCAGAGACAATCAGCAAGGGGATAAGGCTCCCTCAGTCTGAGAAGCAGAATGACAGCAATGATGATTCCAGCAAGCAGGCAGAGGAAAGGAGCAAAGCTTCATCTGTTCCGGTTCCTGAAGTGCCATCAGCCAGGCAGCAGGATAACACCGCCGGCATTCATCCGGAAGCTGGCAATCAGGCCGCACCATACAGGGGCATAATGCAGCAGGACATCGATACAGTCAGCACGATCTTCTCCATGTGGTTCGGGGACAGGTACAGCCTGAATGAGCAGGAGCGGACAACATTCGAGAGGATGGTATCCGCTTCAGCTGATCCTGTGGATGCTGCTGGCCGCTACGTGGCTTCGGTTTCATTGTCGAAGCGTTCAGGCCTCCCTGTCACGGACGTCTACAGCAACCTCGATGCCATCGCGGAATACTACACCGGCGCCGAGTACAAAGCTGGCGATGCCACGCTCCCTCAGCTCGTTGATGCCTCCTTTGAAACACTCGATTCACTGGACCTGAAGAGCCAGTGGATGGACCTCGTGAACAAGAAGGGGAGAAATGATCCTGAAGCCCTTCAGCTTGAGGAGCGGATCTTCGCAATGGATGCGGACATCGATGCAAAGGGCGGCGGAATCCCCAAGAATGGCTGGGACAAGGTAAAGCGCGATGTCATCGGCTCCCTGGGCTATACGCTCAATATCGCCTCTAGGGCAGGCCTTGCTTCAGTATCTACCGCTGCTGCCATGGCACCCATGGTAGGCTCAATTGCTGCAGTGAATCCTATCGCCGGCGCAGCTGTGACTTTCTCGGCTTCGCTCTATGCCGGATTCATGGGCACTGTAGCTGGCTTCGATAGATCCCGGCAGCTGTCAGAAGCTGAGATGTACTGGAATCTCATGCACCTGACAGATGAGGAAGGGAATATCCTGCAGGGAAATCCGGAGACGGCCTCCATATTCGCTGGCCTTTACGGAAATGCTGTCGGCTACATGGAAACGATGTTCGACGGCATCACTTCCAGGGCTGGTGCAGCATTCTCCGGTTCTGTCGCAAGGCGCTTCGGTCTCAGCAATCTTGCCACCAAGGTGCTGACAGACAGGGGAGTGCAGGGAACTCTTGAGAACATCGCGTATGCCGGTCTTGACTGGCTTGCAGGCGGCCTTGATGAAGGATTCCTCCAGGAGGCTCCGCAGCAGCTTGCGGAAACACTTCTCACTGCCGGCTATCAGAAGGCAGCAGGCATTGAGCCGGATATCTCAGCAAAGGAAATGGCTGCGGATTTCTTCCGGACGGGGCTTGAGAGCACGCTTGTCGGTCTCATCTATGGCGCTGCCGGCATTCCTGGCACGATGATGAACAATCGCCAGCTTTCATTCGACCTAAGAAGAGAGGCCAACCGTTCTCCATCTGCAGAGGTTTTCTTTGAGAGAACAGAGAGCCGGCGGCCTGAGAATGTCTCAAAAGAAGATTACGATTCAGCCAGAGCTGTTATCCATGGGAATGCACAGGCGCAGAGAGAGGCAATATTCGGAAAATCGGCAGACGGATCTGTCAATGCCTACATGGAGCTTGCCCAGGAAGAGAGATACGACACAACGGATCCTGAGACAGGAGAAGAGACATCCATTGTGCCTGATGGCTCTATTTACCGTACTCCTGATACCAATGCGCTATATACGGAGACCAGGGACGAGAATGGCCGGAGGCGCGTCTATGCCGGCGACAGGAACACAGGAGCTGTCTATGGCTATGCAGAGATCTCCACGGATGGGGATACGCTCACGGTCGGCTCTGTAAGGGTGAGGCCTGGATATGAGGGAATCAGGGAGGAGCTTGTCAGGAAGGCTATCTCAGAGCAGCGGACAGGCGAGAGCAGCATAGCATGGGAACCGACGACTGAAGGCCTGATGTCTGTAAAGAACCAGCTTATACAGAACAATCCGGGAGGAAGAGAGGCCGGGCTTGATTACGGTGCGGATCTTTCCCCCTCGCAGAATCATGACATCGAATCTCTTTCATCTTCCATCAGGACAGCAATGCCCAATCTCTCCAGGGAAGAGAGCGTTGTTGCTGCACGCCTCTATTCCATCGCGGATGCAGACGGAACACTGACCAGCCTCAACGAAGGGCAACCTGTCAGGAATTCCGACACATTGGCATCGCGTTACAGGGGTGCGGCAGATGGGGCAAGGGCTATCATCTATGCAGGGAAGAATGCAGACTTCTCCACATTCTATCATGAGCTCTTCCATGTGAATGCCACTCAGCGTCCATCCGAGGCAAAGGGTCTCTCTAATGCTATCCGCTCGTCGATGCAGGATGAGGCTTCAAAGGCGAACCTCAGAAAGTTCATCGAGGAGTCAAAGGAGATTTGGGGAAAGGCCTTCAATGCGGATGATGTCATGCAGCATCTTGAGACAATCCCTGCTGACAGCGATGCCTCTCAGTGGTCAAGGGCTCAGTTTGAGGATCTTGCCAGGCTGGCAGAGGCGTATGCTACTGCCGACAATTCGAAGAGAGCGACGCTCCCTGAGGCCATCAGGAATATCCTCAGGAAGATAGGCGAGTACATGAGGAAGGTCTATCAGACCGTCACCCATACCGTTCCGCTGCCGAAGGAGATAACAGAGGCCTATGACGCGATAATGCATAAGACATCTTCTTCCGGTTCCTCCCATGGGATCCAGTATCAGAACCGGAATGTCATCAGGCAGCCTTTGAGGGAGAATACCTATGAATCCGCAATCGAGCTTGCAAAGGAAGCCCATCCGCAGTTTGTGGAGATTGTCGAGGACATCAGAGAACTCACCGGTGCAGAAAGCGAAGATGTTTCAGTAAGAAAAACTTTTAAGGGCAAGAAGCGCTCTGTCGAGAAAGCTGCAGATGATTATCAGGGAGATTTCTCCCAGATCCTGGATTATGACGGAGCGATGATACAATTCAACTCTATCCGGGACGCAGAGAATGCCTGGAAAGCTGTCAAGGATGAATACAAAGATAGGATAGTCAAAGAGAAGCACCTTTCAACAAATCTTGGATATCAGGATTTCAAGGTGAATCTCAGGATGGATAATGGTGCAATCGCAGAGATCCAATTCCTAGATAAGAATACACTTGCTGTAAAAAACGGTATAGGGCACAAAATCTATGAAAACTATCGCACCATCACTGTATTAAGAAAGAATGGTATTCCTGATCTGGAGAATCTACAGGCAGCCCTATCTGATTGGAGCAATGTGGAATATGGATTATCGGAGGCGTATACAGAACAGAGTGGTGCTTATACCAATTCAGAGGCTAGACGGAATGCCATTTCTTCTGTAATAAGACAGGCATTGTCCTCAGCTCTATCAAGAAACCAGGTAAGTTCAGAATCTGTCAATTCTCTTTCGACTATCTCCTTGCCATCTTCAGAAGGAATAAGCCTGGAGACAGGCGAAGAGGTGGCAGCTTCAATTTTGAATGGAATATCGTTGATTTCTACATACCTGAAGGATTCTGGCATTATGCCCTCCACTCAGAGTATAGACTCTCAGGGAAATGGTGGCAACCTTGTTTATCAGGGAGGAGAACAGTATCAGACAACAGAGGAAAAGATGAAAGCTGATCCTCGCAACTTTGATTCAGAAGGTCATCATCTTGCTCCAAATGGCAAGCCGTCAAATCTCTCATATGAACAGTGGGTGACTGTAAGAACTCCTGCTTTTAAGGAATGGTTCGGGGATTGGGAAGGAGCCGCGAATATCGAATGGCTGATGAATTCTGAACCAGTAGCTACATTGACTGGTGACGAGTTTAAAGTGAATCTTGTTGATAGTGTAGAATCCTTCTACAGATCGCTAGGCAATAAGATAGCAAGGCCTGGATTAGGTGATGTATCTCTCACAAGGCATGATATTCAATCCTCTGTTGCTCATGGTGTAGGACGAATAAAGGCAATAGCATTTGCCGCAGTTCCTGATGTAATCAGGGAAGGGCGCGAATTCAGCCGCACTGAGAATTACAAGGGCAGAGGATATGATTCGATAGTCATTGCAGCTCCTATCTCAATAGCACAAGAAGAATACATCTGTGAGGTGGTTCTTAATAAGGAACCGAATAAGAACAGATTCTATCTGCATGAGGTGGAGGTAAAAGATAAGCTCCAGCTTGGTAACCAAGTACGATCTTACATGGATGAAAAGCATCCAAAGCGTAATACCAAAGCGGGAGCCTCTAGGCTCATAATATCAAAGCTCTTCTCAGAAGGCAAGTTTGATTCCTCGAAGGTTGTAGATGAGAACGGTGAGCCGCTTGTTGTCTATCATGGTACAGCAAGCGAGTTTTCAATATTTGACAGAGCTTTCCTTGGAAGCTCGTCACAAGCAAATTCAGCGCGCATAGGCTTCTTCTTTTCTGATAATCAACAGACAGCAGAAGGATATGGCCGTTATGCTTCCAAAGCTGAAGCGAGGAGGCTTTATGAGAGAGCTACTGAACTTGAGAGGCAAGGAAAATGGAGCGAAGCTGAAGAACTTCAGTTGAGAGCTGACGAGCTTTCTTTGCAGGATTCATCTGGCATTGTGATGCCGACATTCTTGAATATAAGAAATCCTTATATTGTTGAAGCATATGGTGCTGATTTCAGGGATACAGGCAATATATTCTCAGAGTTCAATCCTGAGAAATATGACGGCATGATTGTCCATTCCTTTAATGATAATGTCGATGGTGATTATATTGCAGACCATTATATTGTCCTTGAATCCAACCAGATAAAGAGCATCGACAACCGAGGTACATTTTCTTCAGAGAATCCGGATATCTATATGCAGGCTGCAAAGACTCCTGATACTTCCGACCTCACTCCAGAGCAGAACGAGAAGAGAAAGAAAGCTGAAGCAGCGGATACTGCATATCTGAGCGGGGAAGCCACGGATCTTTATAATTTCTATGATGAGTACGATGCTTCGATGGACGGCATTGCGGATGCCGATGATGCTGAGGAAGTCGCCAGAATCTATTCTGAGCTGGCGATTGAGGCTGACATGGAAGCGTCTAATGCCGACGCCTCTCTCATTGATGAGGACACTGCGCCGTACTGGAGCGATGAAAGTATCAACCTTCTTCCTGATGGGAGCATAGCTGCTTCTGAGGCGGAATACGAGGAAGCACTCAATAGCCAGGCTATACCATCCGAAATGGAAGAGGCCGGCTTGTCTCGGCCGTCTGCGGCTTCTGCTGAGAATAATGAGAATGCGGCTGACGAAGATACCACTGCTGGCCGTCCTGGAATAAGTCTCAGCGATGCAGAGGACTATGAGCTCTCCTGGCGTGAGTTCACGGACAGAAACAAGCCCGATATCGCATACGAAGGGACTGATGTCCAGAAGGATGATCAATTCATCCAGGCTATCCAGGATGATGACACTCTTCTGCGATATCTCGGGATCATCGGCGAGGCGCTGTATCTCAATACCCGTGAGCTTAACGAGGACTGGCATTTCTCCGACCAGATCCAGCGGGAGCGCGTGAAGGCGAGGGTGTTCGATACGATAACGAACACAAGCATCAGGAATGCTTCGCTCACAGCGCTGAAGGCTGAGCTCAGTGACAGGAATCTATCGTCCAGGATGAAATCCATCGTCAGGCGCGAGATGGCAGACAATGCGCGTTTCTACCGCAATATCCTGTCCTTCATGATCGGTGATGAGGCTATGAAGCCGGAAGAGCTCATCAAGGAAGCGCAGGGGCTTGATATCCCATCCCGTGATACGCTTGATGCGATGCCTATAGATGAGCTCAGAGCGCTTGCTGAGACTGCCGAGGACAGGGCGATTGTTGATCAGATAGAGCGGGGTACCCTGAAGATGTCCGGCGGCATGGATGAGGCAAGGGAGAAAGAGATAAACAGCACTCTCAGATCCCTTGCTGAAAGAATCAGATCGCAGGAGACGGAGCTCAGGCAGAATGAGCAGACAATCTCCCAGCTTGAGAGCAATCTGGATTCTGTTTCTTCATCCCTGGCAGACAGAGACAGGCACATCGATGATCTCATCAGAACACTCCGCACTGTGGAGAATATAGAGCGGGCAGACGTCAGGAAGCTCTCAGGCGAGAGTCTTGAATCCTATACCCTCAACAGCAGGATGAAGGCTGTCGCAGCAGAGCTCGGATGGCTCAATAAGGGAAAGTACGAAGAGATCGAGGCCCAGCATACACGGGGGAAGACTGGCAAGTATGAGATCCCCAAGGCAAAGCGTGCGGCGAAAGAGGAATACATCTCATCCCTGATGTCGTTCTATCCATCGGTTTTTGAGGAGAACGGAAACCAGATGGGAAAGCTTTCCGGGATCAAGGATATCTACAGTCCTTCCGGCTTCGATAAGGTGCAGGCTATCCTTGAGACGAGACGCGAGGAGCTTAGGGCAGCCTGGAAGGATGAGGCAGCCTCATATGCCTCCCGCCTTGCAAATGCCACATGGGCCTCGTTGAGGAAGCTCTCATCTGATATTGATAGCGCTCTTCAGAAAATGGAGTCCCTGCAGAAAGAAGTCGATAAGCAGAAGAAGCTCAAGGACAGGATAAAGACGAACCGCAAACGGCAGATGTTCGATGCCAGGACTGAGGAAAGATGGAAAGCTGCAAAGAAGGCGCTTGAAGCAGAGAAGAGATACAGCCAGGAGATACAGAACTGGAAGAGCTATGCTGACTGGCAGAAGCATGAGCATAAAGCACAGCTTGAGGCAGTCATGTCGAAGGCTAAGGATGATGCAGCGCTTCTTGCTGACTGGATGAAGGCAAAGGCCGATGTGCGTATATCTGAGCTGAAGGCAGAACAGCGCGAGAAGCGCAGGCAGGAAAGGCTGTACAAGAGAATACGCGAGGAGAAGGAGAAGCTGGGACGTGCCATATGCCGGCCTGTGAACCTGAACACAATTGATTATGAGACCTCTGCTGAAGCCATCGCTGCAATACAGACGCTTGTGGATCCTCACTTCAGAAGGGATTGGGCTCCGGATCTCGAGGTGAATCCAACCGGGGAAGCCGGTGGCGGGACTATGACTATTCCTGAAGCTATCGCATATCTGCAGAATCTCCAGGAGGATGACCGCAATAACATCCTTTCGATACTCTCTCCTGATCTTGCAGCGCGCCTTTCCGGCCAGCGGAATCCGCTCAATGACTGGAGTGTCGAACAGCTCAGGCAGCTTGCTGAGCAGGTGGAGGAGCTCAGAAGCCGCGGGCGTGAAGTCATGCGAGCGAAGAAGGCATTCGAACGGGAGACAAGGGAGAAGATACAGAAGGCTATCATCAATGCAGTCAATGAGGTTGCAAGGAAATCCGGCCGTGACACCGGTGATACTCTTCCTGGCTCCAATGAGCGCATCAGGCAGGCTCAGGGAACCCTTGCGAAATGGAGATCAGCGAAATACATCACGATGAGGATGCAGGAGATTGCGCAGCTCCTTGATGGAGGGCTCGGCCATCAGGGTGCAGCATATCAGCTTCTTGTCGATGAGAAGCGCTATCATCAGGCAAGGGAATGGAGGGCTGTAGACAGCAGGTTTTCCAAGATCGCGCCCCTGCTTACGAAGAAGGCTGTCAACGAGCTCTTTGATAATGTCACGCTGCAATTCTCTGATGGTCTCCGCCTGGAATACACTGTCGACAGGCTTGCATACCTTTACCTGTCACAGTTTGATGAGGATTCCAAGGCTGCAGTAGCTTACGGCAATCTCCTTACAGATCCGGAGAAGGGCACGCTTCTCAATAAAGGCCGTATTGACGAGAACGGGAAGTTCATTCCTGAAGCCATCTCTCCGGGGACGATCATCGATGATGAAGAGCTGAAGGCTCTGGGCGACAGAAGGTACGCCGAGGCACTGAGAGTAGCAGCGAATGAGCTTGAGTCCAGGGGACTGATGCCTCTTGTGGAAGCAATCAGGGAAGACTTTGCGAGTGCTGAGAACTTCAGGCGGCTCAACCATGCTTCCATCGAGGCTTACAATACCCCACTGAAGAGAGTGCTTAATTACCTGCCGATCATGCGCCAGGATCTCAGGGGAGACAACTTCAGGAATGATATGGCCGATGCGCTCTTCAACCTCAATACCGGCGATTTCAACGCAGCGCTTGATAAGGGTATGACCATTTCCAGGATTGCCATCGCCCCGCGGCATCAGAGGGGTGTGAATATGTCTCTTCTGGAGGTGTGGCAGAAGTCTGTAAGGAACCAGGAGCACCTGATTGAGTTCGCGCAGTATGCCAAGAAGCTCCGTGGCGTATTCGGAAGCAATGCTGCAGAGCTGATCTCGGCGGTGGATAAGGTCTATTCACCAGGACTCATGAAGGAGATCCAGGGATATATCGATATCGTCATCAACCCATTCTCCGGACAGCCTAAGAGCAACCTAGATAAGACGCTCCGGAATCTCCGCGGAAGGACCGGTGCTGCATATCTCGGATGGAAGCTTCCTGGCGTCGTGCTTCAGTTCTGCACATCTGCCTGGCCTTTCCTTCAGGACATGAGACCTGCAGCTCTTCTGAGAGGGTATCTGAAGATTGCGGCGGGACGCGGAGACGTCCTGAATATGATCTATGAGAAATCCCCGATGATGAAGCATAGGACAATGAACACCGTTGTCCAGGAAGCCTTGGAGAGAAGAGGGGATATCAGCCGTACGAAGGCTGGAAGGGCTCTGGATAAATTCAATGAAGTCGGCCAGCTTGGCCTCACGTGGGTCGACAAGACTCTTGTTGCCGGCGGCTGGCTCGGGGCCTATGAGACAGCGCTGCAGCGTAATCTTGATGCAGGAATGGACACAGCTCTTGCTGATGCCGCTGCCGTGAAGACTGCTGATGACATAGTTCTCCGTACACAGCCTGCAGGCGATGTCACAGAGCTTCCTTCTCTCTTCAGAAGCAGGAATGAGCTGGTGAAGATCTTCCTGCAGTTCCAGTCATCGATGAGCGTCATCTGGAACAATCTCATCTGGGATAACATAGGCTTTGCCAGGAACAGGCAGTTCGGGAAGATCATAGCAAGCGTTGTTTCCTATGGCATGGCCGGTCTGGCACTCGGGCTTGTAGCAGATGGCTTCGATGATGACGATGATGCGAAGGACAGGGCTCAGAAGATGAGCTACTGGTTCCTCACTCAGGGAATCGAATCGGCACCGGTCTTCGGATCTGATATCTCGATGATCCTGCAGAGAGCTATAACAGGCGAGAAGGATTACTATGGCAATGGCACTGATATGTTCCCTGGGATCACGAAGATCTTCACCGGAATCGAAGATATAATAGCCTCCGATAAGCCATTCACGGAAGGAGTCTGGAAGGTTGCTGAAGGCGCTGGAATCTTTGCAGGTGCCCCTGTATCCGGCTGGAAGAACCTGAAGAGGGTTGCTGAGGAAGGTCCTGCTGCGCTTCTTGGAAGATAGTGTTAAAAAATGAATAAAACTGTTCAAAATTGCAGAAAATAGGAATATGCAAACTATTTCCCCTACTAAAGTAGGGGAAA
Source organism: uncultured Spirochaetaceae bacterium (assembly GCA_944389055.1). GTDB lineage: Bacteria > Spirochaetota > Spirochaetia > Sphaerochaetales > Sphaerochaetaceae > Ornithospirochaeta. The sequence continues at coordinate 41,078 of CALXKY010000002.1, read as the reverse complement.
TATTTACATATTGCAAAAATGTTGGATTTTTCTCAGTTTTATTTCTAAAATTAGTTGACGGACTTCCTATGGGAATATAAATTATAGGCACTTAGACAGGGCGAAAATAGGGTTCGATGTAAACACGTAAGTGTCCCTAAAGTAGCCCATTTTTATTTGTGGGGATTATGGAAGCAGCTATTCTTCTTGATGGCGGGTTTATAAAAAAGAAATTTAAGACAGCTTTCGGCAGGCATTGTGAGGCTGATGACATAAAAATCTTAGCAGAAAATATAATTTCTGCTAGATTCAACAAGGAAGCTTGCCGCATATATTATTATGATTGCCCTCCTTCGCGGGAAAAAGTCTCTTTGCCTATATCTAACATCCAATCAGATTTTAGCAAGGCCAAAGGGTATAAGAAGTCTATAAGATTTCTTTCTGAGGTTAAGCTTCTTGATAATTTCGCTGTGCGGGAAGGCGTTTTAGCTTTTAAAGGATGGAAGTTAAAACCTGGAATTTACAATCCGGATGGAACATTAAAGCATCCGGCATTAACTGATTCAGATTTTCGACCAGACTTGCAACAGAAAGGCGTAGATACAAAAATTGGTTTGGATCTTGCTTGGATTAGTTACGAGAAAATCTGCAACAACGTTATACTTGTCACTGGAGATTCTGATTTTGTTCCTGCAATAAAAACTGCAAGACGGAACGGTGTTTTTGTTACTTTGTATACCCTTAACCATGCAATAATGCCCTTATTAAGAGAGAACGTTGATATTTTGAATACGACAAAAATTGATGATTTGATAAATGTGACAAACGTGACAAATTGACATCGACGGGGAATATTGTGATACTTTAAGTGTAAAGAGGCACTGCCGAAGATAGGCGGCCGGCCTTAAAGTTTAGGGAAAACCCGCTACTTCTTGGTCGAACGGCGGGTTTCTTTTATGTCTCTGAGAAGAGAAACAGCAGCTTTCGCAACTTCAAGGGCCTTCAGGACTAAGTCGAGAATTTCCTTCATAACTGAATTCACCTCCTTTCCATTGCTGGATTTGGGAGGTATAGACCTCCCCGCAAATGGAAAGGCCGACCGCCTACCGCTTATTACAGCAGTGCCGCTGATAGTATTGCTGTTTTAATCTTGCCTGGCAAGCCGGATTTCCTTCCGTAACGCCGTAACGCGACAGAGCATCCAGACCGTTGTAGTCTCTATACATGCTGAGTTCATCTGACAACAAGGTCATATATGACATCACCGGCCTATCGGTTCCGATAAGCACTGGATACGAGATACCATTCAGGATCTTCGAGGCTGCGGATGTCTATGTCACCATAGCGCTTGCATCGGGTGAGAATGTGGCCATCAAGACTGGATGGAGCGTGCTTATACCATCCTCCGATACAGGTGTCTGCAAGGTAATCTTTGATGAGGATTACAGCTTTCCTGAGACGGCAAGCAAGCTCATCATCTACAGGGAAGTCGCCATTAAGCAGACAGTGGATCTGCGCAACGGAGATACAGTCGAAGCTGAGATCCTTGAGGAGATGGCCGACAAGCTTACTGCAATAGCGCAGCAGCTGAAGGAGTCTTTATCGAGATCATTCAAGCTGCCTATATCAGAAACTCCTGAGGACCTTGTTTTCCCTGGTGAAGAGGAGAGGGCCGGGAAGATCATAGGCTTTGATGAGACCGGGCAGCAGGTTGTTCTCTATGAGAGCCTTGATAAAGCTGTTGACCGTGCAGAAGCCGCTGCGGAGGTTTCCCAGGAAGCAGCAGACAAAGCAGACCAGGCTGCAGACCACCTCGATGAGATCCTCGCCATGAGGAAAGCCTTTGAAGCCACGATCGGTGATGGCACATCCAAGGTGTTCGTAATCGAGCATAATCTCAATACATGGAATTTTGTTCCTGCTGTCTGGGCCTCTGCCAACAATCTTCCGCCTTTGTACACAATGAGGAAGCTGGATCCAAATCATATCCAGCTCACATTCGAGGAAGCGCCGCCGGCGGGAAGTGTCTCTCTTGTTCTAAGCGCAGTGGATAAAGCCTATATCACAAAGATGAAGTGGGACGACATAGAGGACGTCCAGATCACAGCAGATCAGATCAGCCCGTCATCGATAGCGACGGAAGCAGATGTTGATAAAGCCTTTGGTATAGCTAACACCCAGGCTGCAAGGACGTATGTAATCAGGAGGAAGAGGATATGAGTGATGAGATTCAGAAAGTCATTACGGATGCCGTACTGGACCACATAGCAGAAGTCATAGCGCTTCTGTATCAGCCAAAGGTAACAGGCAAGGGTTTGTCGACCAATGATTTTACCAATGAGCTGAAAAGCAAGCTTGAAGGCATCGCTGCCGGCGCTCAGGTTAATGTGCTGGAAGGCGTCCAGGTTGATGGAGTAGATCTCACCGTCAACGGCAAGAAGGTGAATATCGTCCTTACGGATTATGCGAAGAAGAGCGATGTCACGGGTGCGATGAAGATACAGGGCTCGGTTGCAAGCTATTCAGCACTTCCTGCTTCCCCTGCCAAAGGTGATGCATATCTCGTGCAGGCTGCAGACGCAGAACATGGTGTAGATGCAGGGGAGTTCGTCATGTGGGATGGCAGCGCCTGGCAGGATATGGGCGGAACCGTAGATCTTACCGCATATCTCACCAAGACTGGAGCTGCAGAGCTCTATGCTACGAAGAGCCACACGCATACAGCTAACCAGATCACAGACTTCAATACTGCATTCGATACAAGGCTTGGACAGAAGATGGTTCCCATGACAAATGAGGAAGTCGATGCTGCCTTCGGCGTACAGCAGGCAAATTAAGGAGGAATGAAGATGGCAGATGGACTTGCACCATATGCAGATGGCGGGAGCCTGGGGAGGCTCCGGCAGATAATAGATAATGAATTCGCAAAGAAAACAAGTGTTTACACAAAAGGCGAGATAGATTCAAAGCTTGGAGATGTGCAGGGAATGCTCCCCATCCCTGAGCTTGTCTTAGTCCCATCTGAGACTGGAGATAGCGGAACACTGAAGCTGGCTAATGACTGGACTGGCTATACAGGCGTTACAGTCAGGTATAAACAAGGATCCACACCTGCTGCTACTGACGCAGAATTCCCGGCAGAAGGGCTGTCCATATCATCCAACGGCAGCTGGTATGTCCGAGCTTTTCCTGCAGAGGGTGCACTTGTCAGCGCCTCTCCGTCAGCTATATATCCCGTGGAGATCCTGAAGGTGCAGACTCCACAGATCTTGTTTGATTCTTCGGCTAAGACAGCCACCATGTCATGCGCGACCAGCGGTGCTACCATCAGATACACTCTTGATGGCTCTGAACCGACCAGTTCATCAGCGGCGTATTCGGCTGCAATCGTGATTTCCAGCCGCTGTACCATTAAGGCAAAAGCCTTCAAAACGGGGCTCGGCAGTTCCGACGTTGCTTCGTATGAGGCAATAGTTGCAAGGATTCTCGGAGTGCGTTTCTCTGCGACAGGATCAAGCACATCTGGTACGCGCTTAACGCCATCCAATGATCCTCTTGGAGTGGTCACTGAGACAGTATCGGTAGAGCCGGTAGCGCAGAAAGGATCTACAGCAGGCCAGTCTGTCTTTGACAATTACCGGCCGTGGCAATTCAGGATGAGGAACTTCGTCAACGGAAAGCCTGGCGCATGGCATGGAGAGAGCGGTTTCACTCTGACTGGAGCCGATGTTATGGTATATATGCCGACAGCTTACATAAAGCTGTATATCACCACATCATATGTTTACCAATATGTCTCAGATGAACCGTACGCAGGGTTCGAGAAAGCCCTGTGGTCTGAATACTATGTGGCTCGCTACGAGACATCTTCCAGCGATAAGTCATCGAGCGGAAACTCGGTAGCTGTATCGCAGACGATAGATACTGCGCGCTCGAACGCCAAGGCAAAGGGACCAGGATGGGGAATCAGGGATCTCGTAGCAAACAGCGGCATTCAGTGGATGATTACAACCGAGTATGCCTCACGCAATATCAATAGCAAGATAGGGACTGGATATACAGATTATACAACTGGTGCTTCTGGTGCCCCTAAGTTTACGACAACGGGGAAAACCGATTCGATGGCTTTCCATACCGGTGTCACGTCTACAAGTGATACGGGCTGTGTACAGTATCGGTATATTGAGAATCCATGGGGGAATTATGAGGAATTCTGTGATGGATTCAATACCGTCAATGGCAATCATTATATATGCACTGACAGAAACAACTATGCAGCTGGCCGCACAACAGGCTATACGCGTATAAGCAGTGGCGAATATGGAGTGAAGACTCCGTCAACAGAAAATGGCTTTAGCTATATAACAAAAATGACACTATCCGAGGCAACGCCATGGATGATCGGAGTACCTGATCCATCATCTGGAGATGGTTCATCATCTACGTATTATTGCAATGCTGGATATCTTGAGGGGACTAACAATTCTGTTCTCGTCGTGGGTCGTTATTTCTACCGCTACTTCAGCATCGTCAACTCCTTCTCGCATGATGCCGGTCTGTTTACGTTCTTTGATGTACTGGGTACTTCTGATACCTCCGCTTACGTCGGTTCGCGTCTTACATACAAGAAGGCCGCGTAGTGGCCGATTTCCGGGAGGGGGTCGCAAGGGGGAGGTTTCCCCTCTCCCTGCACCTGAGAAGCAATCCGCCATAATGCTATATATTGGGATGCACTGCCTGTGCGCCCGCGTTCGTGGGTTGTGCTGTTCTCGTCGTGGGTCGTTATTTCTACCGCAACAACAACATCGGCAACAACAACATCTCGCATGATGCCGGTCTGTTTACGTTCTTTGATGCACTGGGAACTTCTGATACCTCCGCTTACGTCGGTTCGCGTCTTACTGCCATAGCCTAAAGCTGAATCTTTCCTAAAGCATGACAGTGCATTCCTCAGCCCTTGCTGAAAATCTCAGCACATGGAAACAGCGGCTAGTAGGTCGTCTCTCGAAAGTCGCTGCAGGCTGACGAGTAAGCTTCTGGCAGGGCTCTTATGCTGAAGGAAAGAAAGGAAGAGCGATGCCGAAGAGGATAGGCCATCTATACGAGAAGATGCTGGACAAGGACTTCATCAGGAAGACCGTTGTCCGAGCATGCAGCCAGCGCCATGGAAGACGTGACGTCTCGAAGGTAGTCCAGAATATGGACAAGGTCGTGGATGAGCTCTATGAGATACTTCTCCACGATGATGAATACAAGCCATCCCACTACAGGGAGAAGGTGCTCTATGACCAGTCATCGCAGAAGTACAGAACGATACGTATGGCGCCATTCCATCCCGACTGCCTTATCCAGTGGCTTCTGGTGGAGGTCATGCGGGAACCGGTATTCATGCGCGGCCTCGACTACTGGTCATGCTCCTCGATCCCCGGGCGGGGTGGACAGAGGATATACAGAGGGCTGACTCATTATATCAGACACCATCCGCGCTCTGCGAAGTACGCGATGCAGATGGATATACATCACTACTATGACAACATAGACATCACGAAGCTCATGGCCGTTCTCAGACGGCGGATAAAGGATGAGCGCTTCATCAGGTTCGTGGAGATCACAACACGCTCATCGTCAGCTGACGGGAATATCGGAATCGGCATCGGCTATAACCTCAATCAATGGCTTGCCAACTACTTCATTGTCGATATAGACAGGCTCATCCGTGCTGACGGTTCTGCTGGATTCTACTGCCGGCACATGGACAACATGACGATCATCGGCTCGAACAAGCGGAAGCTCCGGAGGCTTGTCAGGAAGGTGGAGGCGGCACTAAAGGCCATGGGGCTGGAGCTGAAGGGAGACTGGCAGCTTTTCCCTTTATCGAAACGGGACATCGTGGCTGTTGGCTTCAGGTATAAGGCAGATGGCTCCACCATGTTCCGGAAACGGAGCTGGCGAAAATTCCGCCGCCAGATACTCCGCATTGCACGCAAGCAGCGCACAGGGAAACTCATACCGCCAAGACAGGCACGGGGCTTCATGTCGCGCTTCGGGATCTTCAGGAAATACACACCATCGCGGAAGGTCTTCCGGATGGTGTCACGGATAGACATATCAGATCTAAGGAGGATAGCAGCATCATGAAAGTCTATGCAAAATCAGCACCAGCGGCATCTTTTACGGTACAGGATCTTGGGAATGGCCTTGCCGAGATATCTTTCTATGAACATGCAGTCAGCTCGTCAGCAGAAGACGGCTCTGAGGCATCATGGTCTTACGATGAATATCGTATCACCCGGCCGTATTATGACTCCCTGCCGGCTGATATCGAGGCGAACTATGATGTTTGGCTTCAGGCAGCAAAAGCGGAGGATGAGAAACAATCTCCAGTTGATGAGTATCAGCTAAGGGCTGATGTGGATTTTCTGCAGATCACTCAGTCTGTAGCTATGGGGATTTCCACTATGTCTGAAGGCTCGGATCCGGATGTTCTGGAGAAATCAAAAGCGTACTATCCGCTTCGCTGGAGCAAGGACAGGCTGCAGATGCTTGTGGCGATGCAGAAGCTGGCTGAAGAAGATTACTACTCAATTACCGGAGAGTCATATCCTGCATAGCTAGTCGTAACACCGCGGCGCGACAGCTCTTTCCCCGGGTAGTACCATTGCTATGTGTTCAATCATAGCAGGCTGTTTTTCATGGAGTAAAGCATGGAAATCTTTGTCATCTCATCCGGGATGCTTGCAGTCGCGCTGCTTCTCTGCCTCATCGGTTCAGTCCTCAAGTACAGGACCGGAACTCCTAATGAGCTTATAGCAGCTGTACTCATATGTTCCTCGTTCGTCATCTGGTGCCTTATCGGTGCATGGAAGGCAGCGGGGCAGTATGACGGTGCGGCTTTCTGGTATGAAGTCTTCTTTGCCAATGGATTCTCACTGGGACTCCCGACTGCTGCAATGTCGATAGCTGGCTGGGATTTCTTCCATGGGATCCATAAGCACAGGAAGGATAAGAAGCTTATGAAGGAGGAAGAGAAATCATGAAGGATAGAAAAGCTATATTCAAGAATCTGTCCGCATTCGGCATCGTGGTAGGGCTATGGATCCTGCTCGCGCTGATGACGTCCGATATGATGACGCTCCTGGAGGGACTCACTGCTGTCGTCTTTGTCTCAGGACTTACGATCCTTGCGACTGATGTTATGGAGAAGGCTTTCTATGATCCGGCACTCTTCACCTGGCAGTATCTTGCCGGCGGAGGGCTTGTACTGGTGTCTGCAGGGCTCTGGCTCTTCTTTGCAGCGTGTGAGACCTGGCTTCAGTTTGCTCTCAGGGGCCTTGTTTTCATGGCTGCGGTTGCCGGTACTTTCTGCTGGTACTGGTTCTTCTATTCTGTATCTGTGATGTCTGACGATGAGCGCCTTGTGGCGAAGCTGTCTAAGGCATACAGGAAGGCGGCGAGGGCCTTTCCCTCTCTCGATGACGAGGGGGTAAGAGACGCCCTGAAGGAGACCCTGTTTTGCCGGCTCGAGGGCGATAGTCTGGAGGGTGATCTGCTCACTGATCAGCCTATCGTTCCTGGATACCGGACATATAGCCAGCTCTTTGATGCCAGCGATCTCAGCGATCAGGAGAAGTCTGCCGCTATGACCAACATCAATCAGTATATCAATCTGCTCATCAGGAACAGGAACAAGGAGAATACCGCCTCGGTATGAGGAGGCAGCATGAAGGAGAAGAAGGAAAATGAAAGGAAGAAAGAAGGATTATGGACGCGGATCAAGGAAGCTCTTCAGAGCCCTCCTGGCCGCTTCCTTGCTGCTCTTGCTGGCACTGCCGCAGCTGGGAGCCTGGCCTATCTCGCAGGCAGGAGGAAAGGAAGATCTGAGCGCAGTCTCAGCTCCTACCGCTATGACGGAGGAGCCAACAGCGGAGGAACAGTCGCAGAGCGCGCCCTCTGGGACAGCATCGAATCTCATCTCGGAAGAGCAGCTGAACTCGCTGGAAAAGGCGCAGGAGGGAAAGAAGCTTAATGGTGATGAATCGCTTGAGCTCTTCTTCCTTCTCGACGAGACCAGGGCACAGATCTCAGTTGCCCGCAAAGCCTCGGAAGCCAAAGATGCCGAGATTGCAGATCTCAAATCCCGTCTCGCGGAAGCCGAAGAGGAAACCGGATCAAAGGCCTATCTGATGCTTGATGGCACAGTAGGATTCGAAGAGCTCGCGCCGCAGTTCGGAGTAGGGCTGACAATCGGAACAAGGATAGGAAACAGCCTTATGGCCGAGCTGGGCGCAGATTATATGCTTGGCGGAATCGGGAATATAAAGCCATTCAGCCTGGATAGATTCCAGTTCCGCGCAGGCGTAGGATGGATGTTCTGACCAGAGCACTATAGCTCAGGGTGAATGTCATATAAAACCTCCTTGTGCCGGTCCAGCGATGGGCCGGCTTTGTGATTTCTGAAGAAAACCTATTTTTGGATTCAGCTTATGGATTCAGTTTGGATTCAATTTCATGGAACATCCTAGCAAAATAAAGTCATTGAAAAACAGAATAAATCATGATAACTTATTCTAACATAAGAAAAAGAGAACATTGGAGATATAGCGGAGCAATGTGGTCGGATTGCCTTGCCAAGGTGGATGTCGCGGGTTCAAGTCCCGTTTTCCGCTCTTAAGCCTGGTTGATATCCTTTAAGGAATTGACCAGGCTTTTTGTTTTCTCTGATCCTGATTCAGCGCGAGCCGATCTTCCTGACCATGCTTTCCCGATGATGAGCAAGAAGCGTGAGCCTGCTGTGCTGTTCTCCGGATGCTCATGTGGCTTTATGGATATGATTCCGTGATGTTTTCCTTTCCGTATCCGTCCCCGCCGGGTAAGATCCATCCAGTGGAGGATGTCAAGGATAATCTGTTTTCCCTTCTGATATGGATTGCGATAGCCGTTGCCGCATTCCTTGCATTCCGGAAGTTTGCGTGCTGGTACATGAAGATCGATGAACGTGTGGATCTTCTTGAGGAACAGACTGAGCTTCTCAGGGAGATTTCAAGGAAGCTGGACAGACCAGGTCCCTGAATCCAGAAACATATGATGGCGTCCTTGGCCGCCGCATATGATTTGGCCTTCCTGAGGGCATCGGAAGTGATACCGATCCTGAATTCCCAAATATAAACTATGTATTAGCACATACTGAAAATAACTTTTTTCAATATAATAAGATATAAATTTGAGGACTGATTGGTATAGTTAAGAATATTAACTATGCGAATCATAGTTAGTATTCAGGTTAATTTCTTATATATCAATAATTTGGTATTCTGAATCATAGTTATAAAAAGGAAATTCAGGATACCGATATATCTGCCATGATCATTTTCCGGATCGGGCAAGGTATTGGAATATATTGCGGTATTGCTGATCCTTCCTTTCGCTGGAGGCGGAGCTGTGCAGTTTCAGTCCGTACCCAGCGGAAGGATGATTGCATCGGTTCCATCAGACGAGGGTGTCAGCGTCCCTCCCTTGTCTTCATATGATATGAGAAGTGCGCTGCTTATCTTCTCAGCAACCGGTGGAAGCTCTCCTGATACCCTTGCTGTGCGGATGATCTTCTCGATCAGGTTTCTCTGGTATCCGTCGTTCTCCGATCTTCCGATCCTTATGAACGTTCGTTTTCCGTTGAGCGTGCTCCGGATGGAGATTACGAACAGGATCCTGTTAGTGTCGATGCGTGCTGAAACAGCCTCCCGGGTGTTTTCCAGGATTTCTATGCCACGGCAGATGACCTGATCGTCAGGGCTGAGCCCGAGCGTAAGCGACAGGAGCATCAGGCGCATCCTCAATCCTCTGTCCTTTATGGAGCTCAGGGCTCCGGGAATGCTGTCCATGGATTCATCCTATGCGGAATGCAATGCTGACGCTTTCTTCGAGCAGGATGGAATCCCCGTCGGATTCCATACGTTCGGATGGTCCTTCCGAAATCTCTTCGATTCCCGTGATCTCAGCACCGGCGGCAGCGGCGATCACGGAAGCTCTGTGCATTGCATCCTCAGCCGCTTTCTTCCTTGCTTCATCGCGACCCGCTTCCTCTGCTGATGAGGAGAGGACGGGAGGGGATACCTGTATCCCGCTGATGCGGGTGAGGGCGGTGAATACGGGGCCTAGGCGTGAGAGATCATGGAGCGTGATGCTGACCGTCTGCCTGCACATCTGTCCTGCAGCCATGCTCCCTGCTATCATCTCCGTATCCATAGAGAGCTGCAGTCCCGATACCCTGGTATCCTTCCCGGGAACCCCTGCCTCCCTTTCCAGTCTGGCGAGGACCTCTCCGGTCTTCTCCGCGGTGCGTGCGATCGCACTGCCGGCCCAGTCATCGGTGAATACAGCCTCAGCGGTGATGATAGCTGTGTCTGCAGGGATCGTGACCTTGCCTCTGCCCGTAACCGTCAGGCCTGCCACTTAGATGAAATCCTCCCGCTCTGGAGTGAAGATATCTATGAGCTCGCCCTTTTCCAGGCATACAAGCGAATGCTCCACGTTTCCCGGTATGAATACGGAATCGCCTGCCGTGATTGTCGCTGTATCTCCATCGAGGGTGAACTCGAAGCGGCCTGAGATTATCACCGCGATCTGGGTGTGGGGATGCTTATGAGGCGTTCCGATGCCGCCTTCCTCGAAATAGAGATGGCAGGCCATCAGTTCCTTGCCATGCGCCAGAATCTTCCTCTTCGATTTTGCGTCAAGCGTCAGTGCGCTTATATCCTTGTCAAAATAGAAACCCATGTTCTACCTCCTCTGTATATCGTTCCACCTTTCTTCGGTTTTAGCCATAGCCTCTTCCTTGTCGATCGTAAGAAGCTTGCCATGCTCAAGAAGCTTCCTGCCTCTGCAGAATACGGTATCCACATTCTTCCTGTCTGCCGAGAAAACGACTGCGGAGAAGGGATCGTTCATCGGTGTCATATTCACATCCCTTGTGTTTATCAGGGTGATATCCGCTTCCTTGCCTTTCTCTATCGTACCGATCCTGTCATCAAGCCCGAGGGCCTTGGCTCCGTTTATGGTAGCCATTTCCAGTATGTCATAGGGATGTGCGGCCGCTGGCGTCATATTGGCTACGGTCTGGAGAAGGGCCGCTGTGTTCATTTCCTTCATCATCGAGAGATTATTGTTCGATGAGGCTCCGTCAGTTCCCAGTGCAACAGATATGCCTTTCTTCCTGAATTCTGCAACCGGGGCGATACCTGAGGCGAGCTTCATGTTCGAAGCAGGGTTATGCACTATGGCTGCATTGCCCCTGGCCAGTATATCCATTTCGCTGCTGCTTATATGGACGCCATGCGCAGCATATACAGGCACCTGGAAGATGCCGATGCTGTCAAGCAGCTCCACCGGTGTCCTGCCATACTGCTTCAGGCAATCATCAACCTCCTTCCGCGTTTCAGACAGATGCGTGTGCAGCCTTGCCCCGCGTGACCTGGTCCATTCAGCAGCGCATTCGTAGCAGTCAGGCGTCGATGTATAGACAGCATGCACGGCTGCATCGAGACGGAACATATCATCGTCGCCGATTTCCTCGAGTATCCTGGGAGCTATCTCATTGATGCGGAACCGGGCATCGGCAGCATCATTCATGAATGTCTGTCCGATGATTGCCCTGCACCCTGCTTCCTTCACTGCCTTCACGGTATTCCATGCCCTGAAGTACATGTCAGCGAAGACGGTGCAGCCTGACTGTATGAGCTCTGCAGCTCCGAGCCTGGACGCCTGGTATATATCCTCATCATCAAGCTTGTCCTCGATTGGGAATATCTCTGAGAGCCAGTCCTGGAGGTTCTCGCACGTGTCCTTGTAGTTGCGCATCAGAACCATCGCGAGGTGCGTATGCGCGTTGACGAAGGAGGGTAGTGCGATCATTCCTTCTGCATCGACCGTTTCGTCTGCTTCAGTGGCTGTTATGCTTCCGGCTTCCATGATGATGCCATCCTTGATGAGGATGCTTCCCTTCATGAACCGGTTCCTTTCAGTCATCGGTATGATGACTGCATTCTCGATAAGAACTGTCATGCTGCGATTATATCATTTCCAGAGAGAAACGGCTCCCTTTCCGGGAGCCGCTGGATGATCATGGGGATGATTATTTCACGAGATTCCTCTTGATCTTCTTCGTTGTCGTCATCTCCATGGGCTTATCCACGATGGTGACCTTCTCGATCTTCTTGTAGCCAACGAGATTCCTGTTGACCTCCGAGACGATTGCCTCAATCTCCTTGCCGATCTCCTCCTTGGAGAGGCTCTTCTCCTTGTAGTAGTCCTCTGATGGATAGATGACGGCCTCGATGCACTCGCAGGGTACGTCCTTCTTCATCTGGAAGCCTCTGATGAGGATCTGATCAATCTGCTGGTAGAGCTGGAACATATCCTCAATCTCCTCCGGGAAGACGTTCTTCCCGCCTTCGGTGACGATGATGTTCTTTGCCCTGCCCTTGAGGTAGAGATAGTTCTCGCTGTCAAGGTAGCCGAGGTCTCCCGTCCTGAGATAGCCGTTCTCGTCAAAGAGCGCCTTTGTATTCTCCTCGTCATCAAGATAGCCTCTGGTGATGTTCGGTCCCTTCACCCTGATCTCTCCGATTCCATCGCTGTCCTTATCCGCAATGATCATATCGACGAAGGGGAGTACCTTGCCGACGGAATCGACCTTGAAATGCTCCGGCGGATTCAGTGTCAGGATGGGGGCGGTCTCCGTAAGGCCGTATCCCTGCAGGAAGTTCAGTCCGAGCTGCTGGTACTGCTTGAATACAGCAGGGGAGAGCGGGCCTGCACCGCAGATGAGGATCTTCGAGCTGTCGAGTCCGACTTTTGATGTGATGTTCTTGTCGAAGAATGGCTTGAACGGAGCCTTGCCGAAGAGTTTCTTGCACCAGCCGTTGAGCGTCATCAGCGTCTTCACGAGAGCGTATGTGACTATGCCTTTCTCCCTGACCTGCTTGAAGATTCCCGCAATGACCTTGTTGTAGAGAAGCGGTATGCCCATGAATACGGTGACCTTTCCCTGCTTCATGTCGTTGATCATCCTGGAGACGACGATGCCATGCCCGAAGAGGCAGTCTGCGCCATGCTTGATCGTCTCAAGGAGCACTGCCGTGCAGCAATAGCTGTGGTGAAGCGGAAGGAGGGCATAGAGCACGTCTGTCTCATTCACGCCCATGCCATCCGCAGCCTGATAGACATTCGATGTGATATTGCGGTGAGAGAGCACCGCGCCCTTCTCGTTTCCGGTTGTGCCGGATGTGAAGAGGATGGCCGCATCATCATGCTCGTCCACCTCTGCCTTCTTCTCAAGCGGTGCGATGCTGAGCTCCGTGAACTTCGTATACTCATCGCTCTTTCCCTTGAGCATTGCCTTGCCTGCAAGGGATTCATACCAGCTTCCGCCGATTCCCTTCATCTTCTCGAGCACATCGAGATCACAGATGGCATACCTTACCTTTGCGTACTCGGAAAGCCTCATGCATCTGTCAGCATGCATCTGATTATCGATCGGTACCACGATGCAGCCTGCGAATAGCGTTGCGAAGTATGCAATTGCCCAGTCCGGGCTATTCTTGCCGTTGACGAGAACCCTGTCTCCCTTCCTGAGGCCCGCGGCCTTCAGGAGCGCAGCGCCCTTCATTATCTTCTCATATGCCTGTCTGTATGTAAGATCCTTTCTGTCCGGTTCGAAAACCGTGAAGCAGGGCCGCTCCGGGAAACGTGCGAGAGCTGATTCGAATAGCTCCGGAATCGTAGGCCACTCGCCCCTGACGATCTTCTTCTGTCTGAATTCCTCTAATTCATCCCATGAATGCATCTGTCTTTCCTGTCCTTTCTCCCGCCATTGGCGGTCAGCGTTTGATTCTACCCTTACTAGTCAATGCTGACTATACCGGGTTGCGGCTATCTTTGCAAATGGCAAACCATGTCAGCGGAATAAGATAGTGCACTGATGGTCACGGCAATTGAAAAAACTGCCTTATCGTATACACTTTCAGATATGGATGAAGCAACTGGGATCATAAAGCTGTCGGCTGCCATGGCCGAAGAGCTTGGCAGGGCACATTTCAGCTTCAGCGGCACGGTGTGCGATCCTCTCGTCTATGCCTGGGATAACTATGAGGCGTTCATACGCCTTTCCGCAAGGGCTGGGCAGAAGGTGCTCTTTCTGGGAATGAACCCCGGGCCTTATGGCATGATGCAGACCGGCGTACCATTCGGGGATGTCATGATGGTCAGGGATTATCTTGGCATTCCGGGCGATATAGACATGCCTGCAGCCCAGCCTGAGAATAAGCCTATCGTTGGGATGAAGACGACGAAAAGGGAAGCATCCGGCATGAAGTTCTGGGGCATGGCTGCGTCTTATGGGGACCCTGAGTCATTCTTCTCTGCTGCAGCTGTGCTGACTTACTGCCCGCTTGTATTTATCGACGGAAAACGGAACGTGACGCCTTCTGAGCTTCCTCTATCCGATAGGAAGACCATAGACAGCATCTGCCAGGGATACCTTGAGCGCATGATGGATATCCTCCGGCCGCGGAAGGCGATTGCGCTGGGGCATTATGCCGAAGAACGCCTCAGGAAAGCAGGAATCGATGATCCTGTTTATTTTCCGCATCCATCTCCCCGCAATCCATCATCATCTGCATTCTGGGACAGTGGCGAAGCGCTCGTTTCCTTCAGGAGGATTCTCGATGAGGCTTGAGGCACAGGCAAAGATAAATATCGGGCTGATCGTCGGAGGGAAGAGAAGCGACGGGTTCCATGATATAGAGACTATCATGGTGCGTATCCCTTTGGCTGACATCATCCATGCAGAATGCCGTGCATCTTCAGCATTATCCGTGGATATAGCAGGAAACGGGGGATATCTTAAAAGCGGTATGGATCTGATGGAGAAGGCTGCACGCGCATTCTCAGCCGATGCATCCATTCCGTTTTCGCTCTCGCTGTCGATCGAGAAGCACATCCCTGCGGAATCCGGGCTCGGAGGAGGTTCGTCGGATGCTGCCGCTGTGCTGGATTACCTGAACGCTTTCTTCAGCTTCCCTCTCACGCGGCAGGAGCTGATGAAGCTTGCGGGCTCTGTCGGTTCTGATGTCCCGTTCTTCGTCTCCGGATACAGGAGCGCTTTTGTCACCGGCCGGGGGGATATCGTGATGGAACGTGCGATTCCGGAACGGCTCCGCCTCTATCTGATGGTGCCGGAGAAGGGCAGCAGCACATCGCTTTCCTATGCGAGGATTGACAGCATTCCGCGTCCGGAGCGCCATCTGCCGCCTCCAGGCGGTCCTTTCCCGACACGCATCACGCATCCTAATGATTTCGAATCCACCATCTGCGGCATTCCGGAATGGATTCCTGATGAGTTCATTGCGGATGGAATATATGTATCCATGACGGGCTCTGGGTCTGCTTGGTTTGCTTTGGTGCCGGAAGAGTGGCATGAGAAGTTTGACAATCTGGAAAAATATGGTATTGTTTCCCCGTATATCATATTATGAAGGCATAATTGCGCTATGCCGGGGGATGAGATAATGGAGATTACGGATATCAGAATAAGGAAGGTGGATGGCAATGACAAGCTCAGGGCCTACGTCACTGTCGCATTCGATGATGAATTCGCTGTCCACAATATAAAGGTAATCGAGTCGCAGAACGGACTTTTCATCGCAATGCCATCGAAGGCTGCTCCGGACGGAACGCACAAGGATATCGCGCATCCGATCAATACTGTATTCAGAGAGAAGCTTCAGAAGGCAATCCTTGACAGGTACTCAAGCGCGGACTTGCAGTGAAATTCCCTTTCTGTTAATTTTCACATCAGCTGCGTTGGGAAGTAGCCAAGCGGTCAAGGCACTGGTTTTTGATACCGGCATGCGAAGGTTCGAGTCCTTCCTTCCCAGCTGATGAGTGGGTGCCGCCATGCGCGGCATCTTCTTTTGATTCTTTCCGTGTATTGCAGAAAATTCCTTTGTCATATATCATTTTGCCTTGTGCTCCGGCACTTAATGGTAATCGGCATTGACCGATGAGAGTATAAGGAGAAGAAGAGAATGAGTGATAAGAAAACGCTCAGCGCAAAGCTCAGGACCGCTGATTTCGGTTCAGCGGGATCAAGAAGGCTTCTCAGGAACGGAGAGATTCCTGCAGTCGTCTATGGTAAGTCAGAACCCCTTCATGTAATCATCAACGCACATGAATTCGAGATGAAGAAGTCGGGATTCAGTGAGTCGACGCTCATATCGCTTGCAGTCGAGGGCGAGAAGGAGCATAGCGTATTCGTCAAGTCATATCAGGAGGATCTCCTCCGCCGCTGCATCCATCATATTGATTTCTATGAGATTACGGCAGGCCATACGGTCCGCACGCATGTACGTGTTGAGCTTGATGGCAATCCGGCTGGATGCCGCGCTGGCGGTGTTCTTGATCAGGTCATCCATGAACTTGAGATCGAGTGTCTCCCGAAGGATCTTCCTGAGGTCATCAAGGTCGATGTTTCCGGTCTCGACATCAACGAGACGCTTCGTGTCGGAGATATCCAGCTTCCCGCAGGTGTCAAGGTGCATGAGGATTCCGAGGCAACAGTCGCAACCGTCAGAGTCGTCAAGGAAGAGGCAGCTCCTGCTGCAGAAGAGGCAGCTGCAGATGCAGCCGCTCCGGCAGATGCAGCCGCTCCGGCAGATGCGGCTCCGGCAGAGACAAAATAATGACTGTGTTCGGTCTTGGGAATCCCGGGGCCAGATACAGGGGAACGCGGCATAATGCCGGTTTCGAAACAGTCGAGAGGATAGCAGCGCTCAAGGGCATCAGGCTCAGGAAGCGCTGCTTCCGTCTTTATAGGAAGGCTGTTTCCGGTGATCTCACCCTTATCGAGCCTCTTACGTTCATGAATGCATCCGGGCAGGTCGCGGCGGAGTGCATCCCGCCAGGTGACTCGCCTGTTGTCGTCGTGGTCGATCAGATGGATCTTCCTCCTGGGAAAATCCGGATCAGGCGCGGCGGATCTTCTGCCGGGCATAACGGCCTCAAATCGATGATCGGAGCCATTGGTCCTGATTTCATACGCGTATACATCGGTACTGGACGGCCTTCAGAAGGGGTAAGCGTTGCTGATCATGTGCTATCGCGCTGCAGCAGGGAAGACCGCATGCTTCTCGATAAGGCCGAGGAGAGAGCTGCGGAAGCTATCCTCAGGCTCTATGGAGGAGAAACCGTTGAGACCGTCATCCAGTGGGCGAATTCCTGAAGGCGTCGTGATTCCCGGGGGTCGTCTACTCCTTGCGTTCTCCGGCGGTTCCGATTCGCTTTTCCTCATGTCGGTACTGTCGAGAGTCGCGCCGGAACGCACTGAGGCGCTCTATGTTGATCATTCGCTCCGTCCGCGCCGCGAGCTTGAGCATGAGATAAGGCTCAATAAGGAAAACGCGGAGCGTCTTGGGATCCCTTTGCGGATTGAGCGCATACCGGATGGAGCGGTGGATAAGCTTGCCTCCGATAAAGGCATCGGGCTTGAAGCTGCAGCACGTACGCTGCGCTATTCCATACTGCGCCGGGTCTGCAGCAGCGAAGGTTTCAGCTATATACTCACAGCGCATCACAGGGAGGACCAGGATGAGACAGTGCTCATGCGCATCCTCAGCGGTGCTCCTTTCTATGCATATCAGGGAATACTTCAGGAGGATGCTGCAGTATTCCGGCCGATTCTATCGGTTCCGAAGCGTGATATCATCACATACCTCTCCGGTGAAGGTTTGTCCTGGTCGGAGGATTCCACCAACGGGGATACAGGATACCTGCGCAACAGCATCAGACATCACCTGATGCCGGTTATGACTGAGTCCTGCCGTGACTCGCTTTCCCGTATCGCTTCCTCGGTAGCTGCTTTCCGCCGCCGCTTTCCGCCGCTTGATGCAGGTGACGGATTCTATGCGGAAACCGGGCGCGATGCATTCCTCTCTGCAATGCCATTCCAGCGTGAGGAATTCATCTACAGGGCTCTTTCCCGTATGGGTTATCCCGGGAGGATCCCCCGTGCGCTGGCTGAGGAGGCACTCCGCAAGGCAGAGGAAGGGAAGGGTGGCTTCCGAAGCTGCGGGGCCCATTTCATATTCACCCGTAGCAGTGTGAGGATATATCCGGAGATCAGGGATTCCGTGCTGCAATTCACGGGAGAACCCCTCAGTTTCTGCGGCCTTGTGCTCGGCAGTGTGGTTCCCGACGCTCTTACGCTTGTGTTCAATCAGGAGCGGTTCGTTCCGCCCGTGATCATACGCACATCCAGGGAAGGGGATATCATACATCTCAGAGGTGGACGGAAGAAGGTTTCCGAGCTTGAGAAGGACATGCACCTGCCATATAGCTTCGTGCTTGAGGACAGGGCTGGAATAGCAGCGGTATTTGCCCGGATCCTCGGAGGCCGTGACCGGATTGCTGCGCGTTTCCTGGACGATTCGCCGGAGGGCTCTGCCCTTGCTATTAGCATGGAATGAAGCTATATTCAGAAAAATGAATCCTATGGACGATAAAGATATTAAGAAGGATGAGGAGAAACCTCAGGAAACCCCTCATCCCGATGATCATGATAGAAATGACGATCATCCTCAGGAAGACAGGAAGAAAGAAGGGAAACCCAGGCGCAATGTATATGATCAGTACAGATACTGGGGAAGTGACAGCGGAAAAGGCGGCAGCGGCGGACAGGATCCAAAGGGAAGTGCCAGACGCAGCCGCATCGCGCTTTTTGCGCTCATACTGCTGATAATCTCATTCGCTTATGTCTTCCTTGGCGACACATCATCCGTACAGCGTACGGAGACTTCGTACTCGGCATTCCTGTCGTATGTCGAAAACGGCAATGTGCAGAGCGCGACAATCGTCGAGCAGAATGTCGTCAACTACACGCTCGTCAATGGTGCGGAGGGTACGTGCCGCATCCCGTATTATGATGCTGACCTCATGCAGACACTGCGTGATTTCCATGTCGATGTCACGGGTGCAATCCAGCCGACTCCGTTCTGGTATATCCTCATACAGCTCCTGCCATGGGTGATCTTCATCGTGATGATCGTCATGATCATGCGTCAGACAGGTGCGGCCGGCGGCAACAGGATGATGACGAACTTCGGCAAGAGTCATGCCCAGATGTACGGCAAGAATGACAAGAAGGTCACATTTGCAGATGTTGCCGGACAGAAGGAGGCGAAGAACGAGCTGCAGGAAGTCGTTGATTTCCTCCGCCATCCCGACAGATTCGTGAAGATCGGAGCCCGCATACCCAGAGGAGTTCTGCTTGTAGGTCCTCCGGGAACGGGAAAGACGCTCCTTGCGCGTGCTGTTGCAGGTGAGGCTGGCGTATCATTCCTGCATACCTCAGGCTCTGATTTCGTTGAGATGTTCGTCGGTATGGGTGCTGCCCGCGTGCGTGATCTCTTCTCCGAGGCAAGGAAGAATGCACCATGCATCATCTTCATCGATGAGCTTGATGCTGTCGGAAGATCCAGAGGATCAGGCCTTGGCGGCGGACATGATGAGCGTGAGCAGACGCTCAATCAGATGCTTGTCGAGATGGATGGATTCTCATCCGATCCAGGCGTTATCGTGATGGCGGCCACGAACAGGCCAGATGTCCTTGATCCCGCGCTCCTCAGGCCGGGACGCTTCGACAGACAGGTAGTGGTATCGCTGCCGGATGTCCAGGAGAGGCTTGATATCCTCCGCATACACACGAAGAAGGTCCAGACGGATCCGGATGTCGATCTTCAGCGCATTGCCCGTGCGACTCCTGGATCTTCGGGAGCTGATCTTGCAAACCTCGTCAACGAAGCCGCGCTCTTCGCTGCAAGAGCGAACCGCATGACTGTGAGTATGGATGACTTCGAGAAGGCAAGGGACAAGATACTCCTCGGTGTTGCCAGGGAGTCTGTGTACATGACCGATGAGGAGAAGAGAGCGACTGCATACCACGAAGCCGGCCATACGCTCCTCCATTACTATCTCAAGTACACCGACCCGCTCCATAAGGTCACGATCATTCCTCATGGCAGGGCTCTTGGACTTACAATGAGTCTTCCAGAGAAGGATTCCTATACGAAGAACCGCTCATATCTCGAGGATAGGATAAAGATCTGCATGGGTGGATATGTAGCTGAGGATATCGTCTACGGTGAGACGACCACTGGTACATCCAATGATATAAAGCAGGCGACTGAGATGGCCCGCCGCATGGTTACAGAGTGGGGCATGTCCGACCTCGGATTCATCTCGCTTGCCAACGATGATGAACCTCTCTTCCTGGGACGCGAGATCGCGCAGCATAAGGATTACTCGGAAGAGACCGCCCGCCGCATCGATCAGGAGATCCATAAGATCCTCGATAGATGCATGGATGATACCAGAACCATTCTCACGGAGCATCGTGATCAGCTTGATCAGCTTACGCAGGCGCTCGTCGACAAGGAGACGCTTGATGATAAGGATATCAGGGAAATGTTCGGATTCCCTCCGCAGCAGCACGTTACGGATCTTGTATGATTGATACTGACCATAAGAGGAATTTCTGCATAATTGCGCACATCGATCATGGAAAGTCGACATTGGCGGACCGCTTCATAGAGCGTGCCCGCCTTGTCACATCACGAGGTCCGCAGCAGACGCAGATCCTGGATAACATGGATATAGAGAGGGAGAGGGGAATCACGATAAAGAGCCAGGCTGTGACGATTCCCTATACGGCTTCGGATGGAGAGGAATATGAGCTGAATCTCGTTGATACCCCGGGTCATGTGGATTTCACATACGAGGTTTCCAGGGCCATATCATCATGCGAGGGAGCCCTGCTTCTCATCGATGCATCCCAGGGAGTTGAGGCTCAGACGCTGGCGAATCTCTATCTTGCCATGGAGCATAATCTCGAGATCATCCCGGTGATAAACAAGATAGATCTTCCCTCTGCGGATATCCCATCATGCCTGCACCAGATAGACCATGATCTCGGACTGGATCCGGATTCCGCATGCTTTGTCTCCGCGAAGACTGGTGAAGGTGTCGATACGCTCTATGAAGCCATTGTCAACATGATACCGCCGCCGGAGGGCAATCCCGACGATCCGCTCAAAGCGCTCATATTCGATTCCCATTATGATCCATACCGCGGGGTGATCGTGCATTGCCGCCTCTTCTCCGGATCCCTGCATCCTGGAGATCAGATCCGGTTCATGCATTCCGGTGCTGAGTATAAGACCGAGGATACAGGCATATTCCAGCTCCAGCTGGTTTCGCGTCCTGTGCTTTCCGCAGGTGATGTCGGTTATTTCATCGCTGGTATCAAAACGATCTCGGATATAAGGGTTGGCGATACGGTCACGCTCTGCAGCAATCCTGCTGACGAGCCTATGGCAGGTTTCAAGGAGGTCAAGCCCGTTGTCTTCTCCTCCATCTATCCTGTCGACAGCAATGACTATGAGGAGCTGCAGGAAGCTATAGAACGCCTCAAGCTCAATGATGCTTCCCTCGTGTATGAGAAGGACAGCTCTGCAGCGCTCGGCTTCGGCTTCCGCTGCGGCTTCCTTGGGATGCTTCATCTTGAGGTCGTGCAGGAAAGGATAGAGAGGGAGTTCGATCTTTCTATCGTCTTCACGTCCCCTTCAGTACGTTACATCGTACACATGAAGAATGGAGAGACGCTTGAGGTTGACAATCCCCTTGAGTATCCCGAGGTTACACGCATAGATTCGACCGAGGAGCCATATATCTCAGCGGATATCATCACGCCGACGCAGTACGTAGGGCCGATCATCACGCTCTGCCTTGAGAAGCGCGGCGTGCAGACTGGTATGAATTACCTTGATGAGAAGAGGGTGGAGCTTATCTACGAGATGCCGCTTGCGGAGGTCCTGTTTGATTTCTATGATCGCCTCAAGTCGATATCACGCGGGTATGCCTCATTCGATTACTCCGTTATCGGTTACAAGCCGACCGAGCTTGTGCGCCTTGATATACTCGTCAATGGCGATAACGTCGACGCGCTTTCCCAGCTGGTATTCAAGGGCAATGCGCAGTCGCGTGGCCGCGTTGTCTGCGAGAGGCTGAAGAAGGAGATACCGAGACAGCAGTTCAAGATTGCCATACAGGCTGCGATCGGGGGGCAGATAATCTCCCGTGAGACGGTCTCTGCTTACAGGAAGGATGTAACCGCCAAGTGCTATGGCGGCGACATCTCGAGAAAGCGCAAGCTCCTTGAGAAGCAGAAGGAAGGAAAGAAGCGCATGAAGATGGTCGGGAATGTAGAGATCCCGCAGAGCGCATTCCTGGCTGTTCTCAAGACGGATGAGGATGAATGATATGGGTGCAAAGCTGATTGGGATAACCGGAGGTTCTGGTTCGGGGAAAAGCACTGTTGTGCGCCGCATCAAGGAGGCGCATTCTGAGTCCGTGCTTGTCTCTCAGGATAATTATTACAAGAGTGCTCCCTTCATCAGCAATGACAACATAACCGCATATAATTTCGATCACCCTGATGCATTCGATATGGATCTGATGCTTGAGAATCTCTCCGATCTCAAGAATGGCAGGCCATGCATGATGCCGCAGTACGACTTCGTCCATCACAGGCGAATGGATGAATACATCAGGGTGGAGCCGAAGAAGCTCATCATCATAGATGGGCTCATGATCTTCTACGATGAGCGCATACGCGATCTGCTGGATCTGAAGCTGTATGTGGATACACCTGCGGATATACGCTTCATACGCCGTCTGCAGCGCGATATTGCAGAGCGAGGCAGGACTGTCGAGAGCGTCATAGAGCAGTACACGCAGGTCGTGAGGCCTGGACATTTCAATTTCATTGAACCGATGAAGGAGTATGCTGATCTCATCATTCCTGAGGGCGGCTACAACGAGAACGCGATGCAGGTGCTCTTCTCATTCGTTCATTCTATCTGTGACTGATCCTTCGGCTTCCGGTAGGCTATCCAGTCGGATCTGATTCTTTCCCATGACCATTCGTCCGGTACAGGATCCGGACCTCCGAGGAAACTGTTCCTGCATCGGAGGAGACGGGCCGTGCCCATTATCGTTCCTTTGATTATCCCGTGTTTCTTCACGGCCTGCATCATGTATACGGAGCAGGATGGGGTATATCGGCAGCATGGTCCTGTGAAAGGGCTTATCAAGGCTTTGTAGAGATATACAGGAATCAGATAGAGTTCTCTCAGCAGCTTCATCTTATCGGAAAGAGTGCAAAAAAGGAGGCATTCCTGCCTCCTTCGTCTGTAAGGATGTCTCTCAGAGATCCTCGTCCTCGAATGTCTCGATATCCATATCCTCGGTATCGAGTCCCGCCGAGAAATCCTCTGCTGCTGAAAGCTCCTGGGAATCGAGCGTGCCGAAATCCTCGAAGCCTTCGAGATCGCCCAGGGATGTGTCGAGCTCTTCGAGAGCCGAGGCAATGGCCTGATCGATCGCAGCCTGATCCGTGCTTAGCTTGTCATAAAGATCCTGAAGCTCCTTGTTATGGTTCTCGACAAGCATGAACCTTGCCTGAAGCTCCTTGTTCTCTGCGCGAAGGTGGTTGATAAGCCCAACTGCCTTCTGGACTCTCATAAGCAATAGCCTGCTGCTTTCAATCGTGGTCATATAACCTCCTTAGGCGAGTGCCTTCTTAACCTCTGCCACGAGTGCTGAGAATGCTGCCTTATCCTCGATAGCCATATTGGAAAGAGCCTTTCTGTTGAGAGTGCTGTTCATGAGCTTGAGGCCATGCATGAACTGCGAATAGTTCAGGCCCTCTGCCTGGACAGCTGCTGAGATCCTTGCGATCCACAGCTTCCTGAAATCTCTCTTCTTCTCCCTTCTTCCGCGGTATGCATACTGACCTGCCTTTGCGACAGCATCCTTTGCAATGCGGTGGTTGGTGCTTCTCCTTCCCCAATAGCCCTTAGCCTGATCGAGGATCTTCTTCCTTCTATCCGAACGCCTGGTTCCGTCTACTGCTCTTGGCATTTCTCACACTCCTTAGTTTGCGTAGGGGAGCATTGACTTAGCTCTCCTCTGTTCGACTGCGGAAAGAACTCCGCTGTGCCTGAGGTGCATCTTCCTCTTGGAGCTCTTCTTCGTGAGAATATGGCGGAGGCCCATCTTCTTGTAGACCACCTTGCCAGATCCCGTCACCTTGTAGCGCTTGGACGCCGACTTTCTTGTTTTCATCTTAGGCATTTTCTTACCTACCTCTTTCTCGCGCCGCAGGGAACAAGAACCCCTGAAGCTGCGTTATATAGTCTCCATACGGAGATTATCTCACTTTCCCTTGGAAGGTGATACAGTCATGCTCATCATCTTCCCTTCCATAAGAGCACCCTTGTCAAGATTATACTGCACTCCGAGCTCTGTGAGAGCATCAAGTATCTTGTCCAGTACGACCTTTCCAAGCTCAGGGTGTGCAAGCTCCCTTCCGCGGAAGCGGATCGAGACCTTGACCTTGTTTCCCTGCTGCAGGAATTCGGCAATGGCCTTGCTCTTCGTCTCCAGGTCGTGCTTCTCGATCTTAGGCTGCATCCTGATCTCCTTGATCTTGACGACAGTCTGGTTCTTCTTAGCTTCCCTGGACTTCTTCTCCATCTCGTAGCGGTATCTGCCGAAGTCTAGTATCTTGCATACCGGGGGATTCGCATTAGGGGAGACCTCAACAAGGTCCATACCCGCTTCTTCTGCCAGACGGCAAGCCTCGGGGACGCTCATCACACCCCTCTGAACGCCGTTCTCATCGATAACGAGCACCTGATGCGCTCTTATCTGCCGATTGATTCTAAGCTCCCTTGTAGCCAACTGAACTCCTTATAGTACAGATATCTGCCCTTAATTTCATGAAGAAATGGCGTGACTAAGTCACACCGTGTATTTATATCATATTCCGATGCCTTCTGTCGAGAGGAAAAAACGGGCAGCGCATGGGCTGCCCGTCTCTGCTGTCAGTCAAGTGCGTGGCCTGCTGATCCGAGAACATCGATGTTCTTGTGCATGTACATCTTCTTGAGCTCCTCGCGTGCCGGTCCGAGATACTTTCTCGGGTCGAACTCAGCTGGCTTCTCGTCGAAGATTCTCCTGATCGTAGCCGTCATCGCAAGACGTCCATCGGAATCGATGTTGATCTTGCATACTGCAGACTTTGCTGCTTCCCTGAGCTGCTCCTCGGGGATTCCGACGCTGTCAGCAAGCTTTCCGCCATGCTCGTTGATCATCTTCACATACTCCTGAGGTACGGATGAGGATCCATGGAGGACAATCGGGAATCCTGGGAGCTGCTTCTCGATTTCAGCAAGGATGTCGAATCTGAGCGGTGGCGGGATGAGGACGCCTTCAGCGTTCCTTGTGCACTGCTCCGGAGTGAACTTGTAGGCACCATGGCTTGTTCCGATGGAGATTGCAAGGGAATCGACACCAGTGCGCGTTGCGAAGTCGACGACTTCCTCCGGGCGTGTATAGTGCGATTCAGCAGCTGATACCTCATCCTCGATTCCTGCAAGCACTCCGAGCTCTCCCTCTACTGTGACATCAAACTGGTGGGCATAATCAACGACCTGCTTGGTGAGAGCTACGTTCTCCTCATATGGGAGATGCGAGCCATCGATCATAACGGATGAGAAGCCGTTGTCGATGCAGTCCTTTGCTGTCTTGAAGGAATCGCCATGATCAAGATGAAGCACGATCGGGATGTCGCAGCCGAGCTCATGCGCATACTCGACGCTTCCACGGGCCATGTTGCGGAGGATGTTGATATTGGCGTAATCCCTCGCTCCCTTCGAAACCTGGAGAATGACAGGTGCCTTTGTCTCTACGCAGGCTGCGATGATTGCCTGCATCTGCTCCATATTATTGAAATTGAAGGCTCCGATGGCATAGTGACCCTTCATCGCCTTTGCGAACATGTCGCGTGAGTTGACAAGTCCGACTTCCTTATAGCTGATCATTGATCTGCCTCCTTATCTTCAGATAAGACTATCCTATAGATAGGAATGCGGTCAACAAGAAGCTGATGTTGATTCCGGGCGGCTTTGCCTGATATCCTCTTTTCCATGCGGAAGAAAGCTCTTGCGATCATCATTGCTGCTGCGGCTGCGGCCGCCGTTGTCCTTGCCGTGGTCCATTTCACGAGACCGTCGGTGGCTTTCATCGATTCCGGTGCTTTTCCCAGGGGGTATGATCTTCCACGTCCATCGTCATTCTTCTCCTATCGCATGACCGGGAATCCGGAGCGTGCCGATATCGTGATAACAGCTCCTGACGCGGTAATCCCTGAGGGGGTGGATTCATATCTTTTCGGCCGCAATGCGCTTGATGGCGAGTCCACTGCCGCTGTTCTTGGAATCGATGAAGCGGCGATGTGGTCTGTGGCTGCAGGGGAGAAAGAGCCCGTTCTCCTGTATGAGGAGACATCGGCGGTCGGGAAGCTCGCTGCTGATAGCCTTGGCATTCCTTCCGTTACCTATCAGGGACGCATATCCAGCGCGAATATCGAAGAGATATCCAGGCAGATTCCCCCGGAGGGCACTGTCCTTGCGATAACCCCTGTCACTTCCATGAGCCTCTTCCGGACTAATCATTCATGGTCACTTGTCATGGATGTGCGCGATGCTGCTGCCATGGATACTACGGACTGTGATGCCGCCGTCTCGATAGACTGGGACGCAACTGTCATGAATCTGCTTTCAGGAAAGGAAGAGCTTTCGTATTGTCTTATCCCGATGTAGGGCAGCTTTCAGATTCCGTACCATCTGTTCCTTCAGCTTATCCCTGTCCTCGCCTCTGAGCGAAGCGATGAGATCGATCGTGTATTCCGTATACTCGGGCCTGGATGGTTTTCCTCTCATCGGCACGGGAGCAAGATACGGTGAATCAGTCTCGCAGAGCAGCCTGTCTTCCGGCACGAGCTGCACGATTCTCCTCAGTTCATCATTGCCTTTGTACGTGATGTTTCCAGCAAATGATATGTACATGCCTTTATTGAGGGCATTCCTCATGAGATCTTCTCCGGACGAGAAGCAGTGCATGATGCCGCTGCAGCGGAATGATGTGCTGCGGAGTGCTTCTGAGGTCTCCCGGTCTGCATCGCGGGTATGGATGATGATCGGAAGATCAAGCTCCGATGCAAGCTCGGCCTGCATCATCAGCAGTGCGCGCTGTTCATCCTCCGTTCCGTACTTCCAGTGCATATCGAAGCCGCACTCGCCGATGGCATCTGCTCCGAAATGAGCTATATCGGAAAGAAGCTTCGACCTTTCATCCTCCGGCGAAATATAGGAAGGACTGTCAAGAACCCAGGGTCCGGAGCCTACGGAGATGAAGATGCTTTCAGATGGCGGGAGTATGGATATGCGGGTTTCCGCATCGCCTGCGTCGGTGCCGATATCTATCCCAATGAGATCCTCTGGAAGTTCTTCGATTCCTCTCTTCCTCATGGAAAGCGCATGGAAGTGGCTGTCTATTATCATAGGATCTTCTCCATGTATACGACGGACCACAGCCTGCCGAATTTCTCTCCGCAGTCAGTAAGCCTGCCGACAATCCTGTAACCCATCTTCTCGTGGAATTCCACGCTGCCTTCTCCGGGATACATGACGATGGCATAGAGATTCGTTATCCCTGCTTCACTGAGCCTTCTCTCAAGTTCACCGTAGAGCGCGCGCCCGTATCCCCGCCCTGTCATATCCTTGTCGAGGTATATCGTGACTTCCGCACTCCTGCGATAAGCCGCCCTTGCGGAGAAAGGGTGCGCATATGCATAGCCTGCAAGATGGCCTCCATCCTCTGCCACGATGTATGGATAGTGCTGGGAGTACTCGTTTCTCCGGCGTTCCATTTCCTCCGGAGAAGGAGCTTCAAGCTCGAATGAGATTGCGGTCTCCTCGACATAGTACCTGTAGATCCTTGCAAGCTCCGCTGCGTCCGATGCAGCTGCATTCCTTATATTCATCAAAGACTCCTGATCATTCCAGCAATCTCATCTGCCTTCGCTGGACATCCCGGTACATTTATTGCTGCATTCCTGCAGCATGCGCCGATACCTATCTCCGGCGCCTTTCCCCTGTACCCCTGTCCGACCGCAATCTTACGCCCTCTGAGGTTCCTTATCGATCCATCCTCCTCTGCGCGCTTCAGTGCGTGTATCAGAGACGCATAGCAGGCAGAGCATGCTTCTGCAGGATCCGTATGCCTTCCGAGCCTTGCTGCCGCTCCTTCTGGGGCAGGGAATGTTCTCTCCGGTTTTGAGAGTTCTATTATCCCGGAAGGTGCACTGCAGTCAAGGCCAAGCGCCTCTGCTTCCCTGATGTATCCGATATCCTCTGGTCTGAAACCCATCAGCGCAGCGGCGTACGAATCCATGAGGACGGCATCTGAGGCTTCCATCATCCTGTCGCATCTGATCGGATTTCCTCCCTCCTCGAAATCGAGGTCCCCGCATATGCTGTCGGAGATCACGAGATCCGGACGAACCACCGTGCACAGTGCGGCGATAGGCTTATCCAGTCCCATACGGTGGAAGCTCCGCTTCGATCTGTCGGAAAGACAGCCTTTGAGATTCTTCATTGCGTGGGTCATGCGTGTCTGGCAGTGCCCTTTGAGCACGGGAATTTCGATCAGGAATCCCGCCTCAAGGATCGTGCGTGAGATTTCCATCGGAATCCCGGCAGCTTCCACGCTGATGTATTCATCCTTCTTTGTATCGACAAGGCGTATGCCGTATTTTTCACGAAGCCGAGTATATCCGAGCTTTCTGAAGCATTCCTCCGTGGAAGCACCGACCCATGCACCTTCTGCCACCGTTATGTTCCTGAAACCATGCTCCTGCAGATAGATGATGATTGCTTCGGATATCTCCGTATGAGTGGTTGCACCGTATGATGGATCGGAGACGGTGACCAGATTCGGCTTCAGCACTATCGCAGTATCCTTATCCTTTATCATTCCTGCCGCGTCGCAATCCTCAAGGAGCTTCCTCGTCATTGCATGTATGTCGCTGCCGTATATGACCCTGATATTCCTGTCCATGGTGTCAGTATCGGTCAGGAGGGCATTAACGTCCACCCTTGCAGCGGCTATAATGCCCAGTATGGCAACTATGGATATGACGAAGGGCAGCATTGTCAGGGAGCTTGTAGGCTATACGGTGCCGCTTGTTCTCGGCAGCCTGTTCCAGCTTGCATACAATGCTGTCGATTCGATGATTGCCGGGCGCTTCATCGGAACGGACGCTCTGGCAGCTACGGGAATGGCAGGCCCCGTGATGAACATCCTTATCCTCGGGATCTCAGGGCTTTCAATCGGCGCAGGCGTCATAATGAGCTCGTATTTCGGTGCAGGGGATAAGCACATGCTCGGACGTGAACTGTCCACGCTTCTGGGAGCCGGCACTGTGTTCTCTCTGGTGGCTGCTATGCTTGGGATCATATTCGCCGAACCGCTCCTGCGCCTTCTCAATGTGCCTGAAGAGGTTCTTTCAATGACGGCAGTGTATCTGCGGATCATATTCGTAGGCCTTCCTTTCACATGTTTCTATAACGCGCTTTCACAGGCGATGAAGAGCGTGGGGGATTCGAAGACTCCGCTGAAGTTCCTTGCAGCCTCATCCGTCCTGAACTGCGTTCTTGATCTCTTCTTCATCGGTGTGCTCGGCTTCGGTATCACTTGTTCAGCTGTCACAACCGTAGTTGCGGAAGCTGTATCAGCCATCCTCTGCTTCCTGTACATAAAGCGCAGGATGCCTGCCATTGAGCTCAATGGAATCAGGATGGACAGGGACCTCCTGAAATCCACGCTGCAATTTGGTTCTGTCACAGCGCTTCAGCAGGCATGCCAGCCTGTGGGAAAGCTTCTGATTCAGAGTTCTGTCAACACTCTCGGCGTAGCTGTTGCTGCCGCATATAATGCAGTAACCAGAATCGATGATTTCGCGTTCACTCCTGAACAGAGCATCAGCCATGCGATAACAACATTCGGCGCACAGAACAGAGGTGCAGGAGACATGAAGAGAGTGAAGGAAGGATTCAGGAAGGGATTGATGATCGAGGCGGTGTATTTCGTCATCATTGCTTCTGCTGTTCTTCTTCTCGGACGCTTTATCATGTCGCTGTTCGTAAGCGGAGAGGATGCCGCAGCCGTTGTGTCAGAAGGCTGCAGCTACCTGTCTGTGATGGCATTCTTCTATATTTTCCCCGCGTTCACCAACGGTATCCAGGGATTCTTCCGTGGCATGGGGGATATGAAGGTAACGCTGATATCTACATTCATCCAGACATCCTTCAGGGTCATATTCACATTCATCCTCGTACCTGTCTATGGAATAAAAGGCATTGCATTCGCATGCGCAATAGGCTGGAGCCTGATGCTTTTATTCGAGGTTCCGTATTATTTCCATTCAAGGAAGAAGCTGGGACTGAAATAGGGGAGGCGCGATTCCTGTTCAATGGTACCCTGGAACGTTATTCCGCGGATATATTAGCTTCAGCAGCTGGCTGGTTTTTTCCTGTACGGATGGAACATATGATGGCGCATAGGCTGTCATTGGACATCAGCAGAAGGAGACTGTCCTTATGCCTCTGCGCATTGGTTCATGGAGGCCGGTTCTCCCCAGAGCGGGACTTGAACCCGCACGACCTTGCGATCAAAGGATTTTAAGTCCCTTGTGTCTACCATTCCACCATCTGGGGGTGTAGATATTCTACACGTATCTGCTGCTCAGTGCAAAGACTCCATCATTCCTTCTGCAGCCCTGATTCCGGAAGCCCATGCGCCTGTTATTCCGCGGCTTGTGCCTGCGCCGTCCCCTGCGAAGAAGACATCGGGAGCAACCTGGAAATGCTCGTCCTTGTATTCCGGCTTGTTCGCATAGAGCTTTATCTCAGGATAGTACATGATCGTGGATGGATGCAGGATTCCCGGGATGATCGTGTCGAGCTTCTTCATCGCTGACCAGATGTATCTGAGTATCTTCGAAGGCATTGCCAGCGAGATATCCGAAGGGCAGCAGTCCCTGAGGGATGGCTGGAAATCGTATAGATCGTTGTTGAATGTGGCAACCTTGGATCTCTTTCCCATCCTGAAGTCACCTACGCGCTGCATGAGGGGCCTTCCGCCACCCATGAGAGCGGCCATGACTCCGAGATGCTCCGCGAACTCCTGACCGGATGCGAGTGGCTCGGTGAATCTAACCGTTTTGAGGATCGCGAAGTTCACAAGCCCGTTGTTCTTCGCCGCATCCTGGGCATATGCATGTCCATTCACGGAGTACCATACATCACCGCGCTCAGTGACGTATTTCTCCTTGACTACATGTGCATTCCCGCTGTTCGTGCAGAATGTGCGCACCTTCTCGGGGAAGTAGAATTTCGGATCATAGTAATCCCTTACGATAGGATAGTGCTCTATCCTTGTCTCAACGCGGATGCCTACATCGAGGATGTTGTCCATATACTTCACATCGAGCTGCTGCATCACGTTCTGCAGGAAGTGGAAGCCATGGCGTCCCGGTGCGATGAGAATCGTGCGGTATCCTATCTCCCTGAGATCCGTAGTGATGAATTTCTGCTCGTTGTTTATTGAGAGCATTTCTTCTTTGAGCGAGATATCGACGCCTCTGTCCTGCAGTTCCTTCATCAGTTTCTGGATCAGGCGCAGTCCGCCATCCGTTCCCAGATGCGTCTGCTGGATCTCCAGGAGCGAACAGCCAAGCTTCTCAGCTCTCGACTGATATGTGCCGATGTTCGATTTCGGGAGGATGTCAGGCTTGAGGAATGCCTTCACCATCTCAAGATAGCGGTTTGCCGTATCCTCGCTCCAGTACTCATAAGGGAATCCGATCGGATAGGTGAAATTCATCTTGCAGTCGTTTCTCATTCCACCTGTGGATACAGGTGCCTTGTCTATCATGAGAATCGATATGCCCGGCATTCTATCAAGCAGCGCGAATGCAGCGCCCATGCCCGCAGGCCCTGTTCCTACAATGACAGCATCATATTTGTCCATTTTCCGCTCCCACAGAATTATGCATTAATGATAGGATTATAGCAAATGGGGTTACCATGCTTCTGGAATAATTTAATTGAAATCACTCCGAACATGGATTATAATATTGGTATTATGAAATATATTGATGTCAAGGAAGCTGCTGATAGGTGGGGGATTTCCGATAGGCGCATAAGGCTGCTCTGCAATGAGGGCAGGATTGACGGGGCAATAAAGCTCGGGTGGTCATGGACGATTCCTGCGGATACTCCTAAGCCCCGCGATGGAAGGGTTCTAAGGAAGTTCCGTACGCTTGATATCAGGCCCGGCACCGTTGATGTCGATGCACTCCGCGGTCTCATGGAGAAAGTCCATATAGATGCCTCCCTGCCTGAGAACGCTGGGTTCCGTACTGTGATCCGCTCCAGCATCGAGACGATGCTCGCAAGCGATGGTATTGCGGTTGATGACCGTGACGCCCGTTCGATCCTGTCCGGCCGCGTCGTTTCCCATGTACCCCTTGAGACGCACCTTGCTCTCATAAATGCCCGCTCCGTGCTTTTCTCATTCTGTGCAGGCATGGAGAAGTGGTGCGAGAAGGATGCACGTGAGATGCATGTGCGCCTCATGCAGGGAATCGATGATCTCGGGTCAGGTTCATACCGCAAGGGCGTTGCTGTCTATCCAGCCCGTCCCGGTGAGAATGCCCCGGTCGGTGTGCAGATGGAGACGATGTTCCTGCAGTATGAGAATTCATGGAGAAACTATGAGGGTATAACGTCCGCTGTTCTTCTCTATGCTGCAGTGCTGAGGATACAGCCTTATGCTGAGTATTCATCGCTGTATTCATACATGCTGCTTGCGGGGGAGCTCATGCGCAATGGAATCCTGCCGCCTCTCTTTGATAAAGGGTCGGAGAATGAGGCAAAGGCCGCTTTCTCTCTTGCTGTAAAACGCGGGAACTATGAGGATTTCACGCACTTCATAGAGCGCAGGATACATGATTCATATAAGGTGATGCTCGATGTATGACTATATGTTCCGCAATGCCCTTGTGGCTGATGGAAGCGGTGGAGAGCTGTTCAGGGCGAATGTTGCTGTATTCGGTGACAGAATCGCATTCATAGGAAAGGAAGGCATCAGCCGTGCCCGTACCGTAATCGATGCAGAGGGGCTGCTTCTCACGCCTGGTTTCATCGATATGCATACGCATACCGATCTCGAAGTTCTACGCAATCGTGATATGAAGCCAAGGCTGCATCAGGGAATACTGACAGATGTATCAGGCAACTGCGGCATAGGCGTTTTCCCCAATAGCGGCGAATGCCTCCATACTGCCGTTGAGGATGTCCTTGGAACATATGACAGATGGTCGTGGAAAAGCTTTTCCGATTACCGCGCGCTGCTGGAATCAGAGGGCATAGGCATCAATGAGGCATTCCTTGTCTCCCATACAGCGCTGAGGTATGCGGCTATGGGGCCGGAGGCGGGTAGAGCGGCCGATGACGATGAGATACAGCGCATGTGCGCCATGCTTGACGGGATTCTCGCGGATGGTGCCTATGGATTCTCATCAGGGCTTTATTACTCCCCCTGCCTATTTGCCGATAGAAGGGAGCTTCTGGCGCTTCTCCGCGTCGTCCGGAAGCATGACAAGCTCTTTGCCGTGCATCACAGGTGCGAAGGCAATGATGTGCTCCAGTCGCTCCGGGAAGTGCTGGACCTTGCAGGAGAGACGGGCGTCAGGCTTGAGATATCCCACCTGAAGGCCATCGGAAGGGCGAATCAGGCTGCGGTGCCGAGGATGCTTGAGATGCTGGAGGAGGCAAGAGCAGAGGGAATCGATGTGAAGGCTGACCAGTATCCCTACGCATATGGGTCCACTTCGCTTTTCTCGCTTCTGCCCCCGCATCTTCTCGGGCTGTCGCGCATCGAGCAGCGTCTTGCTCTCTCGCTTGAGAGCGAACGTGATGAGCTTATGCGTGAGATAATGGAACCTTCTGGATGGGACAGCGTTTACCAGATGGCAGGTCCTGATGACATAACGGCAATGTTCATCGAGAGCCATCAGGAATACAACGGTATGACGCTGTCGGAGATAGGGGAGGCACGAGGGGAGAAGCCATTGGACGCGCTTTTCGACCTGCTTGCGGATGAGACCGGCCTTGCGGTCATGAGCGATGTGACGCAGTCTGATGACAGCCTGAGGATGATAATGCGCCATCCGCTTGTCTCCTTCGGGACCGATTCCCTGTATTCGTCGCCGATGCCGCATCCCCGTTCATTCCATTCGTCTGTAGAGTATCTTGGACGCTATGTCATGAAGGAGCATGTGCTTTCCATCGAGGATGCAATAAGAAGGATGACGGGAGAGAATGCTATGAAGCTTGGCCTGAAGGACAGGGGATTCATCAGGGAAGGCTATGTTGCTGATCTTCTGCTGATCAATCCATCTGAGCTAGGGGAATGCGGATGTGACAATACCGGACTCAGCGTCGTGATGGTCTCCGGGAAGCCTGCGCTTATCGGGGGCGTCTGGTCGTATCAGCGGTCGGGAAAGGTGCTTTAGTCCTCGAATGAGGCGATGAATTTCCTGGTCCTCTCCTCTTTGGGATTGCCGAAGAGCTCATCAGGCACGTCCTCTTCGACGATGACTCCCTTGTCCATGAAGATGGCCCAGTCGGATATCGCCCTCGCGAAATGCATCTCATGCGTTACGACTACCATCGTCATCTTCTCTTCGGCAAGCTCGCGGATGACCTTGAGGATCTCGCGTGTGAGCTCGGGGTCGAGAGCGGATGTGGGTTCGTCGAAGAAAAGCACTTCGGGGTCGAGGGCGAGAGCACGCGCAATCGAGACACGCTGCTGCTGTCCCCCCGAGAGCTGGTATGGATACTGCATGGCTTTGTCCTCGATGCCCATCTTCCTCAGAAGGGACATCGCCTTGGCTTCAGCTTCCTCCCTTGTGCGTTTCAGCACGGCTCTCTGTGCTTCCGTTATGTTCCTCAGCACGGTGAAGTGAGGAAAGAGATTGAATGACTGGAATACCAGGCCGGTCTTGAGCCCGATCAGCCGTTCCTCGTCCGGTCTTGCGTATACAGCCCTGCCTCCCTCTGAAGAGAAGAGCGTGTGCCCCGCAATCTCAAGCAAGCCGTCATCAGCTCTTTCCAGCTGTGTTATGATCCTGAGCGTTGTCGACTTCCCTGAACCCGAGGGGCCGATGATCGAAAGCACGCTGCCCTTGTCGAGCGTGAACGATATGTCCCTGAGCACTTCCGTGCTTCCGAATGACTTCCTCAGTCCCTGAAGCTTTATCATCTGTTCCATTGCAATCACCTATAGTAATCCAGCTTGCGCTCTCCGATCGTAAAGAGCCTGGAAACAATGTAGTTCATAACGAAATAGAAGATTCCCGCTATGAATATAGGGACAGTTGAGAACTCCCTGGATGAGGCTGTCTGCGCGACCCGGAAGAGCTCCGCGACACCGATTGTCTGAGCCAGGGCTGTATCCTTTACAAGCGTTATGACCTCATTGCCGAGGGCGGGAAGGATTCTTTTGATCACCTGTGGCAGGATTATATGGAAGAATGTGTAGGCCTTCGAGAATCCGAGGACCTTCGCAGCCTCATACTGCCCGCGGTCGATTGACTGCAGTCCGGACCGGTATATTTCCGAGAAATATGCACTGTAGTTGATGACGAATGCAAGGATGCAGGCAGTGAATCTGTCATATGAAGCCCCGAAGATATAGAACGGGGCGAAGTATACGAAGATCAGCTGCAGGATCAGAGGCGTTCCCCTCATTATCTGTATATAAAGATCTGTGATCCACCGTATCGGCGCGATCTTCGTCATCTTCCCCTTCGCGACCACGAAGCCGAGGGGGAGGGAGAAGATGAGCGTAAGGAAGAATATCTTCAGGGACGTTACGGTCCCTTCGAGCATCTGCGCAATCAGACCCTGCATTTATGCTACCTTATTTACCTACTACTGTGATATCGGATCCGAACCAGCTTGAGGAGATCTCTGCAAGCGTTCCATCCGCTGCCATTGCCTCGAGCTCGGCGTTCACCGCATCGCGGAGAGCGACGTCGTTCTTCCTGAATCCGATAGCATACTCCTCTTCAGTAAGAGTTTCGTCAAGAACCCTGAAATCCTTTCCCGATGTCTGGATGCTGTAGTTTGCTACTACAAGGTCCATGACGACACCATCAAGGCCACCGATCTCAAGGTCCATGAGAGCTGTGAGGTTTTCCTTGAATTCGATCACCTCATCGAGGGAATCCCTGAATCCTTCCGTATCATCGATGGCTTCCTGTGCTGATGATCCGGCCTGGACTCCAATCGTTGCGCCAGCAAGGTCTGCAAGCGTTTCGAAGCTGCTGTCGTTCCTCACTACGACTACCTGCGCCTCCCTGCGCTACGGCTCGGAGAACCTCCTCACCTCCTCGCGTTCCGGCGTCACCGTGAAGCCATTCCAGATGCAGTCGATATTGCCAGTTGCGAGCTCCTGCTCCTTCGAGTTCCAGTCGATAGGCTGCGGAACGAGCTCGACGCCGAGGCGCGAAGCGACTTCTCTGGCTGTGTCGATATCGAATCCGACGATGTCGCCATTCTCTGCCCTGAATCCCATCGGCGGGAATGAGTCATCGAGGCCGAGGATGAATGTTCCCTTTTCCTGTACATCTGCAAGCGATGTATCCTCTCCTGTTTCTCCTGCTCCCGATGCCGAGAGCGCCGCAATGGAAAGAACCGCAATAAATAATACCGAGAGAAGTTTCTTCATATTTTCCTCCGTGTGGAGAGTATACGCTTTTTGGACAATTGGTGTATACAAACAAAACTGCATTTTCATGCATTTTCTGCATAAGACTTTGATTATTCGGCGTGCTATTATTGCTTCATGAAGCTTTTCATCTTCGATATGGGGGATGTGATCCTCCTTGATGTACGGACGCTGATGAAGATATCAGAATATACGGGAGCCTCGTACCGCAGCATACGCGAGGATTATGGATACTACGACAGAGCACTGATGGATGGATACATGGATGCCTCGGACTACTACCGCCATCTTGAGGACAAGTACAGCGTGCGGATCGAAAGCGATCTCTTCTCTGATTTCTTCACGCCTCATGTCAATGAGCATCTTATTGATATCGTCGATAGGCTGCGCTCTGCAGGCCATCGCTGCGTCATAGGTTCGAACACGTTCGCACCGCATTGGCGCCTGGCCCTGGCGTTTCCCGGACGGCCTCTCGATCATTTCGATGCGCTCTATGCCTCCCATCTGATGCATATGTCGAAGCCAGAGCCTGCATTCTGGCGCATGATTTCGGAAAAAGAGGGCATCGGCTATCGCGATATGCTCTTCATCGATGACAGGGCTGAGAATACGGAAGCGGCTGCACGGCTCGGGATGGATGTGCTGCTCTACGCCGGAGAGGATCGGGACGAGAAGGCGGATGCCTTCTTTATGAGGTTCATCTGATATGGAAGCCATGATCATATGCCTTCTGGGAGGGGTGATCCTGTGGTCCCTTGTCAGGAAAAAGTGAACTGATATGCAGTCAATTGAATATTCTTGCGTTTCTCGTGCATCTTTGTTGACATTGTCTCTGCTGTTGCCGTATAAGAAGGTAAAACATATCAAGGAGGAGACAGAATGACAAAGCAGATTATCCCATTGCTCTCATCAGCTCTCCTTCTATCCGTACTCGTCATTACATGCTGAACCACGGTTGAGCATTTTCTGATGTAGGCCCGTGGTGTATAGAATCCCGGGCATTTTTTATTATTGGAGGTTCTGAGATGGTATATGGGAAGGAGAACAGCTATACGCTTGCGATACTCGTCTACAACCGGCCAAGCGTTCTGATGAGGGTCGTCGCGCTCTTCTCCAGACGCGGATACAATATCGACTCTCTCTCCGTTGGGGAGACGGAGGATCCGTCCAGAAGCCGCATCACCATCGTCGTAACCGGCGACAGGCAGATCGTGGAGCAGATCATCCGCCAGGTTGAGAAGCTCGTGGATGTAATAAAGGTATATGAGATGACGAGGATGGGCTCGCTTCAGAGGGAGCTTGTGCTCGTGAAGATCAAGGCGGATGACGATACCCGCGGGGCTATTGTCGAGATAGGGGAGATCTTCAAGGCAAAGATACTGGATGTCACTCCTACGACGGTGACGATGCAGCTTACCGGTTCGCTGGATAAGCTGGAATCATTTCTCGAGCTTGCGCGCCCGTATGGAATCGTTGAGCTCGTAAGGACAGGAATCACAGCGCTTGAGCGCGGTGCAAGACCGATTTCGGAAACGACCTTCGGTGACGAAGGTGATAGATAAGGAAGGTGCAGTATGAGCAAGATGTACTACGAAAAGGATGCGGACCTTGGATTCATCAAGGATAAGAAAGTCGCTGTCATCGGCTATGGCAGCCAGGGACATGCGCATGCGCTGAATCTCCATGAGAGCGGCGTGGATGTCGTCGTAGGTCTCTACAATGGCTCGAAGAGCTGGGCAAGGGCAGAGGAAGCCGGTCTCAAGGTCATGACCACCGAAGATGCAGTCAAGTGCTCCGATGTCGTAATGATCCTCGTCAATGATGAGAAGCAGGCAAAGCTCTATCATTCCTCAATCGAGCCATATCTCAGAAAGGGGATGTACCTTGCGTTTGCACATGGCTTCAACATCCATTTCGGACAGATCGTTCCTCCCGAGGATGTGAATGTCATCATGATCGCGCCCAAGGGACCAGGCCACACAGTCCGCAGCCAGTATCAGGAAGGAAAGGGTGTTCCTTGTCTCATCGCAGTCAACCAGGATCCTTCCGGCGACAGCGAGAAGGTTGCGCTCGCATATGCTGCAGCGATCGGCGCAGGCAAGGCTGGCATCTTCCTTACAACATTCAAGGAGGAGACTGAGACAGACCTCTTCGGTGAGCAGGCTGTTCTCTGCGGCGGTGTCTCTCATCTGATCAAGGCAGGGTTCGATACGCTTGTTGAGGCAGGATACCAGCCGGAGATGGCTTATTTCGAGTGCTGCCATGAGATGAAGCTCATCGTTGATCTCATCAATCAGGGCGGACTTACATTCATGCGCTATTCCTGCTCCGATACGGCTGAGTATGGTGATTATGTCTCCGGGCCGAAGATCGTTACCGATGAGACAAAGAAGGCTATGAAGGGCATTCTTTCCGATATTCAGGACGGAACATTCGCCCGCAACTGGCTTCTTGAGAATCAGGTCGGCCGCCCGTATTTCAACGCAGTCAAGAGAATGGAGAAGGAGTCTCTTCTTGAGAAGACAGGCGCGAAGCTCAGAGCTCTGATGAGCTGGCTGAAGAAATAAGGACGGAGGAAAGGAATGGCAGAGAGGATCTACATTTTCGATACCACGCTCCGCGATGGAGAGCAGGCTCCCGGTTACAGCATGAACCTGGAGGAGAAGATCAGGGTAGCAAAGCAGCTTGAGGCGCTAGGCGTGGATATCATAGAAGCCGGCTTTGCCATTTCATCCCCTGGGGATTTCGAGAGCGTCGAGGCTATAGCCAAGGCCGTAGACGATGTGACTGTCGCATCGCTTGCGCGTGCCCTCGATAAGGATATCGATGCCGCATGGAATGCTGTGAAGAGGGCCAAGAGGCCGCGTATCCACCTCTTCCTTGCGACATCGGATCTCCATCTCCAGTACAAGCTCAGGATGACGCGTGAGGAGGCTCTCGAATGCGTCAGAAGGGAAGTGCGCTATGCGCGCAATCTCTGCCCGGACGTTGAGTTCTCCCTTGAGGATGCCACACGTACCGATCTCGATTACATGTGCCGTGTCGTCGAAGCGGCCATAAATGAAGGTGCAACGACGATCAACCTTCCTGATACGGTTGGCTATGCATCACCGAGGGACATAACGGAAATGGTCTCCACCGTGCGTGCACGCGTCCCCAATATCGATAAGGCAATCATATCGATGCACTGCCATGATGATCTTGGACAGGCTACGGCGAATAGCCTTGCAGGCGTCCTTGCCGGTGCACGCCAGATAGAATGCACGCTCTGCGGCATAGGAGAAAGAGCTGGCAATACAGCGCTTGAGGAAGTCGTGATGGCGATGAAGACCCGGCCCGATATCTATGATAACGAGACGGGCATAAAGACAGAGGAACTCTGCCGCTCCGCACGTCTTCTCTCATCCATCACCGGCGTGAGGATCTTCCCGTCAAAGGCAATCGTCGGAGACAATGCTTTCGCCCATGAATCCGGTATCCACCAGCATGGTATGATGGCCAATTCGAAGACATATGAGATCATGACGCCGGAGAGCGTCGGTGTCGTGAAGACGAATTATGTCCTTGGAAAGCATTCCGGCAAGCATGCTTTCTCCAAAAAGCTCGATGAGCTTGGCTATGTGCTTCCTGATACCGAGATCGTGAGGCTGTTCGAGGAATTCAAGAACCTCTGCGACAGGAAGAAGAACGTGACCGACCGCGATATCGTGGCTCTTGTGGAGTCGACGGAGGCTGTAGCCAAGCAGACGTGGTCGCTCTCGTCCTACGTCGTCAACAGCGGCAACAAGATCACATCAACGGCTTGCATAGCGCTTAAGAACGGCGACAAAGTCGTCGAAGGAGTGGCTTCAGGAACAGGTCCTGTCTACGCGTCGCTCAGGGCGGTAGAGAAGATCATCCATCACCCGTTCTCCCTCGATGATTACCAGCTGCAGGCTGTAACGGAGCATCGCGATGCTCTCGGAGAAGCGCTGGTCAAGATTTCCGACGGAACAGGCGTATACCGCGGAAGAGGTGTATCCACGGATGTCATTGAGGCCTCGATGCGGGCTTGCCTCAATGCCGTCAACAGAATGCTTGAGGGAGGCAGCTCTTCGATTTCCGGAGGAAACAAGACCTCCACGCTTAAGTTTGACAATGATATGCTCGTCGGCCATACCGATAAGGAGGTTGAGTGATGGGAATGACGATGACGGAGAAGATCCTTGCCCATGCAGCAGGACTGGAGGAGGTTCATCCCGGGCAGCTTATAATGGCTGACCTCGACATGGTCCTCGGCAATGACA
>CALXKY010000001.1 GCA_944389055.1 uncultured Spirochaetaceae bacterium | reverse complement strand
CAATAAGTTCTTCGATGGTCTCATACGCAGAGATAAACCTCTTTCCGTCATAACTTGCGAGAATCAGGCATTTATTTCTCTCTTCCACAGGAACAAGCGATGCAATACGCTCAGGTAGATAGATATCCCTGTCATACCCGGCCGCGAAGATATCCTGCGTATCCTTCTTCAGAAGCGTAATGACTGTATCGCCGAAATGCTCGGCAGTATAATCCCTCAGTTCCTTCGACCACATATGCCCTCCATTTTAAGAAAATCCCGGATCTCAATCCTTGTCATGAAGTTCATGCCCTCAGGCAGAGCCGAAACGGGGAACCATCGGATGCTCTCGGATTCCCAGTTGCGCACCGGCCTGACCATGTCATCAAAATGTGCGGCAAACACTGCATATGTGAAGAATGGAAGCCTGTATGTCGTGATATGCACAGCAGAGGGAACTGCAATGCCTGTCTCCTCCGCCGTCTCCCTGATAGCAGCCGCCATGAGATTCTCATCCATAGAAGATGCACCTCCGCCTGGAATCGCCCAAGAGTGATCATCAGAGCGTTTCTCAAGCAGCAGATGCATCCTTCCATTGCTCCCGCGATGATAGATAATCATCCCAGCGCCTCTGTATTTCCTGATCTTCATAGCCTGAGATTACTCACAAAGTATGACACCAGCTGTCAGAGTTATCCAAAGAAATGGAAACGTGCCGCTATACTCCTGTAGATGTATACCGTGTTTCTGATCATATTATCTGGAATCGGAATAAATCTCTGAAACACCTGCTATGGCAATGAATATATTTTCTTCTGTTCATTGGAGCTAAACTTACAAATATATTCAGAAACAGCTCGGTGAATATTGTTGAATCATGTTTTAGTAAATCGTATTTTAGTAAATCGTGATTTAACAATCATATCCGATTCACAGGGAAACAGCCATGAATACAGGAAGCATACGCAGGAAGATTCAGCAAGCTTCAGTCAGAGTGGGATATCACTGGAGGTAAGAAGCTTTGAAAGTGAAAGGGCCTTGTTGTTACCGCTTTTCACCTCTATCGGCAGGACAGCCTCATCCATCTCGATTACGAAATCAATCTCAAGCTTCTGGGGAATATCATATTTGGTCGTATTTAAAACCAGAAAACACTGCATGTCGGTCGTATTTAGAACCAAATCAACAACTGAACAAACATATTCAGAACCAAATGTATAAAATTTGTACAGTCCGCATGTTCAGATGACAGATTCTCAATCCACGCAACGGGGAAAATAATATCTATGACAAGTATTGTCAGATTTCTGTCACTTATAATTATTTCAGAGATTGGATTATAACCTTACAGAAAAGAGATGGAATACAGTTCGGTTTTATAATAAAAGACATTCACCTCTGCTTTATTTATGAAATGAATGTATGA
Source organism: uncultured Spirochaetaceae bacterium (assembly GCA_944389055.1). Classification (GTDB taxonomy): domain Bacteria; phylum Spirochaetota; class Spirochaetia; order Sphaerochaetales; family Sphaerochaetaceae; genus Ornithospirochaeta. Next base: position 59,190 of record CALXKY010000001.1, on the reverse strand, counting down.
AAGTAACAAAAAAGGAGAAATACGATGAACAGGATCTTTTGCATTAAGATGGGATCTTCCATAAAAAGGGATAAAATCTGCGAGAAATATCTCGAGCCAGGCTGCAAGAAACCCGGTATATGGCTCGGGTTCAATGAAGCCGATGAGGAAAACATCAAGAAGGCGATAAACTCAGAACTTGCGCTTGGAAATGAGGCAGATAAAAACACAAAAGAAAAATGCTGGGAATGTGTTGACGAATGCATCCGGCATACTGCCGAAAGAAGTCGTAAAGAAATGGCATCCAAGGAAGTCACGGGGGCTAGGAATGCCATAAGAAACGTATGCATGGCCGATGAAAGTGACATCTTTTTTACGTTTCATAAGGGTAAGCTCTGGTGGTGTCATCCAAAAGGAAACCCAGGGGAAAACATAGATTTCCGCAAAGATATGATTTATGAAGAATCTGAAAAATACAGACAGAGTGACTTGATCCGTTATACAACCGAATGGAGTGATAAAAGCAAAAACGGAAAAACATTGTATGAACGGTCAATCTGTGGCCAGCTTAGACGGAAGCAGATGGTACAAAGAACAATGTCCGAACTCAAAGACAATGACAATGGCATAACTCTTTTCAAGTGGACAATCGGTCTCGAAGAATGCCCTGATCTCGGATCATTCGATGAACAGCTCGAGAAACTGAAATCACAGCTATGCAAGGCTGTCCGTCTGCTAGCGCCAACAGACTTCGAAGCCTTTGCTGATATGGTGTTCACACAATCAGGATTGAGAAGAATGGGCCGAAGCGGAAGCAATATGAAAGCAATTGATGGGGAGTACCAGCTTCCTTTCAACGGCATAAACGCAAAAGCGTTGAATAAAACCGGACCTGCAGAAAAAACAATTTATGTTCAGATCAAGGCCCGGCTGAGCAAATCTGAACTGAATGAAGCAATCGAGGCATTATACGACTTCTCTCCAGACACAAATGATGCCACCATAGTTATCGTCTTCCATACATGGGAAAACAACAAGAAAAACGATGAAAGGAAGGCTGAAGCTGAAATCAAGGAAATAATCAATAATTACAGCAACGAAAAAAAGATACCGTCCGATTGGCTGAACAATATCCAGTTCATTGGCTGCGAGAAACTTGTGGACATGTGGCTTGAAGCAGCTGGGATTTCCTGGCTGAAAAAGACAGCCTATGCGGCAATGGAATAATTTTACGATTCTGGCTATCGCCACTCATTGGTGATAGCCTGTTGTCTGTTATATATGGGCCACAATCTTCCTTGCTGATGTCTCAAACCTGACGGCCCGGAGACTCACCAAAAGGAAAGCTCAGATGCTATTATCGGCTTGATACACGCTTTTTGCATAATTCGGAAAACCTGATTGCACCTGCAAGACTGTCGGTATCGGAAATTGCCAAAGCTTTCATACCTGCTGCTTCCGCAGCTTCTATATAGTCCTCATCCGGGCTATGGAATCTCCAAGTGAATAATCTGAGTGGCAATGCAGATGAACAAAGCTCATATTGTCTTCCTCCTTCAAGCACAGAGCATTTTCGATCAATGGTAGAATCTGACAGAGTTCATATACATGATGGATTCTTCTGACAGCTTCTGACATATTCATTCCCTATCATTGCTGAAACTCAGAGGTGATATATGGACTATTCAGACAGGATTCAGACTCACATTGATGCGCTCAGGCATTATCTTCTTGCACAGGCAGAAGCCAATGATCCCTTCATTTCCCCAAAGGACAGGAACGAGAGGATATCCCGTGACATTCTCATGGCATCCTCGATGATGAGGGGAATGCACGTCAATGATATTCCTGGCATGAATCCTGGCTTTGCCCCTTTCCTTTCGCGGTTTTCGCCAGTATTCACGCTCGACTGGAATTCGGAGTTCATGGATGAGATATCCGTACTGTCTCATTTTGCCCGCCCTTTCCAGATCATGGTTTCCGCCGTCTCGGATGAGAAGTATTGCCATAAGCTTTCCATCACTCCTGATGACAGGGATTTCCTGAAGAAGGCGGAAAAACTTGCGCGTGTTGCTGCGACTTTTGAGAAGTACGAAAGCGAAGACAATGGAATAAGCGTGAATCTTGATGCCAGCCAGTATATACGCGACAAGAGGGAGATTCTTATCAGAGAGCTTTTCTCACGTTCTGTTATCCGATATAAGGGAGACATTGCTTCCACATCTGACTTCAGCCAGCCGAATGCGGAAAACGTAAAGCGCATCCTGATGAATGCGATATACGACTCATATCCGAAGAACATATCGCCGGATGATCTGGATGGCGCAATGGTCCATGTGATCCAGGCTTGTGACAGCGAGAGACGGAGAATGATAATCTCCGAATATTATGACTATGAGGAATTCTTCAGAGCATATCCATACGGCTGGTCGGATCAGCTGATACGGAAAACCTGGGATACTGCTTTGGAAGAGGAAATCATCATAGATTGTGATACAGAGCAGAAGTCTGATCGAGAATAGATGAGACTTTGCGTCTCAGCCATTCAGGCTCAAGAAGCTTTGCCTGTGCACGCATTGAGAGCAGCCAGTTCACGAACTCCCATTCTCCATAGGTTGCTGCTTCGAAAACAGCCGAACCGTCTTCGTTATCTCTGATCGTGACGCTCTCCGGCCATTTACGCTCTTTGACATACTGCACCTGCTCCGGAGCTATCCAGACCTTAGCCTCTATTCTCTCTCTGCCAATAAAAGGCCCGAAGGGATCTGTCAGAGGAATGCAAGGGTCGAAGTCAGGCTTCAAGGCGACAGTGTCATTGAGAATACTGACTGTTTCGATCCTCTCAATTGCGTATGTCCTTAGTGCTCCATCTTCAAGAAGCGTCTGCAGATACATCCCACCGTCATAGAAGAATGCAAAAACTGGAGTGGTGTTTTCCACCTCAAGTGCGGCAGCTTTGTTCGGAACATGGTAAGTCATGCTGATGCGTTTCTGCCCATTGATAGCTTTCAGTATCTGCTTGACGATAAGCTGTGTTTCTTTTGTTGCGATCTTGCTGATAGAGCTGATGCTCTCAATCGGGAACAGCTTCCTGGAGATATTCCTGGAATAATCAAGAGACGGGAAAGCCACCGATTTCTGGCTGAGCATCGTAGCAAGCTTATGCCTTACGGACTTGAATGATGGAAGAATATCCTCGCTCTTCTTCAGCTCTGCCAGGATATAGTGAAGCAGGATGCGCTCCTCGTATGAGAACTCGGATGATGGCAATGCGTTGCCGTACTTATCGCTATTCAGATCAAGCATCGTCCAGAGCTTTTCCCTGCCGCTTCTTCTCTCTTCATTCGTAAGCGGATAGCCTTCTGCCTGAAGCCTGTCGAGGAAACGATAGGCGGTCCTTACCGAAATCCCGAAGTGATCCGCAATATCCTGGATTGAACGTCCATTTCCATTCCCGATGTATGTTGCAATCCCGAGTTTTGTTGCCAAGTCGTCTGAAGCCATCTGTTTCTTTTCCTGCATTCATTATCTGCTGTTTTCCAAACTCTGTCAGCATATGGCATAACAGGCATTCAACATTTATGCATTCAATAAGGAGACCAATCATATGATAGACAGATTCTCAGCAATATGGGGAAAACTGACAGACACAATCGACTACACATATCCAGAAGATCTGGATAAATGGAAGTCTATATCATCTTCAATTGAGACAGGCAATCCTGTATTGCCTGAAATCAGACCTGGTGAGGTTGTCTATCTGAATACCCTCATTTTCTCACATCTGTTCGCTTTTGATCTGATCCGTGATGCACTATTTGACTACAAGCCAATGGCAATGCTTTCTGGAGACGAAGAAGGAAAGGAAGTTCTCGATGAAGTGCTTTTCACTACCCTTGGTGAAGTGTATGGCTCAGAGGAAAAGCTTCTCGAAAGACTTTCATCCCGATCAGTATTGTCGAAAAGGGTCAGGGCAAAGAGATTCTGCGAACTGGAGGATGAATTTGAAATCCTTGCCAGGAAAGGCTATAGGCTTATACTTCTTTCATCCCTTCACCCACGCCCATATATCGACGCTGAATCCAGAGAGAAAGGATATACGGATTTTGACAGTGCAATAAAAGCGGTTGCAAGGAAATACGGAATTGCATTTATCGTATTTACCTATCCTCTGCCAGAAAGCACGGCTGATGTGAACACTCTATACGTGCGTCCTGAAAGGACAGGATTCTTCTTCATTCCGCCAAAGAGAATAACTGTTGAAAAGAATGGCAAGGAAAAGTTCCTTTTTGACATAAATACCGATGATGAGCCTCATGCCTGTTTCTCAATCAATGGAAGAGGTTTCGGATTCGGAAAGGATGAGGCATGAAGGCTGATTACTCAGCCTCATCATCCTTCTTTGTCAGAAGTTCTGTAAATAAATCAATCGGAGTCTTTCCTTCATTGTTCTTGCTGTAGATGATATCTTCAGGCAGGAACTTAACCACTTCCTTGAAGTCAGACATATCAACAGCATAGTCTCCGTCACGGATCATGACATGCAGCACACTGTTTCCTTTACCATCGACATCATATGGGTCGGCTCCTGCCGGCAGCAGTTCTTCAATGCAATAAGGATAGCTGACTGCATAGTAATATAGTATGGTTCTGCCTTTATCATTACGTGCATTCATTGCCGCCTTTGTAGGAGAAAATATGGGATAATAGTCAACAGGAATAGGCCTCTGCACAGCTGCCAGATTCGGCAGGAAACCTTCTTTTTCCACATAACCTGGATGCATTGTTGCTTTAAGTATCTCCTTATCTAATCCGTCATAATCTCTCCAGTGAAAAAAATACTCAAAGGCATCAAAGGCTTTGTCTGAACCAGGTATAAGCACATTCATATCAAAAAGACGATTGAGAAGTTTTATGCTTTTTCTTGGATACATATTGATATTCTCAATATCTTCCCGGCTTGCAATTTCCAGAAGAAGATCAAAAGCTTTCTCATTGTCATTCCAGATAGCGTGGCTCATCAGCCATCCGATATCATACTGGCTTGCAATGCCTCCATCTATGAAGGCTTTAAGAGCGTCCAGCAGCTTTTCCTCTTCTGCACATACCCTGATGACAGTTCCCAGATTATAAAATGGGTTATTGTCTCCTGCTCCATCTTCATTTTCCTTTTCACAGAGCATTGCGAAATCAATTATCCAGGCATTGAGGTAAGCGTAGAAACCGGGCTCAAAGATATCTTCAGGCTTAAGATGGAATGGAATCCGAAAATATGAATATCCTTTGGCAAAAACATCAAGATAGTATGCGGTGCTGTATATATGATTCCTGACAGCTTCCTTCCTATCCAGATTCTTTGCCTTCATGAGGAATGTGACAATCTCCTCAGAAGTGCCTGAGAACGGCGTGACATCAGGTCCTCCAGGAAGAGTGAACCCAATATCAATCAAGGCTTCAAGGGCCGAGGTATGTGCCATTTCCCTGAGAGCAAAACGCATGGGATAAACTTCCCCTTCGTGATCATCCCATTCATTTTCATCAGTAGGAAGCTTACCTTCACAGGCTCTTATAAGATCCGCATCCCCATTTCTGATTGCAGCAAACAGAGCTTCCTCCGCCTCCCTCCTGGAGAGATCCTTCCATGAGATAATCGTTCTGTAATAATCGCTGATTGATTTGTTCATGTTTGTCCTCAGTCGATTGCCCAGCCATCTTCAACAAGATTTTCGATGAAATCATATGCCTTAAGGAAAGCTGCAGGTCTGCTGTAGCCATCCATAGTGAAAATGAAGTAGCGCTTGCCCTTCTCGCTTTCAGGAATAAGCGACTTAGCCCTATCAGTGATATAGATATCCCTGTCGAAACCAACAGCAAAAGAATATTTCCCATTCACCACGGTCTTAAGTATCGTCGCTCCGGAATCTCCGAAATGCTCGATTGTCATTCTCCTCAGTTCTTCACTCCACATGCTTTTTCTCCTTTCTGATGAAGTCCTCGATTTCTATTCTTGTCATCCAGTTCATGCCTTCTGGAAGATCGTCTGCTGCAAACCATTCAATTGCATCTGATTCCCAGTTCTTTAAGGGTGTCTGCTGTTTTTCAAGTCTGGAGGCATATACCCAATATGAGAAATAAGGCAGCTGATAGCGGTTTACGCACCATGCAGAGTCAATAGAGATCCCAGTCTCTTCAAATGTTTCTCTGATTGCTGCCTCTTTGTAGTCTTCCAGATCATCAAGAGCACCTCCTGGAATAGCCCATGTATGGTCATCGGCTCTCTTTTCCAGAAGGACATGGATGGCTCCCTTTAGATTCTTGGTGTAGAGAATCATGCCAGCCCCAAAGTAATTATTCAGCCTCATCCTCTTTATCCTCTGATAAATGAAGAATATGCCGCAACTATGACAAGAGCTGGCAGAAGAGAATCAATACCGGTTAATTTGCATTCAGTTGCCGATGATAGTAATGCTGTTCTTTTCCTTCATCTCTGCAGAAACCCGGATAAGGTTAACCAGCATTGCATTCCAGCGGGGATGGCATCAATTCATTGCAGATTGTAAAGCTGATCATTGAGAAGAACGGAAACGGAGAAAGAGGACGGCTTCTTCAATACCATTTAGCCCTTTTCTGCTCATCGCAATCACAGCATGTTATCGTGTTTTAACAGGAGACGCAGAATCGTTAGTCAGAAATGCCATACGTATTCAGCTGTTTTTCATGGGCTTCATCTGCTGACCACAGATAATGTGCCAGCTTCTGTCATGACTTTGCCGGATAATCCCCTCTATACCAGATACAGCCAATAAGAAAATCCAAAGAATGGGGGCAATAAGAACATGGATTCTGAACTATTAAGTAAATACTCAGCAAAAGAAGCAATAACCAATTGTATGAATAACATATTGCGTATAATGGAGGGCAGCCTCCCCTCTTCAGCACCCAGCACTGGATTTTCTGCACTCGACCATTGCTTAGGCGGTGGGTTCTATTGCAAGGAATTAATCGCTATCGGAGCTGCTCATTCAACAGGAAAAACCGCATTTGCAATCTCCCTGATCCGCAATATGATCAAAGATGATACGAAAATCCTGTTCTTCTCTCCTGAAGAACCAGTGAGTAATATTGCAAAAAGACTCATTGCAAGTATTGCACATCTTCCACTGAAGCATATTTCAGAGGCAAATTTATCTGGTGAAGATGAATTTGATCGTGTAATGAATGCTGCAGATATCATATACGAATCTGACTCACTTTATTTCGTTGATATTCCGAGGATCCGAATCGAGACACTTAAGGCAATTGCCAGAAGACTGCATTATAATGAATCAGTGAATTGCATCATCATCATAGATGATGTCGATGCCATCACCACTGAACAGTATCAGATCATCACGGAAGAACTCAAAGATCTTGCCATGGAACTTGATATTCCGGTTGTTATCACGTTCCAAGGTTCCTGGAAAGAACACAAGCAGGAGACACAAGCAGGCTTTGCCGATTGCAGCAGATGTACTGCAGAAAGGATTACCAGAGTCGCTGATACAGTCATTTTCCTCGAAAGGAACATTCACATACCCCCTGAACGCGATGATGATGATGATGGAAGAACATGCGTTCAGATGGCAAAAGCCATAGTTGCGAAAAACAACAATGGCCACCATGGCACAATCAATCTGGGATTCAGCACGCTCTCAGCCTCGTTTGAGAATATCGCTCAGCCTCAGGATGATGAATCTGAGTGTTATGAAAACTGATGCTGGTACACCGTGATATCCCTGAATTCCGTAATAAAACAGAAAGAGGCTGCTAAGGAAAGACTTCCTCTGCAGCCTCACGATGCGCAGAGGGGGACTCGAACCCCCATTCCTTGTGGGAACTAGTACCTGAAACTAGCGCGTCTACCAGTTCCGCCACCTGCGCGTAACAGACAGAATATTACAGATGAATTCCATTCTATGCAAGCACGCGTAAAATACATATGCGAAGATTGCCACTTAGCGCCTCTTTCGTTATGCTCACTCTCATGGTAAGAATACTCTTCCTCGGCGAGATAACAGGCAGGCCTGGCATCGCAGCGCTCAAGAACGGGCTTGCTGAGCTCAGGACCGAATACAGCATAGATTACACGATAGCGAACGGTGAGGGCATGACGAATGGCTTCGGCATCGGGAAAGCCCATTCGCTGCAGCTTTCAAAGCTCGGCGTGGACACAGTCACCGGAGCCGAGAAGCTTTTCTACAAGCTGGATATGGTCGATTTCATCCCCAAGGCAGGTTTCATCCTCCGTCCGGCGAACTATCCGCCTCAGTGCCCAGGCAGGGGCTTCAGGCATGTGACCATCGGCGACGGCAGATTCGTGATCATAAACCTGCAGGGAAATTCTAACTTTCCGAGACAGAATATCCAGAACGCTTTCTTCGCGATTGACGGGATCCTCAAGAAAATCTCGGAAAGCGGAAGCAATGAGATACCGATCGTGATCTTCCATGCAGAGACGACTGCGGAGAAGAAGACGATGAAGTTCTATCTTGATGGCAGGGTGGCCGCAGTGATCGGCACCCACTCAAAGGTCATAACAGCCGATGAGGATGTGACCGGGAAGGGAACTGCATATATAACGGATATCGGGAGAGTCGGTTCATTCCTCTCCGCAGGCGGATTCGATCCGGAAACGGAGATACAGAAGCTGAAGTCACAGCTGCCTGTAAGAAGCAGGGAATGCTGGAATGATGGCGTGATAGAAGGCGTAGCAGTCACGATTGACGAATCCACAGGCAGGGCTGAGGACATTACACGCATCGTAAAGCATGTTACAATAAAGGAACCGGCAGGGAATCAGGGATGAAGCAGGTAGTTACGATCCAGGACAATAAGAACGGAGTCATCACGGCAGGATGTGACAGATCAATGTGCGAAGGATGCAGATCCTCCCTCTTCTGCACATCGAAGAAGGCTTCATTCGATGTACTGAACCCGGATGGGATAAAACTGGAGAAAGGCGACCAGGCTGTGATAGACATGCCGACCGGGAAGACGCTCTTCACGGTATTCATGAGCTTCGGCCTCCCCCTCATCATGTTCATTCCCGGCTACATCATCGGATCTCTCATATCTGACAGCCAGGGAGTGCAGCTCATCTCATCGCTTCTCGGTGTCGCCCTCGGATTCGTAATAGCGGCCCTGTACTTCAGGAAGAACAGAAAGAAGTACTCCCCTGTCGTCATAAGCAGAAAGGATGGTGAAGATTGAGAAAGCTGCTTCTCCTCATTCTGGCGGCAGCGATTCTCCTCTCCTCATGCTCATTCAGCCGCGGGGAGGAAGATGAGGCGCATGAGAAAGGCGAATATCCCGACATCTCCCTCACAGGCGCACGCTACACGCTCGGGCAGAGCGGTGAGCGTCCTGTATACATCGAAAGCAGCAGGATGCTGCTCTACTCGAAGGACAGCCGTGCTGTCGTGGAGGATGTCACTTTCATATCCTATGATGAGGAAGGGAACCCATCTGTCGAAGGATCTGCGGACCATGGGGACATCGAGACCGACACGAAGCGCATGATGCTCGAAGGGAATGTGAAGCTCAGGGCTTCGGATGGCAATATGACGATTGAGGCGGATACACTCATGTTCGACAGCGAGAACGGGGAAGTCGAAGCGGATGGGGATGTGCTTGTAAGCTCTGATGACGGCACATTCAGGGGGACAGGATTCCGTGGTGACCTGAAGGAGGAAGCTTACGCCTTCAGAACGATATCAGAAGGAGTCTTCGAGCTATGAGACGGTTTATCATACTGGCACTTGCTGCAGCCATGGCGGCCGGCGCACTCAATGCGGACAGCATTTCTTTCTCAGGCGGCGAGAGCTCAATCGTCCTGCGGAACGGGAGGGAGAGCGTAGTGCTTTCCGATGGTGCTTCGGTGACTGTCGGGACCATGAGCATCAACGCTGACTCGATCACGCTCTCCGGCGACGGCTGGAGATACGTCACATGCAGCGGTCATGCCTCCGTAGTCGATGAGGAAAGAGGCATATCGATCCTGACTTCATCCATCTGGTACGACAGGACGGATGAAAGGATACTCATCTCCTCATGGTATGAGGTCAATGACACGGAGAACGGCGTAACGGCAACCGGAGCCTCGATGGAATATCTGCTGTCCGAAGAGAGGCTGCAGCTGGACAAGGATGTGACGCTCCTCAGGGACACAGAGGATAATGGAATAATGAGGTGCAATGCTGAAAGCGTGATATTCTCACGCGGCAGCAATACACTGCAGATGCGCGGATCCGCTTCTGTCGTGTGGGGCGGGGACAGGTATGAGGCAGAGGTCATCAGCGTTGACCTCGATACGGAAAGCATCACGCTTGACGGAAGGATCAGGGGAACCATAAATGGCTGAGCTGGCTGTCAATCATCTCTCAAAGTTCTACGGGAAGAAGCATGTCGTGAAAAACGTCTCCTTCTCCATGCAGTCCGGCGATATAACTGGTCTGCTCGGCCCGAATGGTGCCGGAAAGACCACTTCATTCTATATGATCGTAGGATTCATCAAAGCCGATGGAGGAGAAGTCATGATCGACGGGCAGAATATCACTGCCCTGCCCATGCACAAGCGTTCACGGCTCGGGCTGGCGTACCTTCCCCAGGAAGCCTCCATATTCCGCAAGCTATCAGTCGATGACAACATCCGCCTTGTGCTGCAGACGCAGAAGCACATGACGAAGTCAGAACGGCAGGACATGCATGAGAAACTCATATCCGACTTCGGCCTTGAGAAAGTCAGGAAGCAGTACGGCTACACGCTATCAGGAGGAGAAAGGAGAAGGACGGAGATAGCAAGATCGCTTGCGACGTCCCCTAAATTCCTCCTTCTCGACGAGCCTTTTGCAGGAATAGACCCGAAGGCAGTCTATGAGATCAAGCAGATCATCAGACGCCTTGCGGCATCCGGGATCGGCATCCTCATAACCGACCACAACGTGCGCGATACGCTTGAGATAACCACGACAGCGCACATAATCTCCGACGGGGAAATCCTTGTATCGGGGACAAAGGAAGAGCTTCTGAGCAACGATGAAGCCAGGGAAATCTACTTCGGAAGGGATTTTGACAAGGAGATCAGATGATATCCCAGAATCTGGATCTTACGCTCAGGCAGGAACTCAGGATAAACACGCAGCTCCTGCAGACGATGGAGACGCTCTCGCTCTCCACCGAAGAGCTGAGAGAGAAGATCCGGAACGAAGCAGAGACCAATCCCGCGCTCATAGTGAAGGACAGAGCCGCATCTTACGATGAGATAGCATCCGAATACAGGAAGAAGACAGACAGAAGGGAAAGCTTCTCCGACGACGCACCGATTTTCCGGGATGACAGGGAAGATACGGGATGGATGGAAGGCATGATTTCCAGCGGGGAGACGCTTCAGCAGCATCTTCTCGGTGAGCTCGGGCTCATGAATCTGGACAGCGGCACAAGGGCAGCGGCTGAGACGCTCATAACATCGCTGGACAGGAATGGATTCCTGCCTGCCGCACCGGAGCTGCTGCTGAAGGAAAGCGAGCGGCCATATGCCCGGAAAGCCGTGGAAGCGATACAGAGCATGGAACCCGATGGCGTCGGTGCCAGGGACTGGAAGGAAAGCCTTGTGCTGCAGGCGAAGGCCAGGGGAATGAAGGGCGAGGAGCTGGAGCTCTTCTCATCGATGGTATCGGATGAGCTGGAGAATCTCAGGGCCGGCAAGGAAGAAGCAGTGGCAAGGAATCTCCGGACCGACACCGAGGAAGTGCAGGCGCTCTATGCATTCCTGAAGACGCTCACGCCATTCCCCGGACGCAAGTACGGCTCGGAGTACGAGGCATACATCGTCCCTGAGCTCTCGATAAAGAAGGACGAGGATGGCATTCTGCGCATGCATCTCAACCGCAATGCGCTTCCGCTCGTTGAAATCGACCCGGCATACAGCAGCATGGCTGATGAATACCGCCGCGACAGATCTCCTGAAGGCAGGGAAGCCGAGAAGTTCATCAAGGAGAAGATCAGCGCTGCTTCCAGCCTGATCAGCCAGCTTGATATAAGGGCAACGACGCTTGAGAAGACAGGCGCTGTGCTGATGGAGAAGCAGAAGGATTTCTTTCTCAGCGGGCCTCTGTACCTCAAGGGAATGACAATGAAGGATGTCGCTGATGAGATCGGAGTGCATGAAGCTACGGTAAGCAGGATCGCAGCCTCGAAGTACATCGATACGGATTTCGGCATCTACCCTATCCGCTCGCTCTTCTCAAGCACGGTTGACTCGGCGGATGGTGCGAACTACTCAAAGAATGCGGTCAAAGAGATGATCCGCACGATCATCGATGAGAACACCACGGGGAAAGCGCTCTCCGACCAGAAGATAAGCGACATGCTCGCCCAGCGGGGAATAAAGGCGGCAAGGCGTACTGTAAGCAAATACCGCCATGAGCTGGATATCGACTCATCATTCTCACGCTCGAAATAGCTGGCAGCTTCTTCACAATCGAAACAGAAAGAACACAGTCAATATTCTTTTGTGCGATGCATGATGATGGTGTACAATCTGATAAAGAAAGCAAAAGGAGGAAGCCTATGAATCTTACATTCAGAGGAATCGGATTCACCCCCACCGATGAAGACAGGGAATTCCTTGACAAGAAGCTAAAGAAGCTTTCATTCGCAGATGACTATCTGCATGATCTCGATATCGTCGCAAAGAAGGAAAGCAAAGGAATCGGGTTCCATCTCGATGCAACGCTTCACTTCACATGGAAGAAGGAAAAGGCAGTCTCCCAGGATGCATATGAGCTCTACGAAGGCATAGAGCTCCTCGCTGACAAGATACAGGCTGCCGCCAAGAAGGAGAAGGAAAAGACGATGAAGATCTGATCCTTCCAGGGTTCATCAGGGTCGCAGCCGCTAGCTGCGGCCTTTTTTTCTCTGCCATGCAGAAGACCGCGCTTAGATGCTATACTCAGGATATGAAGGAATTCACCGTTCTTGATCTGCTTGATCTCGATCTGAGGGAGCACAATCATCTGCAGCTTACATGCATCGCAGGAAGATCGGGGCTCTCCAGGACAATAAGGAATGCGAAGATAGCACGTCCTGGCCTTGCGCTCTCAGGATACTTCGTCAGCTTCTCCGGAGACAGCATCCAGCTCATAGGAAGAAGCGAGCAGTCATACATAGACCTGCTTGAGGAGAAGAATGAATACGGAAACATAGAGAAGCTCTTCACATTCAATGTGCCGTGCTTCATCTTCATCGGTGACTACAGGCCATCGGATCATTTCGTGGAGCTCGCGGAGAAGAATGCGACGGCGATCCTCACTACCCCGCTCGAGTCCTCGGATTTCTCAAGGCGGCTTTATTCTCAGCTGGATGAGGTTTTCGCGGCAACGATGACAATCCACGGTGTCCTTGTCGAAGTCTACGGCATCGGCGTCCTCATAACCGGAGACAGCGGTGTCGGCAAGAGCGAGACTGCGCTTGAGCTCATAGAACGCGGACACAGGCTCATAAGCGACGATACGGTCAAGCTGAAGAACATCGCTGACTCCTTCCTCGTTGGATCAGGGGAGAATCCGATGCTTGCGCATCACATGGAGATAAGAGGCCTCGGGATAATAAACCTCACGAACCTCTTCGGTGTCGGAGCCATCAGGGAGAAGAAGCAGGTGGAGCTCTCCGTATTCCTCGAAGCATGGGACTCTGCGAAGCAGTATGACAGGATCGGTGATACGCTTACCGACACGTTCCTCGGCATCTCTGTACCGAAGATCGTAATCCCCGTAAGGCCTGGGCGGAATGTCCCGATACTCATCGAGACTGCGGCAAGGAACGAGAGGCTGAAGAAGCTCGGATACTACTCCTCAAGGGAATTCGACCAGAATGTCCTCAAGTGGCTTGAGAGCGAGGAAGCCAGGAAGATGTATTTCAGCACCGCAGACATCGGATACGAAGGAGAGAGCGGATTTGATAACTAAGGAACTCGAGGTCCTCAACAGGGCCGGAATACACGCACGCCCGGCTTCGGAGATAGCGAAGACAGCATCATCATTCAGTTCGGACATATTCTTCGAGAAGGAGAATATGAAGATAAACGCCAAATCCATCATGGGTGTCATCACGCTCGGGGCGACGTACCGGACGAAGATCCTCTGCACATGCTCCGGACCTGATGAGGAAGAGGCGATGAAGGCAATAGCTGACCTTTTCCTCAGGAGGTTCGAGCAGTGAAGGGCCTCACGGAGCGGCAGCGTGAGATCCTCGATTACATCTCAGCTTACATCTCATCATATGGCCGCTCCCCCACGCTCAGGGAAATCGGGAACGCCTTCGGCTTCTCGCCGAATGCTGCGCACGATGCCGTCGATGTTCTTGTCGGCAAGGGCTTTCTTGTGAAGAGCCCCAAAGGTCTCAGATCGCTGGCATTCCCGCTCAGCGAGCGCATGGAAAGGGAGAACATACCGATAGTATTCTTCCCTTCAGAGCCTTCGTCCGGGGACATCGAAGAGGAAAGGAGCAGCGGCAGGATCTACGTACCGCGCTTCATAGCGGAAGCAGGCGCATTCGCATTCCGCGTCACATCGGAATCGATGCTCGGCGCAGGGATCCTTCCCGGCGATACCGCTATAATGGCAAAAACCGGGAAAGCACCAGCTGAAGGGGACATAATCCTTGCCTCCTACTCATACGATGATGCGCCGCTCGAGCTCAGACGGTATCACAGGATCGGAGAGCTCTATGCCGAGCTCTGGCCCGAGAACGACAGCATGGGTATCATAAAAGTACCTGCGACGGGACTTATCACAGCAGGCGTGCTTGTGCACATAAGGAGGGACTACAGCGCATGAACCATATACTTCTCGGTCCTGAGGAAGGGCTGAAGGCCGAATGGCTTGAGGAAGAGAAGAAGAAAGTGCTCAGTGCCCATCCCGATGCAGAGATACGGAGCATCTACGTCGGAGATGACAAGGGAGAGGATCTCGATGCCGTGCTTTCACAGGCGACGCTCTTCTCATCATTCAGGTTCGTCATCATCAGGCAGTATGAGCTGAGAACGGCAAAGGATACATTCGACAAAGCAATCATCGATTTCCTCTCATCCGGGCAGGATGATGCGGAATTCGTCATAATATCATCGGAGAAGTCGCCCTCGAGAATCAGCCGGAAGATAACTGAGAACAGCAGCGTATCCGTGGAGACATTCTGGGAGATGTTCGATAACCAGAAGCGCGACTGGATCAGGAACGCATTCAGGAAGGAAGGCTTCAGAATCGGCGAAGAAGCTGTATCGGAGGTGCTGTTCTCCGTCGACAACAACACAGCGGAGATGAAGAATCTCGTCGCCTCCATCTCATCCTTCTTCAGATCAAAGGAGCCTGCGAAGAAGGAGATCACGCGTGATGATATCGCGAGATACTCGCTCCAGACCCGCGGGGAGGATGGCAGCACGCTGTTCCAGGCTATCGCGGAGAAGGATATAGCCCATGCGGAGACGATAGTCTCATCGATACTCTCATATGACTCGCAGGCAGCGGTGCGTGCCTTTTCGGTGCTATCTGCGAAATTCAGGACGCTCGAAAGCTTTGAGCTGCTCAGGAAGGAAGGGAAAAGCGAGAAAGAAGCATTCGAGAAAGCGGATTATCTCTCCCCATACCAGTCCTTCTATCCGACAAAAGGAATCAGGGGACGCGATCAGGCTGTATTCAGGAAAGCCGCCGCTTCCTACCCTCTTCAGGATACGGAGAGAATCATCAGATACCTGGGCAGAATGGATGAGAGCATCAAGAACTCCGGTCCGGAATGGATAAGGATAACATTCTCCTGCCTTCTTGCCACGATAATCCTGAACGGGGGAAAGGAGTCCGGAATCGACATCCTCGCAGATCCGCTCTCCGCCAGCTTCAGAAATTGAGCTTGTGGAGCACACGCTCGGCAACGGGTACGGGAATCGAAGCACCCGCCGCCAGCTCCTCCGGAGACAGGCTGAGGATGGCCTCCACGGAACCGTATTTCTGCATGATGCGCCTTGAACGCTGCGGTCCGATTCCTTCGATGGACTCAAGAAGCGAGAATGATGCCTCACGGCTTCTCATCCTCTGGTTGAACGAAGTCGCAAAGCGATGGCATTCATCCCTGACAGCTATGAGGACACGGAGCCCCGGGTCGCTGTGATCGAGAAGAAGAGATTCCCTCTCTCCCGGGAATACTATTTCCTCGTGCTCTTTCGCAAGCCCTACGACGGGGAAATCCAGGCCAAGGGCTGAAAGCGAATCGAGCGCTGCGCTGACCTGCCCCTTGCCTCCATCGACCATCAGGAGATCAGGCATCTCCGAACCTTCATTCATCAGTCTCTGATAACGTCTGCCGACGGCCTCCCTCATAGACTGGAAGTCATCGATGCGTCCCTCAAGTGACTTCATCGAGAAGTGACGGTACTCCTTGTTCGATGGATTGCCATCACGGAAAACGATGAGGGATGCAACTGTGTACTTTCCGGAAAGCTGGGCTATATCGAAACCTTCTATGTGACGCGGCAGCACAGGAAGCCCGAGCTCCTTCTGCAGTGCTTCAAGAGCCGGCGTATTGTCTATCTCCCTGAGCCTCTTCTCAACATCCCTGGAGGCATTCTCCGCCGCCATCCTGAGAATCCGGAAATGCTTTCCCTCCTTCGGGACGGAGATATAGACGGGAGACCCCAGCTCATCATTGAAGTATCTCGAGAGAAGCTCCGTATCGATATCGCAGGATACGAAGATCTCCTGCGGAAGCGTGTCCCCGTCGCTGTAGTACTGCACAAGGAAGGAAAACAATGTCTCCGTCTCATCGCCAAGGCATTCTGCACGGTAGAGCGCCTTCCCGATAAGGCGTCCGGACCTGAACTGCATGATCGATATCGTGCAGAGATAGCTCCTCATCTCGATTGCTGCGTAATCACGGCTGTCTGAGGAGAAATCCTGGACCATCTGATTCTTCTGCATCACAGTCAGCGCTTTCAGCTGATCGCGCTTGCGGGCAGCTGTCTCGAAATCCAGCTCCTTCGCAGCCTTCTGCATCTCGCGCTCGACCTGCTTGATCATCGAGGAATCATCCCCTTCGAGGAAATCCTCCACCTGCTTCACGTAATGACCGTAATCCTTCTCGGATACCGCACCGATGCACGGCCCCGCGCATTTATGGATATGGTAGTAGAGACATGGCGTCTTCCTTGGCTTGAGAGGTCCCGAGCAATGCCTGAGCGGATAATTGTCATCGACCATCTTCAGATAGGTATCGAGCCTCATGCCATCGGGATACGGGCCATAGTATTTAGAGCCATCCTTCACGACACGCCGCGTCTTGAATATGCGGGGGAATGCCTCCTTCGTGATCCGTATCACGGGATAGCTCTTTCCATCCTTGAGAAGGATGTTGTAGTGAGGGTTGTATTTCTTTATGAGGTTGTTCTCGAGGATCAGCGCCTCGTATTCATTGCCGGTTATCACATAATCGATCGTATGGATCTTCTCGACCAGCGCGGCAGTCTTCGCATTGCGGTTGGGAAGGAAGTATGAAGTCACACGCCGCTTCAGGTTCTTCGCCTTTCCGACGTATATGACAGTGCCTTCGCTGTTCTTCATCAGATAGCAGCCGGGATTCTCCGGAAGCTGCCTTGCCATCTCCCTTGCGCTTTCAGACATAGTGAGAGGATAGCTGTACCAAACATCTTTGGCAACGCTATAATCACGCTATGCCTGCTTTAAGCGAATTGATCGGATCATTCACCAGGGAGGAGCAGGAGGCTTTCGCCTCACTCTTCGCACGCTACCGCTTCACTGAAAGCCAGAAGCTCGAGATAGCGAAGGACGAAGCTGACCTGAGGCAATGGAAGGAGCCTTCGTTCATACCTGCCGCTGATTTTGCCTCGATCGATGCAAGGAAGGATGGCAGGAAAGGCGATGCCTTCATAGCCCAGCTCAGGGCGCATATGGAGGCGCTCCGTTCAGGAGAAACCGACTACGCAGGCTTCAATCCCGTCATCCACCCGCGTCCGAAATACAGGAGCGTCATGACGGACAAGAGCATCGTGCTGGGACGCTGCCCATGCCCGGTTGACGGCGAGAAGACACGCTGCTGCCGCCTTGTGACGATGGACCCGATCGAGCAGTGCGCATTCTCCTGCTCATACTGTTCAGTGCAGGCATTCTACTCGGAGAATGAGATACATGCCGTAAGCAGCCTCAAGGAGAAGCTGCTTGCCCTGGAACCGGGCCCGGAAGTGTGGCATATAGGCACAGGACAGGCATCGGACTCCCTTCTGTTCGGCGATGACTTCGGCACGCTCACGGCACTCTCCGCTTTTGCGGAAAAGCATCCTGATATCGTGATCGAACTGAAATCGAAAGCCGCACGTGACGTGTTCAGCAGGCATTATCCGGCGAACATGGTGTTCACATGGTCACTCAATGCTCCGACGATCATAGAGAAGGAGGAGCATCTCACTGCTTCGCTCGGAAAACGCCTTGAGAATGCTGAAAGAGCCAGGGACAATGGCAGCCTCGTCGGTTTCCATATACATCCGATGGTCTATTTCAGAGGGTGGGAAGATGAATATGCCGAGATAGCATCCCAGATTGCCAGGAGGTTCTCTCCTGATGATATATGCATGATCGGCATAGGCACCCTTACATTCACAAAATCGGTGCTGAAGCATCTGAGGGAAAGAGGAGATGAAAGCAGGGTGCTTGAGATGGAGCTCACACCTGCTGCAGGCAAGTTCTCATACCCGCTGGATGTGAAAAGGAAGATGTTCAGTCATGTCCATGATTCATTCCCGGAGGAATTCCGCAGGAATGTCTTCTTCTATCTCTGCATGGAGGATCCCTCGCTCTGGAAACCTGTGCTCGGACGGGAGTATGCATGTGACAGGGATTTCGAAAGGGATATGAAAGCCCACTATGAAGCGAAGATCGCTTCGCTCAGGAAGACGGAGGTATGATGTTTCTCGATCTTGGCCCGCTTAAGCTGCATTATGAGGTATCAGGAGAAGGAAGGCCTCTCATACTTCTCCACGGCAACGGAGAGGACATGACGATATTCGATGAGGCGCTGCCTCTGCTTGAGAAGCACTTCACCGTCTACCGCATCGACGCGCGCTGCCACGGAAAGAGCACGGATATGGGGAACATCAGGTATGATCTCATCGCGGAGGATCTCAATGTCTTCATCCTGCTGCTGAAGATCAGGAAACCCATTGTATTCGGGTTCTCAGATGGCGGGATCGCCGCTCTCCTCCTTGAGATAAAGCATCCGGGAACAGCAGGTTCTCTGATAGTCAGCGGAGCGAACACCTCTCCCCGCGCATTGAAGCTCTGGTTCAGGATAAGCGCGTGGAATGCCTTCCATAGAACCAGGAGCAAGCTCATCAATCTCATGCTCTCAGGACCTCATATCCAGGAGGAGGAACTGAAGGCCATAAGCGTACCGGTACTGGTCACAGCCGGAGAAAAGGATCTCGTGAAACGGAGCGATACCGAATTCATCGCATCGTCCATACCTGATTCCAAGCTGATGATACTTCCTGGGGAGGACCATCAGTCCTACATCGTCCATTCAGATAAGATCGCAAGGATCATAATCGAGGAGGCTTCTGATGAGAGAGCATGAATATGAGAAACTGCTGCTGAAGGCAGAGATGGTCTTCACTTCCATCCTGACCATATTCTTCCTCGCTTCCATCATAGCCGCAGCTCTCGCTGCTGCGGATATCTCCGTCTTCTGGATCGTGTTCATAGCATCCCTTGCATTGTTCATTGCCGGAATCTGCATGGCTCTCGAGATCGAGAGAACTGTAGGATGGTATGAATGCGGCAAATGCCATCATAGGCATATACCTTCCAGGAAAGCGATGGTTCTCTCACCCCACGCAGGCCGAACACGCTACCTCCGCTGCCCGGAATGCGGCAAGAGAAGCTGGCAGAGGAAAGTCTTATCAGAGTCCTGAAGAAAGAATAATGGAGCCAGAGACCGGAGGCCTCAGCTCCATCCGCATGCAGGACAGGCAGACTGCCCTATCTCAGCTTCTCGAGGAAGATTTCCTTCTCACGCTTCTCAAGAGGGCACTCCCTGCCATCGAGCATCGCTTTTATAGCCTCAACCTCGCGTCCGGAGAAGCTCCTGCCGCTGAGCTTGTGGTTCTCGAAGGCTTCGGTTGCGATCGGGCACACCTTCCTTACGATCTCAAGCATGACGATCCCATACTGCCTGATCTCGTACTGTGCATGGCCGTCAAGCCTCAGCTTAAGGAAATGGAAGAGATTATGGAGGTCTATCTCCCAATAGAACTCCGTATAGATCGAAAGCGGAAGATCGATCCGTGAGATCTCACGGGCAATGCCCATATCGAGCATCTCATGATAACTCGAGAACGCACGTTCAGTATCCTCTTTCATGATTGACTGGATGCGCTCCGCCATCTCCGGCGTCACCGGTTCGGGAGCCCTTCCCTGCTTGTTGTCATCGCTCTGCATGGCGATGTTCTCCGCAGCTGGGATATATACCTCATCCTTGAGGACTGAGTATCTTCCGGAAATCTCATTCATGCGTGCCGTGCGGTGCCGCGTCCACTGCCTTGCCACGAAGATCGGCATCTTCACATGGAATGTGAATACAACCTGCTCGAATGGCGATGTATGGTCATTGCGCATCAGATAGTTTATGAGGCCTTTGTCCTGCCTGTAGGTCTTGGTTCCCTCCCCATAGCTGACCCTTGCGCTCTGCACGATGCGCTGATCGGAACCGAGATAATCGACAAGACGGACGAATCCATGGTCAAGGACAGGGAATTCCTTGTCCAGGATCTCTTCAGCTTCAGGTACGACACAATGCATATTCAGTTCTCCTTAATCACACATACCCCATGCGTGAGAGTGCAAGAAGCGTTCCCCCCACCGCAGCGGTCTCCGTTCTCAGTATACGCTTTCCCAGAAGCATGGGAATATACCCCGCCTCGCTGAAAAGCCCGACCTCCCTTCCGGACCAGCCTCTCTCCGGTCCGATGGCAAGCACAGCGCTCTTTCCGCGAAGGTCCGCAGATGAGAGATCAGAAGCCCCCGCCCTGTTGTCGAGGAGAATCTTCACATCTCCATCAGCCTCTGCTATCGCATCATCGAGGGAGGAGGCAATCGTAACGCTGCTGACACCGGTGAATCCTGCCTGCATGGCTCCGTCTATGAGTATCTTCCTGTACTCGCCTTCGGTATAGAGCGAAGCGCCGAGATAGCTCTTCTCTCCAAGATCGGAGACCGGAAGGATCATCTTGGACACACCCATCGAAACAGCCTCACGGAGTATGCGGCGCATGCAGATAGGCCTGACCTGCGCGATGATGAGCGTCAGCGGATAAAGTGCGGAACCATCAGCTTCAGCCTTGAATGAGAGCGCAATGCCTTTCTCGTCAGAGGACACTATCGTAGCCTTTCCCTGCATCGAGCCGATGATACCGGCCCGGAACGAATCGCCGGGCCCCATGTGAAGCACTTTCCTTATATGCTTCGCTCTCTCATCGGATGATGGCAGGAAGAGCTCCCCCTCATCCAGAAGGATTATGTTCATCTGTCCCTTCCGTAAAGATGCGAATAGTACCTGATACCTTCGAATGATGGCGAGGCGATATCCTCCTTTCTCATCCTCCATGACCAGTTGGATGAGCCGCAGGTGGAAGGCACATTCATCCTTGCCTCCGAGCCAAGCCCCAGGATGTCCTGCATCGGGAATATCGCGTACATCGCCGGAGAACCCATCAGCGCCCTGATCATCCTCCAGAGGACGTCATCGTCGCTGCATTCGAAATAGCGGCGGACATAATCCTTCATGCCATCATCGAGCTCGCTGTACCAGCCTTTGGTGGTATTGTTGTCATGCGTACCGGTATATGCAACTGAAAGCTTCTCGATGTTATGGGGAAGGTATGCATTGTCCGTCTGCCACTCGCCGTTGTCGAAAGCGAAAGCGAACTGAAGGATCTTCATGCCAGGAAGTCCGTTCCCGATCCTCAGGGCCTCAACCTCAGGAGTTATGATACCGAGATCCTCCGCGATGATCGGGAGATCGCAGCCGAGCTCGCTGCGCAGGGCATCGAAAAGCTGCTGGCCAGGACTCTTCACCCACTTGCCGTTCTTCGCGGTCTTCTCTCCTTTCGGGACCTCCCAGCAGGCTTCAAGTCCGCGGAAATGATCGACCCTGACGATATCGAAGAGATCGAGATTGCGCCTGAAGCGGTCTATCCACCATCTGAATCCGGTCTTTATATGCTCATCCCAGCGATACAGCGGATTGCCCCAGAGCTGGCCATCGGCGCTGAATGCATCTGGCGGAACACCGGAAGAAGCCTCCTGCTCGCCATTCTCGTCTATCTTCAGAAGCTCACGGTGCGACCAGGCATCGGCACTGTCGCCGGCAACGAAGATCGGAATATCCCCGATAAGCTCAACCGAATGCTCATTGGCATAAGCCCTGAGATCCATGAACTGCTTATAGAAGAAGTACTGGAGGACCGCATAGACATCGATCTCATGGCTCTTCTCCTCCCTCTTCTTCCCGAGAGCTTCCGGATCCCTCATCTTCAGCTTCTCCGGCCATGCGATGAACCAGCGTGAATCGTTGTATTCATCGGCAAGCACCTGGAAAAGCGCATAATCCTCAAGCCACCAGCCTTCCTTCTTACGGAAAGCCTCATAAGCACGGCGCTCGCTGCCGCCCGATGCAAGAAAAGCTTCCGCTGCCCGCCTGAGCATCGGCATCTTGAGAGCTCTTGCCTCGCCGTAGTCCACCCGCTCCGTCTCCGGAGCCTTGTTCATCGCATCCTCGATGCTGAGATAGCCGTCAAGATAGAGAAGCCGCGGGGAGATCAGGAGCTCGTTGCCGGCAAAAGCCGAACGTGCCGCATACGGGCTGTCCCCATACCCCGTGGGGCCGACCGGCAGCATCTGCCAGAGCCCGATCGAGGAAGATTCAAGCGAATCGACGAATCTGTATGCATTATCACCGAGGTCCCCGATGCCGTAATCGGAAGGAAGCGACGTTATGTGAAGCAGTACACCTGCTTTTCTAGTGTTCTTTGCCATGCAATGAGTATAACCGCATGAAAGGCCGATTTAAAGATGTTGTTTTCCCTCAGCCCGGACCAGAAAGGCCATTTAAACGCGTCAAACGCCAATTTCATGTATAGATTAGATTTCCGATACCAAATCCGGAATCCGTGGTAAAATCTATATATGAATAGCACAGATAAATCCGTATTCAGGATCGGAGACCCGGTAGTCTACCCCATGCAGGGTGTCGGGTGCATCCTCGGCCGGGAGACACGCAGGGAGAAGGAGTATTACCGCGTGCAGATATCCGCATCGGATATGGATGTGCTATTGCCAGTGGACAACGCCTCCGCCCTTGGGCTGAGGCACCTTGCTAGCGCTACTGAAGCAAGGAAGGCGCTGTCATCGCTTTCGGAGAAGAGGGAATCCAGGGGCATGGACTGGAAACAGCGTCTGCTGATGAACCAGGAGCTCATGAAGGAAGGGACGCTCTCCTCCGTCGCAAAGGTCGTCAACTCGCTCTACAGAAGATCGAAGGTCAAGGAGCTGCCTGTCCAGGAGAGGAAGCTCTATGACAGCGCACTGTCGATTCTTGTCGATGAGTCCTCCTCTGTGCTAGGAATAGGCACGGAGGAAATGAAGAAGAAGATCTTCGCCAGACTTGAGAAATGAGCATACCCCCTTTTGCAGCAGTCATAACAGCAGCTGGAACATCATCGCGCTTCTCCGGCGGACAGAGCATCGCCGTGAAGAAGGAGTATCTCTCCATAGATGGGCACACGGTCCTTTCACGGGCAGCAAGGCCATTCTTCCGTGTTCCAGGACTCAGTGCCATGATCGTGACATGCCCGCCGGGCTCGGAGGATGAGACCATCGTTGCGCTTGAGGATCTTGCGGATATATCATCGGTTCCCCTTCTTATAATCCCAGGCGGCATGACACGGAAGGAATCGGTAAGAGCCGCCCTTGATGAGCTGCGGAAGCTTGACGTCCCATTTGATTACATAGCCATCCATGATGGCGCGCGGCCATATGTCGATGAGGGCCTCATCATCCGCACGCTTGCGGCAGCCACGGTTACCGGAGGAGCCGTACCGGCACTGCGTATCACGGATGCCGTGAAGAAGCTGGGCAAGGATGGGCTGATATCCGAGAATATAGACCGCTCCCCCCTCATCACTGTGCAGACACCTCAGATATTCCGAAGGAACGAGCTTCTGGATGCCTACGACAGATTCCCCGGTCTCGAGGCCGACGATGATGCCGCTGTCTTCATCAGTGCAGGATATTCATGCACTGTATCACGCGGAAGCGCAGAGAACACGAAGATCACATTCCTCTCAGATATCCCCGATGCAGAGAAACAGGCGGAGGAATACGTCAGGGCAAGGGATGAGGGAAGGAAGAGCGCAGCTGCTTCAAGACGCATGCGCGAGCTGCTGCAGCAGGGAGACGATCCGGAATGAGGATCGGCATCGGGAGTGACATCCACCGCCTTGCAGGCGGCAGGCCGCTGATGATCGGAGGCATTGAGATTCCATCGGAGAAGGGAGAAGCTGCTCATTCCGATGGAGATGTCCTTATACACGCGATAATCGATGCAATTCTTGGAGCCACAGCTTCCGGAGATATCGGAGCACTATACCCTGACACGAGTCCGGAGACGGAGGGAATGGACAGTGCCATGATGCTAGGCAGTGTCATCCGTGACACAGGGGTCAGGATCATCAATCTCGATACCACCGTGAACCTCGAGAAGCCTAAGCTCAGGCCTTATATAGAGGCCATCCGTACCAGGCTTTCCGCCATTACAGGGATTCCGGTCAGGAATATCTCAGTGAAGGCAAAAACCGCAGAAGGTCTAGGCCCCATAGGAGAAGGTCTTGCGGTAAGCGCAGAAGCCGTTGTCCTTGTAGAATGATACGCTGAAGAAGCCTTGAGGCAGAATGACATCTTCAGATAATCGGGGTACCCCGCATAGCCAACATAGCATACCTCGATTGCCACAGGCAGCTGCCCGATCCGCAGACCAATGCCAACTGCACCGGAGGAATCCGGACTCCACGAAAACCCGCATACGATATAGAATCGATGCCATGGAAAAGACATACCGCATGCTGGTAATCAATCCCGGATCGACATCAACGAAAGTCAGTGTTTTCGACAACAGCACTCCCCTCTTCACAGAGAGTGTATTCCACGATGCGCCTGTGCTACTGCAGTACAGGACTGTCAATGACCAGCTGCCGATGAGACGGCAGGTTGTGATGGATCTGCTTGAAAAACATGGTATTCCCATCGGGAGCATCGATGTCTTCATCGGACGCGGCGGCTGCGCCTATTCACAGAGGGAAGGCGTGATGATCATCGACAGGAGGCTTACTGAGGATACAAGGGATGACAAAGGAGGAAGCGACCATCCTGCAAAGCTCGGCGTGATGCTTGCATACGAGCTTGGCACGGAGTACGGGAAGCCGATGTATACAGTCAATCCGACGAATGTCGATGAACTCCAGGATGTGGCGCGGATCACAGGCATCGCAGGACTTTACAGGAGGGCACAGAGCCATGTGCTGAACCAGAAGGGAACAGCACGCCTTCACGCACGTTCAATCGGCAGGGAATACAGCGATTGCCGCTTCATCGTCTGCCACATCGATGGCGGCATAACCGTCAGCGCACATATGAACGGGAAGATGGTGGATGGAACAGAGGGTGCTGGAGGCGAAGGAGCCTTCTCTCCTACTCGCATCGGATCGGTGCCTGCATTGGAACTGGCAAGGTATATTGAAGAACACGGAGCAGAGACCATAGAGGAAATGTGCTGCCGCTCCGGAGGATTCGTAAGCCACTTCGGCACTTCCGACTCAGACAGGATCCACGCTCTGGTTGATGAAGGCGACAGAAAAGCCACGCTCGTGTGGAATGCGATGATCTATCAGATATGCAAGGCCATCGGTGAGATGGCTGCGGTGCTTTCTGGAAGGATAGATGCGATCATCCTCACTGGCGGCCTCGTGCGCTTCAGCGATATCATCGAGGGAATAAAGGAACGCTGCGGCTTCCTTGCCCCTATAGCGGTGTATCCTGGAGAAGTCGAACAGGAAGCGATGGCGGAAGCCGTTCTCGAGGTGCTTAAGGGCGAGGCCAGTGCTTTCAGATACACCGGCAAGCCGGTATTCAGCGGATTCGGATACGACAGCTGATGAAGAAGCTGGCGGGGAATTGGGGCTGAGAATCGGGAAGAATCCGATAATCAATCATAAAACAGCAGAATGAGATCTGCGGCCCTTCGTCCCTGCCTGTCCTGAACCAGGAAGGAGAACCTTCCGGGCCCTGGCAGGATGCAGCGCAGGCTTTGGCAGGTAAGAAAGCCTTCGCTTTCTACTTATCGCCATCCTGCGTCAATCTTCCTCTGTATTCGCTTCTGATGATCTCCATCATATCCTCGGGGCTCTCCTTGCAGCCACCCTCAAGCCACATGCGTATGATCCTCGTAATGCCCGCCCTGAAGAACTCAGAATGGTATCGGATGAACTTATTATCAAAATATTCCGCAGCAGCATTGGCATCGTATCCAAAGTCTTTCAGCTGTGTATCATATCCAAGCTTGAAATATGTGCGGTAGAGGCTCTGGTTATCCTTTATATGACGGAACAGCTTCAGATAATCGTTGCGGCTTTTCCGGTTCTCAATCTCATCCCTGTACATTTCCGCCATGTTGTCCTCAAGTTCCCTGCGTATCGAATCTGCGATATCATGCAGCCCATCATAGCAGGAATAGAAGGTGGTCCTGTTGATTCCGGCTTTCTTGCAGAGATGGGATATCGATATCCGATCAAGTTCCTGATCCTGTATCAGTTCCACGAATGTCTTCTTTATCGTCTCGAGAGTCTCTCTCCTTCTCCTGTTGTTTGCGGTATTCATTTTTCCTTTATCTCAACACCTGCATACCTGATTGCAGTCGAATCTTCTCCATCGCGCAAGGTATAATCCCTGCAGAATAAAACAACAACTGTTGATTTTATAGGAGTATAACAGAAAATGAAGAAAAGTACATTCATTGCAATGATGCTGACAACAATAAGCGCTGTTTTCTTTGCACTGGGAATGTGCATGGCACTCATACCGGAGTGGAACGCATTCAGGCAGGGCATCGTGTTTGGTGTCATCGGCCTTGTTCTTGGACTTCTGACGATCATCATCTACAGGAAGATGACAAACAAGGCTCCTGCTGAGATTTCAGGACGGATGATCCTTACGATTCTGGCTGGAATCGCAGGAGTCCTTGTGTTCGGCTGCGGCATGTGCTTCACGATGGTATGGAACAATATGGTTCTAGGCATCATCCTCGGTCTTATCGGGATATTTATCCTGCTGATGCTCATCCCGCTGATAAAAGGAATAGAAGACTGAGGCAGAGAAACGATGCTGAAGGCTATCTGGTCATGGCTGAGGAAGGACCAGGTCAGCAGGGATATCCTGAAAACCAGTCTTGCCCTTCTATATAATGCAGCTTATGCATTATTCAACCTTATCCTGGCATGGAACTATCAATCAGAATGGTATCTGATGATGGCGATGTTCCTTTTTCCGCTCTGTATCATGCGGTTCCTGCTTCTTATGGAATGGAAGAAGCACGGGGAGAATGGCTGCAGGCCGGATATACTGCACGTCTCAGGATTCATCATGCTATTCCTCGTTCTGGCAATGGCTTCGATCGTATATGTCACATCCATACGGCAGGTAACAGAAGGATATGGCGAGATCGTCATGATAACAATCGCGGCTTATACGTTCACCAAACTCGGATTCGCCATTGCCAGGACCCTGAAGGACAAAAAGAACAGCAGGCTGCTTTCCAGATTCATCAGGGACATATCATATGCGGAACTTGCAGCTTCAATGCTGAACCTCCAGCGCACAATGATCATTTCATTCGGGAATGAAAATCATGAATGGGCGCACATGATGAACATCATCAGCGGAAGTGCGGCATGCCTTTTCATCGCAGCAATAGGAATCTCGATGATCGCATACAGGAATAAGGATGGCACCTGAAACCACGGACGCGGATATGGAGCTTGCAGCTTCTTTCCCAGGGCAGCCGTGGAGTCTGGAAAGACAAGCGGACTATGTGCAGGAACAATTCCCATGAGATTCCCTGCTTTCTTCTGGGCATAGAGTTTCCCGAAGCAGAGAATACCGCTGGTCAGCCAGGCTCAGATTGCTTCTCATGAATGCAGCCGGAAAATGATCATGCGACAAGCCAGGATATGATCAATGCCATACCTGTGCATATCTATCTGGATCCATTGCGTGATTCCGTTTTGTTGCTTCTGCCTTCATTTTAACATACAATACAGTTGGTAACATCAATGTATGCTGAATTGAGTAAAAAAAGGAAAAGGCAGGATGAAATTCATAGGAAGGGAAAAGGAACTCAAGGCTATCACTTCAGAACTCAGACGCGGACATGCCTCTGTTCTGCTGTATGGCAGGCGCAGATTCGGGAAAACCTGGCTTATCAGGGAAGCCATGAAATCAATCAGCGGCATCACAATACTGTACACATGCAAGCCAATGTCTCTTGAAGACAATGCAATTGCTCTTTCTTCCCGGATTCTTGATCTCCTTGGCCTTTCACCTCTGTCATTCACCACATTCGAACAGCTGTTTGACTTCATCTCAAAACGTCCGGAGAAGTTCACTATAGCTATGGATGAATACCAGGATCTCAAGCAGAGGAATGACAGTGATTACGTCGACTCGGTCTTCAGAGATATCATAGACGGCCTCGAAGACAATGTCTCGATTCTGCTGGCAGGATCTTCTCTCAGGCTCATGCGGTCTCTTACGGATGCAGCCAATCCCCTTTTTGAACGATTCACGCTTGAGCTTCACCTGAAAGAAATGAACTATCTGGATTCAGCTGGATTCTACCTGCCTTTCAATCTGAAAGACAGAATCACTCTATACAGCATCTTCGGCGGCATCCCGCTGCTGAACAGCATGATCAATCCAGCAATCAGCGCGGAGGAAAACATCATAAATCTGTTCATCGATGAGAACGGTGGTGCGCAGAACTATGTACGCGGCGTCATAAGCACTGAGGTCAGGAGCATTCCTGACGCTTATACGATTCTGAATGCAATCGGCAATGGAAAGAAGAAGTACAGTGAGATTGAATCCTGCCTGAAGGATGAAAAGAGCAGGAACCAGCTCAGCCGTACACTGGAAGCAATGATCAGGGCAGATCTGATCAGAAAGCGTCATCCAATCAACAGAAAAGACAGGAAAAGCACATTCTATGAGATTGCCAGCAACCCTCTGAGATTCCATTACTCATATCTGACTGCTCTTGAAGACAATATAAGCATCAGTGCAGAAGTCTGGTACAAGCAGCATGTAGCCCCTTCCCTTTCAACGTATATCAGCTATCGCTTTGAGGAAATCGCACGATCCTGGTTCTCTCTCCTGACGGAAAAGGGAATCCGTGAAGACATACTGGATATAGGAACCTACTGGTTCGATGACAGGAAAAACGGCGAATTCGATGTCGCGATAAAAACTGCACAGGCATATGAAGTCTATGAAGTCAAATTCCTGAAGGATAAGCTCAGCCTCAGGGCAATGGATAAGGAAATAGAGAAGATAAAGGCAATCGAGGGACTCGGAATAGGAACCATAGGCTTCATATCAGCATCTGGCTTTGAGTCTTCTCTTCCTGGAATCAGGCAGATTACAGGAGAGGAGCTTTATAGCCTTGCATAGCTGTCTAATCCCGATGATGATGCGCTCTTTCCCAGGACAATAGAGGAGCCTGGAAAGGCAAGCGGGCTATGCGCAGCTTTGCTTTCTTCAGGCTGTCAGCATTCATTCTTCGTTTCTGATGAAAAAAAGCAGGACCGGAGTCCTGCTCTAGGTTATTGATGGCTGCTGCCGTTTCTCAGAAGCGATGCGGCAGCTACACTCCCGATCATCTCAGGCCGATTACTTGGAGATAAGCATCGTCTTCGGATCGAGATTCACCTGCATCGGCTTAGGCACGTTGGTATGATGAGAACGGACGACGGTCATTACGACTTTGTCGATCTTTTCATCATAGCGCAGAGCGATAAGCACATCGATGAGATCGTAATACTTGACGAGTGTGTTTGGCACTCCATTCTCGTCATATACAACATCCGGACGGACAGGAGATACAGAGAACCATACCTCGATGTTCATCTTCCTGGCGAATTCCTTGATCTTTATGATATCTTCCTCATCGGCAACCGTGAGCTTGTAGCCATCGAAGAGGATGCAGTCCGCCTTGAATGATCCCTGATTGATCAGGTTCTCAAGGGAAGCGAGGATCTTCTCGACAGGAACCTGCTCCTGCGAGAAATTCATGACGACACGATTGGCGAGAATCGCGTTATAGACCATTGCAGCATCATCGAGAGACTGCATTTCAGAGATTTCCCTGAAGACTTCCTTATACCAGTTTATAACATGCTCGACATTACCCGAGAATGATACGTGAATGACGCTCTCTCCTTTAAAGAGCTTATCGGTAGCGAGATGAACAAGACATGCAGTCTTTCCGATTCCATGCCTTGATACGATGACACCGAGATTTCCGCGTCCGAGTCCGCCATTGATAGCTTCGTCAAAGACGCGCAGCGGACTTACGCTGTTCAGTTCCTTGATATCCATTTCTCTGCACCTCCGTTTGTTTAAATGATTATAACATGGGCATGACGGGAATTCACGAATAAAATGAATGTTTCCGTACAGAGTGGCATTTCATTGCATGCGATAGACTAAACCATCACAAAATACGCCGTGGTTCCTCATCATTGTCCGACAGTCCGGCCATTCCCATGTACAGCCTGTAATAGAGCCCATGCTTCTCCATAAGCTCATCATGGCTGCCCCGCTCGGTGATCCTGCCGTGTTCAAGCACCATGATCGCATCTGCATTGCGGACAGTTGAAAGACGATGCGCGATGACGAAGACCGTCCGTCCCTCCATAAGCTTATCCATCCCCTTCTCTATGAGATCCTCGGTACGCGTATCGATTGATGAGGTAGCTTCATCAAGAATGAGGACAGGCGGATCGGCAACAGCCGCACGTGCAATTGCAAGGAGCTGACGCTGTCCCTGCGAAAGGCCAGCACCGTCGTTGGTGATTCTTGTATCGTAGCCATCAGGAAGGCGCCGGATGAAGGAATCAGCATTAGCCGTAATGGCCGCCTGGCGGATATCCTCATCGGATGCATCGAGCCTGCCGAAGCGTATATTCTCCCTGATCGTGCCAGTGAAAAGATGCGTGTCCTGCAGAACCATCCCAAGGGATCGGCGGAGATCTGCCTTGCGGATGCTGCGCACATCTATGCCATCGTAGATCACACGGCCCTCATCAACATCGTAGAAACGGTTTATGAGGTTCGTGATCGTAGTCTTGCCGGCTCCTGTGGAACCGACGAACGCTATCATCTGGCCAGGCTTGGCATACAGGCTGACAGACGAGAGGACAGTATGGCCGGGAGAATAGCCGAAGGAGACATCCTCGAACCTGACATCCCCGCGGAGAGGAACATGGGATCCATCGCTTTTCTTCCATATCCATCCGCTCTCATCCTTCCCGAGCGTGACATCACCTTCATCTACCTCGCTCTTCTCATCCATCATCGTGAAGATGCGCTCAGCACCAGCAAGCGCAGAGAGAAGGAAGTTGGTCTGGTTCGTGAAATGATTGATCGGTGCTGCTGACTGCCGGACGAAGACAAGATAGCTTGAAAGGCTTCCCGGATCCGTCAGTCCCATGACAGCCATGAGGCCTCCCGCAAGCGCTACTATCGCATAATTGAGATATGAGATGCTGACAACGGCAGGAACCATCGTAGCGGCATATGCCTGTGCCGCTGTTCCAGATACCCTGAGATGCTCATTCCTCTCGGAAAATCCCCTGATATTCTCCTCTTCATGGCAGAAGACCTTCACCACTTTCTGGCCCGAGACCATTTCCTGTATGAATCCATCAAGATCCCCGAGCTTCGATTGCTGCTCGTTATAGAACTTCTTGCTGCGCTTGCCGCTGAACCTTATGTATAGATACATCGCGATATAAGCAATCGCAACGATCAGTGACAGCCTCCAGTTGAGGATGAATATGAGGATCATGGTGCCGAATATCTGCATGAAGCTCTTGATGATCGCAGCAAAGCTGTTGTTCATCGCATCGGAGATGGTATCGACATCATTGGTGAAAACGCTCATGACATCACCATGGCGTCTTGTATCGAAGAACCTGAGAGGCAGTGTTTCCATGTGGCAGAAGAGATCGCGGCGTATATCATAGACGACTTTCTGCGCTGTCCGCGCCATGATCTGGGTGTAACCTAGCGTGGCCGCAGCTCCGGTAAGGTAGATCAGAGCTGTAAGTAGAACTGTCCTCAGAAGCTGCTCCAGTGATCCGCCCTCAACAAGCCCGTTGACGACCGGACGGATCATATACGTGCCAAGGAGCTCGGCAGATACGCTCACGAAGACAAGAAACCCCGCAGCAGCGAAGGCAAGCTTCTGGGTTCCGAGATATCTCAGGAGCCTGGAGACGGTGTATTTCATGTTCTTCGGCTTCTTAGCCGTGTACTGGTGACGTGGCATCCCGGCCTCCTTTGAGCTGCGCTTCATAGATTTCCCTGTAAACACGGCTCGTCTTCATCAGTGTCTCATTGTCTCCGATGCTCTCGATCCTGCCATCATCAAGGACGATGATCATGTCTGCATTGATCACCGATGAGATTCTTTCAGCGATGAATATCTTCGTGACGCCTTTTATGGCGGAAAGACCTTTCATGATGCGATGCTCCGTAGCGGTATCGACAGCGCTCAGGGAATCATCGAATATGAGGATCTTCGGCTCAGTCAGGAGCGCACGCGCAATCGACAGCCTCTGCTTCTGTCCGCCCGAGACATTCACGCCGCCCTGCCCGAGATCGTAATCAAGCCCGCCGGGGAATGAACGTACGAAATCATCGGCCGCTGCTATCTTCAGCGCTGCCCATATCTCATCATCAGCCGCGCTGGGACCGCCCCATCTCATATTCTCCCTGATGCTTCCGGAGAAAAGCATGTTCTTCTGCAGCACGATGCCTATATGACGCCGGAGACCTTCAAGGGTATATTCCCTGACATCCCGACCCCCTACGCTGACAACTCCCGATGAGGCATCATAAAGCCTCGGAATCAGCTGGACGAGCGTCGTCTTTCCGCTCCCGGTTCCTCCGAGGATACCGACAGTCATCCCGCTTTCTATCCTGAATGTGATATCCGAGAGCGTGTACTCCCCTGCACTGCCGGAGTATCTGAATGAGACATGCGAGAAATCGATACTGCCATCCCTGATCTCATCGGCAGCATCCGCCCTTTCCTGCAGCGACGGAATGGTATCGAGGACCTCTGCCACCCTGTGCGCAGATGCAAGGGAACGTGTAAGCAGCATGAACACGTTGGATATCATCATCAGCGAATTGAGGATATTCATGACATAGCTCAGAATGCCGGTAAGCGCGCCCACCTCAAGATCGGATGCGAGCATCCTTTCCCCGCCGAACCACATGATCATGATGATTGCCGTGTACATCACGAGCTGGAATGACGGCATGTTCAGCATCGCGAACTTATTCGTCTCTATCCCTATGTTCCTCTGATTGCTGTTTGCCTCATTGAAATGGCATTCCTCATAATCCTCACGGACAAATGCCTTCACCGTCCGTATGGCCCTTACATTCTCCTCGACTGCGCTGTTGAGCTTATCAATAGCCTTCTGCAGAAGCGAATACATAGGCGCAACACGCCTCAGGATCAGGAAGAGGATAATCGCAAGAACGGGAGCAAGCACCACGAAAATCAGCGCAAGCTCTGGATCGAGAGAGAATGAAAGCACGATTCCGAGGATGAGGAGTATCGGGCTTCTGACAAGCGGCCGCAGCCCTCCATTGACCGCATTCTGCAGCACGGTGGCATCACTGGTAAGCCTCGTGACGAGCGACGATGTCTCGAACCTGTCTATATCGGCAAATGAGAATGTCTGAAGCCTGCGGTATTCTGCTTCCCTGATCTCAGCGCTCCATCCATATGCAGCCCTTGCCGCGAATCTCGCATAGAGAAGGCCTGTGATGAGGGCAAGGATTGCACAGAAGCCCATCTGCACTCCCTTCTCCACCATGTATCCTATGTCCCTCTGCATGACACCGTAATCAACAAGATCAGCCATCATCACTGGAATGAAGAGCTCGAACGATGTCTCTATGGCAACAAGAAGGAAGGCAAAGACAAGATCGCGGCGGTACTTGCCGAAATATGAGAAAAGACGCCGGAGATCACTCATCGGAAAGATCCCCCAGGTTGTCCACGACTCTCGACAGAACCCCAATGAATGCTTTCACCTCATCGCTCGAGAAGCCGCTGAGCATGAGTGACTCGGCTTTCCTGCAGGCTTCGTCCCACGCTTCTGCCGCGTGTCTTCCTTTCTCTGTAAGCTCGATGAGATTGACGCGGCGGTCATCTGGACTCTGCGTCTGCGTGATGAAGCCATTCCGGAGAAGAGGCTCCATCATGCGCGACACAGTACCCGGATCGATATGGAAATAATCGGCTATCGCGCGCTGCGATGCTGGGCCATCCGCATGGAGGAACAGGAGAATCTTCGGCTGGCCCGGCCCCAGACCCAGCGCCTCTCTTACAGGTCTTAGCATGGCTCTCTGGCCATGGAACGCACGATACATCAGGATATGAAGCCTATCTTCCATAATTGTCCTAGCAATAATTGCTACAACAATGATTTTAGGCAGGAGAAGGTCCAGGGTCAATCAGATTCTGAAGTTTCGTCACAGCGGCAGATTATGCTGGTTGGCCAGAGCACTGACTTTTCTTCCTGCTCTGAAGCTTCTTATCGAATGTGGCAAAATCTTTTTCTTCCATTGCCATGCCAAAGGCCTGATTCTCAAGCGGGATGAGATCAGGATCCGCAAATCTATGCAGCGCTCCAAACCCTTTCAGCTGCGAGACGCTTTTCTTTTTCTCCTGCAGAACTATGCTTCCATCGGATCTCTCTGTCATTTCACTTTTGTCACCTTCGCTGATTCCCGTAGCCTCGACCAGATCCGACGGGATCCTTACTCCTAGGGAGTTCCATATTCGATACAGCCGCAATCATCCTCCCTCCTAATCATAAATTGCATATCCATGATATCAGGAAAATAATATATTCCGAACCTCTGCACAGCATGTATGATATAATCCCAGACAAAGAGTACAGCCATGAAGAAGGTAATCCATGCTTTAATGCTCCTCATCTCAGCTGCCGCAATCATCTCCTGCAGCAATGATCCGGCACATACGGAAGGAAGTGCAGGGCTTCTACCCCCCCCGACAGCCTGCGGTTCATAAGTGATGTCGACAGCATCGAGAAGCAGGAAACGCCATCTGCTGCGGTCCGTTCCATGGAAGACAGTACCGGCGATCCGATTACAGGAGTCATGCTCAGGTATTCAGCAGCACCTGGATACGATGCATACACATTCTACCTGCGGTACCTCGGAGACGGGAAAACAGACGTCAACGGCGATGGTATGGAATACAACTACATCCTTTACGTTCCGGCAATCATACTGAGTACATATTCTGAAGCAAGCGGGGAATACACCCCCGGCAAAGGCACCGCATTCTGGGTATACATGGATACATACATGGGCATGTCCAGGCAGGAAGTGAAGGAGAACTGGCAGGAGGCTCTTTCAATTCTCCTTGAGGAACCAGACAATCTTCCTGTCCCGGTTGCAGAAGATTATTACAGCCACCCATGGGTTGCGGACAAGGCAGGTTTCCCTCTTCCTGATGATTTCAATCCAGCTGCTATCGAAGAAGGCCGGCTGCATATCATCAGCATGCAGCAGAAAGACAGATACCCCTCTCCGACCTATGAAAAAGCATCAAGATACAAGGACGATTTCAGATTCAGGGATGTATCGGACAATTCTGCAATCACGGAGAACTGCTTCTATGTAAGCAGCGATGGCAGCCTGTATTACCCAGATGCTCTCGTTAAGGCATACACCGAATACAAAGGAGAGGAAACCACAAGCGGCGATCCGCTCTGGAAGTATCTTGCAACCTATTTTGGCATCTCTCTTGATGAAGTGAAGAATCAAGGCCTCCAGATTGCAATCGATGCGCTGACCGAAGCTGAAACGCTTCCATATCCATCCGCAGAAGAGTATAAAGCATCCAGTTGATTTTCATGATTGACGGAACCATTACTTCCGAATATTATGATAAACGGAAGTAGCGGTTACGATTATCATGTATATTAAGCGAAGAACAAACATAAGAACAAAGCTTGATAGAAAAAGCCAGTTTCTTTTCGGCCCACGCTCTACAGGCAAGACTTCATACATCAGCAATGAGCTTGCAGATGAGATCGTCCTCAGGTGGGATCTCCTCGACACCAGACTGAGGCGCAGAGCTTCAGCTGATCCTGGATTGCTGTATGAGGAAGCAAATGCCCTAGATGCCGACAGGGGCCTTATAGTCATAGACGAGATACAGAAAGTACCGGAACTCCTGGATGAGGTCCACAGACTGATAGAGGAAAAGGGATTCAGGTTTCTCCTTACAGGCTCAAGCGCACGGAAGCTCGTACGTTCCGGTGTCAACCTTCTCGGTGGAAGGGCTGGCAGATGTTACCTGTTCCCATTCGTATACCCGGAAGTCAGGGACATGGATTTCACACTTGAGCACATCTTCCGCTCCGGTCTTCTCCCTGAATCATTCCTGTCAGATGATCCTGATCCGGTCCTCGAAGATTACATAGACACATATCTATATGATGAAATACAGAGCGAAGGTGCGGTAAGGAACCTGCCAGCTTTCTCAAGATTCCTTGAAATAGCAGCCATCTCAAATGGAGACATTCTTAACTACACAAACATAGCAAGCGATGTGGGCCTATCAAAGAACTCAATCAGGGAATGGTATCAGATACTGACGGATACCCTTCTCGGCTTTGAGCTGCAGCCATTCAAAAACACAAAGAAGAGGAAAGCCATAGAGACAGCAAAATACTACCTTTTTGATACAGGCATATTGCGTACGCTCCTAGGCTGTCAGCCGCCAGCGGACACACAGACTGAATACGGTATCTTCTTCGAAACGTTCATCATCAATGAAATCAAGGCGTATCTCAGCTACAGCAATCTCGAGAGGAAATATCCGCTCTCGTACTGGAGAAGCACAAGCGGATTCGAGGTTGACACCATCATCGGCAATGAGGTAGCCATAGAATTCAAGACCACAAGGAATCTCATTCCCAGGGATTTCAGGGGCCTCAAGGCTTTCAGCGAAGAGGGAATCACAAAGAAAAACATCATTGTGTGCAGGGAAGACAGGAAAAGAATCGTGGACGATTCATTCCTCGTGTATCCATGGAAGGAATTCCTTGAAGATCTCTGGGATGGAAGAATCGTCTGATTCATGAATTCTCCGGTGATCCGCCTGCTCCGGATAGCAAGGAATTGCACCGCCACCGCTTTCATGGACTGAAATGCGCGATTCTCTCATGCGTATCCTCAGACAATGACGGGAATCATTTCATCGGCAGGCTGCGGCGCCCCTTATCTATCCAGGATGTATCTCCCGCTTTATATCTGCGGAGATAATCACGGACGGTGTATTTATTAAGCCCGGTTTCGCGAGATGTCCGCTTATATCCATACCCTTTCTCAAAACAGTCAAGGCACTTCCGCCTCATGTTATTCGGAATCACAGAACGCACGGCTTCTCGCTTTCAGAATCAATACGACAGTACATCCCGGAAACCCGGGATGTACAGATAAAACACAGCCTCAGTTTGCTTTAGCGGTAGAATTGAGCCTGATGACCTGCCAGTAACCATCAGAGGTTCCATCCGATGTCTCCACCCAGAAACCGACTCCGGTTCCAGCTGTTTCGAAGATTGCTGTATCAACCGTAACAGTTGTCTTTACGGACCAGGAAGCTGCATCCGCATCCATAAGATCATCAGCCCTGAGCTCAAGTCCCTGATAGTCTGCTGCGTCAGCCGTAGATGTGATAGTCACAGACTTCTTGTCATCAGCAACCTTGATCACTGCCTTGCCATCCCTTGAATTCACCCAGTCAGCCTCATCGAGAGCAGGAACAGGAACCGTCTCTCCATCAGCTGTCACGACAGGAGCTGTGAATGTTGCGGAATAAGCTGTCTCACTGCCGCCGTTAAGACCGAAGTAAAGTCCCTGAATCTTCTTGCTTTCTCCCGTTACTGCCGGAGCGATATCGCTTGCAAGCGTCTGTCCATCGACAGTGAATGCATACTTGCCATCAGCAAATGAAATCTCGAGATCATACTTCCCATCAGCAGCAACAGCAACGCTATCAACAGAAACATACTCTGACGACTTGTCCTGGTCATCATTGTAGTACTGCCATTCGGCTGTCGAAACGGTCTGATCCTCATCAGTGGTCGGATTGCATGCCGTGAATGCAGTCAGCATCAGAAGGATGCTGAGCGCTACGATAATCGTTTTCTTCATACCAGTTCCTCCAGGTAATGATTGGTACCTAGAGTCTACCCCCCCCCGGTTCATGATTGTCAATATAAAAGGCTGCTCAGGATTCCCTTGCAGCCTTTTCATATCAAATCAGAAGATTCGGATTATTTTGCTTCCTTCTTCTTCTTTTCGATGTACTCCTTCTTCAGCTCATCGGATACCGACTGAGGAACACGGCCATACTTCTCGACTTCCATCGTGAACTCTGCCTTGCCCTGTGTGAGCGAGCGGAGGACTGTTGAGTAGCCGAACATCTCAGAAAGCGGAACCTCTGCGATGACCTGGCACTGGTTGTTGTCCTCTGTGGAGGAGACGATCATACCTCTTCTCTGGTTGATCGAGCCGAAGATGTTGCCCTGGAACTCCGACGGTCCATTGACTTCAACCTTCATGATAGGCTCGAGGATAACAGGCTTTGCTTTCTCGAAAGCTTCCTTGAAAGCGCCGATCGCAGCTGTCTGGAATGCCATATCCGAAGAGTCGACCGGGTGCCACTGGCCATCGTTGACGACGCAGCGTACACCGATGACAGGGAATCCGACCTGGGAACCCTTCTTCATTGCAGCCTGGAATCCCTTATCGCAGGACGGGATGTACTCGGTCGGGATTGCACCACCCTTGACCTCGTTGACGAACTCATAGTCCTTTGCCGGCTCATCCGGATCCGTCTGCACGATCGGCTCGATGTATCCAGCAACGCGGGCATACTGACCTGAACCACCAGTCTGCTTCTTGTGAGTATAGTTGAAGTCAGCTCTCTGGCTGATAGCCTCTCTGTAAGCAACCTCAGGCTGACCTACCTCGACCTCAGCATGATACTCTCTCTTCATTCTCTCGATGTAGACATCAAGGTGAAGCTCGCCCATACCTCTGATGATAGTCTGGTTCGACTCAGGATCGACATATGTCTGGAATGTCGGATCCTCCTTGGTGAAGCGGTTGAGAGCCTTCGCCATGTTGTCAGCAGCCTTCTTATCCACCGGCTTGATAGCAAGCGAGATAACAGGGTTCGGGACGAACATACTCGTCATCGAGTAGTTGAGAGAAGGATCGCAGAATGTATCTCCGGAAGCGCAGTCGATTCCGAAGAGGGCAGCGATCTCACCGCATCCGGCCTCTGAGATATCCTCCATGGTGGAAGCATGCATCTTTACAAGCCTTCCGACGTTGAACTTCTTCTTCGTCCTTGTGTTGAGGAGAGTATCGCCCTTCTTGATCTTTCCCTGATAGATCCTGATGTATGTGAGCTGTCCGAACTGGCCATCCTCAAGCTTGAATGCAAGGATGACAGGCTTTGCATCTTCCTTGGACTCGAGAACGACTTCCTTCTCGTTGTCATCAAGGTCAAGAGCGATGTTCTGGACCTCTGTCGGATTCGGGAGGTAATCGATGACACCATCAAGAAGCGTCTGGATACCCTTGTTCTTGTAAGCAGAACCCATGAATACCGGGCAGAGCTGGAGTCCGATCGTTCCCTTCCTGATAGCTGCCTTGATCATATCCGTTGTCACGGAATCCTCAAGGATGGCCTCCATGAGCTCATCTGAGAACATGGAAGCAGCATCAAGAAGCTCTTCCCTCTTTGCCTTTGCCTCTTCCATGAGCTCCTCAGGGATCTCCTCGATCCTCTCCTGGAGTCCATCGGCACCTGCATCGAAGTAGACGGCCTTCATCTCCACGAGATCGACAACACCCTGGAGCCTGTCCTCAAGTCCGATAGGGATCTGCATGAGAACAGCATTGAGACCAAGCTTCTCGACGAGCTGATCCTTGACCCTGTACGGATTGGCACCGGTTCTATCGCACTTGTTCACGAATGCGATGCGGGGTACGTGATACCTCTTCATCTGGCGGTCAACTGTGATTGACTGGGACTGTACGCCACCGACTGAGCAGAGAACGAGGATAGCTCCATCAAGAACACGGAGCGACCTCTCGACCTCGATCGTGAAGTCAACGTGGCCCGGAGTATCGATGATGTTGATCTCATGGCCCTTCCACTCTACGTTCGTAGCTGCGGAAGCGATTGTGATTCCTCTCTCCCTCTCGAGCTCCATGGAGTCCATGGTTGCTCCGACTCCATCCTTTCCACGTACCTCGTGGATAGCATGGATCTTATTGCAGAAGTAGAGGATGCGCTCTGAAAGAGTCGTCTTTCCAGAGTCGATATGAGCACTGATTCCGATATTCCTCATGCCCAGTAAGTCATGTGCCATATAATTAACCTCTCAGTAAAATGATTCAAAATAAGCGTGCGGCCGAAAGCCACCAGATTGGCATAATATTGATTTTCATCGTCTTATGCAAGATACAGCTGAATAAACCATTCAGCATTCCCTTGTCCAGCAAAGAAAAGAAGACAGCAAGCACGCCAAGAGGCGACAAAATGCGCTCTTGATGGTAGTATCAATGTATGGCAACAGTATTCGAGATGATAATCAGCGGAGATATTCCGTCCACGCGTCTTTACGAGGACGATGAGTGCATCGTCATCCTGGACATCAATCCTGTATCGAAGGGCCATGCCCTCGTTATCTCACGCAAGTGCTACCCAACGTTCACCGATGTGCCGATGGAAACGCTCTCCCATATGATGGAGATCGCAAGGAAAGTCGACCAGAAGCAGAGGGAAGTGCTTGGAGCTGAAGGCACGAATATCATGATCAACAACAGCCCCGCCTCAGGGCAGGAAGTACCGCATCTCCACATCCATGTCATCCCCCGTTATTCCGGCGATGGCAAGACACCGGCATTTCCCAAGGAGAAATACGCTGACGGGGAGATCGGAGAATACGGAGACAAGCTGAGGATATGAGAAAAGCCGCCGCAATCCTCACAGCGCTGATCCTCATCACCTCCTGCGCATCATATACAGCAGAAGAAGGATACAGCAGGATCGTCATCCCGGAAACCACCGGCAAGCCTGAGACGCGCTACCGCCTCATACGGAAAGAGAGGGCGAAAGCCATCATCATGAAGGAGATGGAGACGAAGGCAAGAGTGATCAATGTCTATCCGGATGATCTTTCAGCGCTGGAGTATCCCCACGTCTACACACCTGCGGCAGAGCCTGTGGCAGATGAAGATGGAATCAATACCATACAGATTCTGCTCCTTCCGCTCGGGTACGATCCGATGACTGAGGAGGATGCGCTCCGCATACTCGGGGCCAGTTCCGACCTTGAGCCTGATTTCGTGATTCTGACCGGTTCGGTGGAGAATCAGGTGATGGGGGCAGAGATGGCGGGCTGGAACGCTGTGACTATGGAAGGCGGCACGATACTCTATGATCTGCCGCTCAAAGTAGCCGGTACCGGTTCATCGGTATTCGGAGTCACGGATACGAAGGATGTAGCCATCGCTCCCCTTTCATTCGACGATTCGATGCCGTCATCAGGGGCGGAGGCAGAGGCCTGGGCACTCTCGCTCTCGGAGAGCACGGACGAACTCGAGGCCGTCAGGGCGGAGGCAGAGGCCTGGGCGCTCTCTCTCAGAGGAAATCCGGACGAACTGGAAGCTGTCAGGGCGGAGACAGAGGCAATGACGGGAGAAAGACGCATTCTCGCGCTCTCATCTGCAGAGCCTTCGGGCGCGGACTG
The DNA here is from genome assembly GCA_944389055.1 of uncultured Spirochaetaceae bacterium. Taxonomy (GTDB): domain Bacteria; phylum Spirochaetota; class Spirochaetia; order Sphaerochaetales; family Sphaerochaetaceae; genus Ornithospirochaeta. Next base: position 16,901 of record CALXKY010000001.1, on the reverse strand, counting down.
GATCGAGTTCACGCCTTTCAGATACAGAAGCACGATGAGCTTCCCTGTATCGGAATATCTCCTTTCCGAAGGCTGGCTCGATGCCTACAGGGCAACTCACTACACGGCAGAAACAGATGGAGGAATCACACGACACAGCGGAGATCTGTATGAACGTCTTGATTTCATCTATTCAGACGGCCTTCTCCCCGTCTCCGCGATAAGCTATCCAGTGATGGGACTAACTGACAGAACAGGTGCGTTCGCCGTGCTTGCCGAAATGCTTGTTCCATGATTACCTTCTGCTAAACAGAAAAGGAGATATATCTATGGTAGAGATAACAAAGTCGAATTTCGATGAAGAAGTGAAGAAGGCAGCAGGTCCTGTCCTCCTCGATTTCTGGGCCTCCTGGTGCGGTCCATGCAAGATGCAGACAAGGATACTCGAGAACTCGGCAGAAGCCCTCAAGGGCGCGAAGATCTGCAAGTGCAACGTTGATGAGAATCCGGATCTCGCAGGTGAATTCGATGTGCAGGCTATCCCGACTCTCATAGTCTTCAGAGACGGAGAAGTCGTCGACCGCGCAACAGGCGTAAGGGATGAAGCAGCTCTGAAGAGAATGCTCGGGCTCTGATTCATAAAAGCCATAAACCACCTCGAAATGCAGGATCATACGGTCCTGCATTTTTCTTTCCCATGCTTCATATGAAATGGACAACGTGACGGAAAAGGCAGATACTCATTTCCAGGTGGGAGAATCGGGAAAAATCCCATCAAATACACTCAGAGGAGAAAGGAAATGAGAAAAATCTCAAAAGCCGGGACAATGCTTCTGGCATTAGTGCTCACACTTGCATTGTTCTCCTGCAATCCTTCACAGGCCCCGGACGAAGGCACAGGCAACGGCACCACTACAAGGGAGGGGTACAGCAACATCATCGGAATTCGTTCTGACAGAAACCCAGTTCAGAGCTGAGCAGGCGGTACTTCCCGGATACAATGCTATAACTGACACTGATAATCAAAGCAACCTTACACAAGAAAACGGTGTCACCAAAGTAACAAGCCCAATTTCTGTTTCAGGCGGTACCATTGAGAAGGACTCTTATATCAGCACTGCATCGGCAGTCAGAGGCGGAGATGTCCCTGTTGAGATGAAGATAATCTTCACACCAACAGATGCTGCAGCTGGATCCATCACAGTGGACATCACAGGCAGTGCTGCCTATAAAGACCTTTCTGGCTTCACTGCTGATACATATACAGCGACAGCAGGAAATGAGACAAAGGAATTCAACTCCACTCCAAGCGTCTTCATCGCAAAGAACAGCAATACTGAGATTCTTGAGATGATCAATGCATATATCAATAATGGGACAGTTTCAGCTGGCTTTACTATCGATGAAGAAGCATCCTTCATCAATGGAAATAACCCAAGCTGGATTGTATTCACGAACCCCGCTATTGATTCAGCAACGCACAAAGTGAATTTCACACCTGCGGATGGAATTGTAAGCAACTTCTCTCTCGATGACTGCCTTGATGTATCAGAAGAATCAGAGGTTACGATTTCGGAAGCACCGGCTTATAAATCCGAAGGCCTTTCAAAGGAAGACCAAGAAGCTCTTGAGATTGGTTTTGAGTATCTTGCATATGCAGCTTTACTCCATAATTCCGATACAAACGAAACCGGATACCAAGAAGATTTCTTCTTTGAAGATGCAAGAACTCTCGATATTACAGTACAATCTGAATATCCAATAATAACCATTGATATCAATGATGGAACAAACAATGTTCACATGGTTGTTTCAGAAGGAATGGGCGGAATAACAAGCGGTTACTGCTCTGAGTTCACCATCAGCGGAGAGAGCTATTCCTATCTAAGGGATGCATTATACAAACGATATATAGCGCTATATTTCTCTATAGAGATCCTCCCAACTCTAGCAATGCTGCCTTCAATGGAAGGGGAAGGAACGCCTGAAGAAGGAGAACATGCATACGTAGCGGGAAGATGAGAATTTTTACGGAGCTTCTATAACAGGAACAGAAACTTACAACATGACAATAAACATGGAAGATATGTATGTGAGTATGGATTTTTCTCTCGATTTTACAATTGATGCGAATGATGGATCAGCACCAATAACAATCCGAAGCAATGGTAATTACTCAAGCGATATGTCTTCCGCAGATATGTCATGTACATATGTAAATCTGCCCTCACATGGAGGAGAAACTACAGTATCAGAGCTCAATATAATCAATAAAGGACTTTATATCAAAACTCATCAGGATGAATTCATATTAATCTGAGTTTATTCTGTTTATATTTCATGACAAACTACAAACGCCTCCTTCACCGGAGGCATTTGTATTGATAATGCTACAGCGACCAAGTTACCGACCAAGTCAGCGACCAAGTTGAGGATGCCGTCTCAAGGCTGATAGCAGCTCTGGGCAATGAGACTCTTTCTGCAGCGGAAATCATGAAGCGGCTGGGACTTTCACACCGCCCGACTTTCCGCAGGAACTACCTTGCTCCGGCACTGGATGCCCATCTCATTGAACGCACCATCCCTGATAAACCTACCAGCAGCAGGCAGAAATACAGGAAGGCACAGGCTCAGTGAACAACGCCTCCTTTTTCAGGAGGCGTCCGTGTTTTCGAGAAATTGCTTTGTCTCAGTTCATCAGCTTGTCCAGGTCGATCTCTGCCATGATCGATGGCATTGAGCAGCCCCACGACTCAAGCACCTGAGGATGAGTCTCGCCGAAGATACCTACCCTCTCGCCGTTGTACATAATCACTGCGGCACGGCCCGGGATGAATCTCGGATCATCTCCTGCTTCCGCAAGGGTGTATTCCTTTCTCAGGAAGTACATCAGCGTGTTGATATATGATGCAGCGTCATTGTATCCGATAGCTGCATTGGACGAGAAGAAGCCAAGACTGTCGATCGTCCTCGTACCGCTGTTGTCCTCAGGATCCTTGACGGTGATCTTGCCGATCTCGAAGATGCTGTGCGGATATACCGCGTGCCCTGATACCGATTCGCTCTCGAGAAGGCATGGAAGCACAGATGGCCTGATGACCTCATAGTTCTCGCTCATCGGATTCGCGATGAATACCGCATCCTCCCCTGAGACGTGCATATTGTCGATATACTCCCTCTTTGATCCGAGGTAGTTGTACATCATCTCCTGGAAGCCGAGTCCTACGAGTATACCCTTAACCTTCCTCGAGAACTCCTCCACTGGAGAAAGACGTCCGATGGTGAAGTCGGAGGGCATCACGGGCTCAAAATTGCCAAGACCATGTCCGATCATGACATCCTCGACGATATCGACGCCATGGAGGAAATCGTTGCGGTACTCGGGTACATTGGCATAGATCATGCCATCATCCACGATTGAATAGACTCCCATCCTCTTCAGAGCCTCTATGCACTCCTCACCTGAGAGATCCTCTCCCAGCTTCTGGTGCACGAGATCAAGGGAAGCTGCCATCGGCTTCTGGAAATAGTACGGAACAGTGATCTCACGGCCGTACGGCGTATCCTTGGCGAAGCGGCACTTGACCGGCAGGATCTCGAAGCCCATGTCCGACATATCGCAGGCAAGGATGGAGACTGCCAGAAGAAGATCATCGAGTATCGGGCCGGAGACTTCGATGAAGAAGTCTGAGTCCCCGATTTCGACAGCTCCGATGCGTGCGCTGTTGATGACAGGCGGGAACGATAGCGTATCGCCATTGTCGTCATAGAGGTACGGAAAGCGGGGGAAGGATGAGACGATGTGGCCATACTCCTTTCCCTTCGGATGCTTCTCGCAGATTTCCCTGAGCGAGAGCTCCTCAGTCATCCCGAGCGGCACGAACTTCGTCTTATCAGGATCAACTGCGGCATAATGCACAGGATATCTGATCAGATCGGAACGGTAGATGCCCATCGCGATCGTCTTGCGCTTCCTGCCGAAATTGGTGCAGAGCTTCTCCTGGCTCTGGATGAGATTCACGAGGAGATCATTGTCAACGGTCTTCCCGCGTGCCGCGAAGCCTATGGAGTAATCGCGGATGCCGAGAGCGCTCTCATCATCGATGACCATGCGGCCCTCTGAAGGCCTTTCATCATCCTTGGTGGAGAAGAAGTCATAGTACGGGATCTCCCCCGTCTCGTAGCATCTCAGAGCCCTTGCGACACCGGCTGCAGACCAGAGGTCCGGACGGTTGGTGTCATTGAGCTCGATCTTGATAACATGATTCTCCGTATCGTGGCCATCAAGCTCGGCCTTTGCTACAGGGAAGATATCTATAAGCTCCTCATCGGACATTCTCTTTCCGAGAAGGCTGAAGAAGATATTCTCAGGAACTTCGATCTTTGGCATGTCAGTTTCCCCTCCTTGTCCTTACGCTCTCGATATCAGGGGTGAAGAGATCCCTGAGGTCGGAAAGACCGAGATGCATGAGAGCCATCCTGTCGATTCCGAGACCCCATGCAAGTACAGGCTCCTTGATTCCGAGCGGCTCCGTGACCTCCGGGCGGAAGATTCCGGATCCTCCGAGCTCGAACCAGCCAAGCACCGGGTGCTTGATATGAACCTCGATCGAGGGCTCAGTGAACGGGAAGTAGCCGGGGACATACTTCACTTCCTCAGCGCCTGCGATCTCCTCTGCGAACATCTTCAGAAGTCCGAGGAGGTTCCTGAGGTTCACGTCCTTGCCGATGACGATTCCTTCCGTCTGGTAGAAATCAGCACCATGGGTAGCATCGACCTGATCGTATCTGAAGCAGCGGACGACACCGAAGTACTTCCCAGGGACATGGGCCTTTGTGAGCTGGTGCGCAGAAAGCACTGTTCCCTGGCTTCTGAGGACCTGGCGCCTCGTGAACTCGTGATCGAAGGAATAGCCCCAGCCTCTTGAGCCGGTATGCCATCCATTCTCATGCGTTGCAGCAACCTGGCTGAGCCATGGCTCATCGATCTTCTTCGCATGCACAGGATCCTTGACGTAATAGACGTCGTGGATATCGCGGGCAGAATGGAACTGCGGCATGAAAAGCGCATCGCCGTTCCAGAACTCATTCTCCACAAGCGGTCCGTCGAATTCCTCGAATCCGAGAGCGATGAGCTTATCCTTCACCCACTGCAGATACTCCGAGTATGCATTTCTCCTGCCGGGTATGAGACGCGAAGTCGGTGCATTGATGCCGTAAGGCCGGAACGTGCCGTTCTTCCATGATCCCGTCTGGATCATCTGTGGAGTGAGGACACCGAACTCCTCGCCGGTTATATTGGCATTGATGACAGCCGTGCGCATCTCAGCGCCCTTGTCCGTAAGGCGGTAGACAACCTCCTCCCTCTCCTGGATACGGAACGGTGAGGATGAAGCACCTCTCTTCTTCGAAAGCGGCGCGATAGCCTTCTTCTCAGCATCCGAAAGCCCGGATTCCTCAAGGCTCCCTGTCTCTGCAGCCCTGCTGAGAAGCGAACGCTGCGTAGCGATCTCCTCCGGAAGCTCTCCGGCTGCTTCTGCCTTCCGCTCCTCGTTGAGGCGGAGCGCTCCCTTGGACGAAAGAAGACCGAATGCAGATCCGACATCGCTCTTCTCAAGCGACAGAGCCTCAGCGATCTCAGGCATCGCATGGGGGCCCTTCTCCTTCAGGAACGCATAGATGCGCTCTGCAGGAAGTCCCTCTTCCTTCATCGCACGGCCAGTATCCGTAAGCTCATATATGGTCTTCTTCGTTCTGGAGACTTCCTCAAGACAGCCTTTTGACGAAAGCCAGGAGAAAGCCTGATTGCACTGACCAACCTTATATCCCAAGCCACTGATGATGCTGCCCTCTGTGATATCCTCACCGGCACTGACATGCCTGAGAAGCTTCACCTCCAGCGGATGCAGGTTCTTCACATCGATATCCATAATCTCTGCTCCTTTGGAAATACAGAGTGATTATATTGATATTAAGACGAAAATCAAATGCCAAGGAGGCGTATGGCCGCATCTCTTATCTCATCATCGGTCACGAGCACCTCTTCCTCAAGGCTCCTCGGGCAAGGAAGGGGCATTGGCCTGGCAGCGAGTATCTCCACGCTTCCGGGCCTGTACGCCGTCTGGAGCGCGATGACGCGCATTACGCTTTCCGCGACGCTGCCGGGAAGCGGAGTATCCTCAGCGATGAGTGCGCGCCCGATACGGCAGTACTCCCTTGCTATCGTTTCCTCATCAAGGGGCTGGAGGGACAGAAGATCGATGAAAGTGATCCGCTCGGAAAGATTCCGGAGAGCCCTTCTCTCAGCTGAAGCTGTGCGTGAATAGCCGATCACGAGAAGGCCGTCGCCATTGCCGCAGACAGCAGCCCTGCCAAGAGGAATGACATCATCATCTCCAATCTCTCCCTCTTCGCCGTATAGCGCCTTATGCTCGAAGAAGAGCACTGGATTGCCATCCTGCGCGGCTCCTTTCAGCAGTGCCTTCGCAGTATATGGATCGGAAGGTGCCGCAATCTTAAGCCCGGGGATTCCCAGGAACATCGTCTCAAGGCACTGCGTGTGCTGAGGCCCGTGTCCTGTCATTCCGCCTATGGGCGTGCGCAGCACCATCGGACAGGAAAGCTGACCTCCGGACATGAACCTGGCCTTGGCAGCATGGTTTATCATCGCATCGGATGCGAGAGTGGAGAAGTCGCCGTACATGATCTCCGTTATCGGATGGATACCGAGCATCGCGGCACCTGCCGACATCGACACGAACCCCTCCTCGGAGACGGGTGTCTCGATAACGCGGTCAGGATACCTGAGGCACAGGTCGCCGGTAACACCGAAGCATCCCCCATACTTCCCGATGTCCTCCCCGATAATGCATGCGGAGGAATCGGCTGCGAGGATGTCATCGAGTGCTTCGCGGAGCGCATCGCGCACGGTTCCGTTATGCCTGCGCCCGGAATCATGGAGGACGGCCGGCGACGGAGCATAGACAAGAGACTCCATTCCGCTGACGCTGAGCCGGTCATCCTTCATGGAGCAGGCCGCCTCGGAAGCTTCCCTCACTTCCTGCCGCACGCTGCATCTGATGCGTTCAAGCTCATCATCGGAAGACACTCCCGCGAGCGTGAGGAATGCGGAGAAAAGCGCAATCGGATCATGCTTTTTCCACCTTTCCTCCTCTTCACGGCTCCTGTACACGAGCTTATCGGAACGGCTGTGGCCACACTGCCGGTATGTCTCGGCTTCGATAAGATATGGCGTATGGTTCACAAGGATTGACTCGCGTGCGTTCCTCACGGCCTCTTCGACTGCAAGCACGTCATTGCCATCTATCTTCACGGAAGGGATCAGGAATCCCTCTGCGCGTCTGTATATGCCCGCGGAGGCTATCATGCGGTCAGATGATGCAGACATGCCGTAGTGGTTGTTCTCAAGAAGGAAGAGAAGCGGCAGATGCCAGACCGAAGCTGCATTCATCACTTCGTAGAGTATTCCGCGCGAGGATGCGCCATCACCGAAGATCGCCACAGCGATATTCTCACGGCCCTGCATCTTCAGCGCAGCGGCAGCACCGCCTGCCAGTCCTATGCCAGAGCCGACTACAGCGGATGATCCGAGATTCCATGTGGACCAGTCGGTCATGTGCATCGAGCCGCCGAGCCCTCCGCAGAGCCCGTCGCGGGAACCGAGGATCTCGGAGAACATGCGCCTGAGATCGGAGCCTCTGGCTGCATTGTAGCCATGGCAGCGATGCGTGGGTACGATCCAGTCCCCATCATGCAGAGCTGCAGCTGTTCCCGAAGATACAGCCTCCTGCCCTATCGCAAGATGGTACGTGCCATATACAAGGCCTTCTGAGGCAAGACGCCCGACCTCTTCCTCGAAATACCTCGTGCGGAGCATCGAGGCATACAGGGCTTTCAGATCCATGTTCCCTCCGGCATCAGCTGATCCAGACGCCGTCTATCCTTCCTATGAACATCCGGTGCCAGTCTCCCTGAGAATAGAGGCTCCTGATACCCTCGTCAATGATTGCCGCATCATCGAGCGCAGTCTCTGCGATCTTGGTGCATGCCAGCACGAGATTGGCCTCGGAGAAAGCCACCGCACCATCGGCAGGATGCGGAGTCAGCCCTGCGAACGCAGCTTTTTCCTGAGAGCTGCCGGCATCGCCTGAGAACAGCTCAAGGACACTGCTCATCTCCGGAGGAAAGAATGAAAGGGAGAAACGCCGATGCTTCTCCATGGCAGCGAATGCGGGCCTGTCCCTATGGACGAATATGAAAGCAGCAGGCGCACCCCACACGTATCCCAGACCGCCCCATCCTGCTGTCATGGAACTCCAGTCCTGCATCGTCCCGGGGGTCAGGAGGAAACATTCCCTGCCTATCACGGTGAACGGATTGAGCTCGAGCTGCTGGTAACCGATTCTCTGCATATGCGCCTCCTTCTGCATCATTGTACTCCGTCTGATGTGCTGTCCGCCAGATACGCATCTTCTCAAAATGCCCGATCCCCTATAAACTTAGCCTATCTCATATTGATCTGGAGCTTGAAATGACAGAAGGAAAACCGTCCCTCCCGGACGACCTCAGGCGTGTTCTCATCGATGAGGATACAATCGCGCACCGTGTCTCGGAGCTTGCCGACGAGATCAACAACGCATACAAGGATATCAAGGAACCCCTGATACTCGTAGGAGTGCTGAAGGGGTCTTTTATATTCCTGGCAGATCTCGCTCGCCGCATAACGATCCCCCACATCGTGGATTTCATCGCGATTTCATCCTATGGGAACAAGGGCGATAAGCGTGGAGAGGTAAGGCTTCTCATGGACACAAGGGAGAATCTCGCAGGCCACCATGTCCTCATTGTCGAGGATATCCTGGACAGCGGCTCAACGCTTGCTTATCTGATGAAGGCCTTCAGTGCACGCGGAACGGAATCGGTGGAGACAGCGGTCTTCCTCGACAAGCCTGCCCGCCATGCAGTGCCAGTGAATATACGCTTCCGTGGATTCGAGATTCCCGATGTATGGGTCGTGGGCTATGGCCTTGATTACAAGGAAAGACACCGCACGCTGCCTTTCATCGCAGAGATGATACCGGAGGTCTGAAATGGCTATAGATAAATTCTACGTAAGCTATAACACAGTCCACAAGCTCATAAAGAGACTCGCAGGAAAAATCGAGGAATCAGAATTCGATCCGGATGTCATCGTCGCAATCGGCTCCGGCGGATTCATCCCGGCCAGGATCATGAAGACGTTCATCAACCGTCCTATCTATGCGGTCGGCATCTCATACTACGGCATGGACCATAAGCATCGCGACAGGCCCACGAAGATCCAGTGGATCGATGAGGTGCAGTCACAGCTCACAGGCAAGAACGTGCTCCTGATCGACGAAGTCGATGATACGAGAGCCACACTCGGATACTGCGTCGGAGAACTGCTTTCATACAGGCCGAAGGAGATTGCCGTCCTCGTTCTTCACAACAAGCTGAAGAAGAAGGACGTGGAATTCCCGCCTGAGATCAGAAGATACTATCCTGCCCTCGAGATCGAGGACATGTGGATCAAATATCCCTGGGATGCCGAGGACATCGAAGAGCATACGGCAAAAGAGAAAGAGATGTTCGAAGAGCTCCGCAGACAGGGAAAGGAGGATATGCTTAATGGGATCATATAATGTCAATGCCGTAGTAGGCGTTCAGTGGGGAGATGAGGGCAAGGGCCGTGTCGTCGACTATCTTGCCTCCGATGCGGAGATGGTCATCCGCTTCCAGGGCGGTGACAATGCAGGCCACACGGTCATCAATGACAAGGGCAAGTTCGGGCTTCACATCCTTCCGAGCGGCATCTTCAACCCCGATACGATGAATATCGTCGGAGCCGGGACCGTCGTGAACTTTGACAGGATGCATGAGGAGCTTGAGAACATAAAGCAGAGCGCAGGTCTCGAGATCGACAACGTGTTCATCGATGAGAGAGCCCACATCATCATGCCATACCACATGGCCCTTGATGGAGCAGAGGAAGGCAAGAGGGCTGACAAGGACAAGATCGGAACCACGAAGCGCGGCATCGGCCCATGCTACTCCGACAAGGCTGCGAGGATGGGAATCAGGGCTGCGGACATCATGGATCCCGAGAGGCTTGAGGAGAGGCTCAGGATGATCCTCCCCAAGAAGAACAGGGACCTTGAGTACTATGGGCTTGATACAGTCACGCTTGAGGACATGCTCGCGAAGTGCGAGGCCTGGAGGAAGGAGTTCGGCGATCACATCATCGATGCTGCCCCTGTGATCAGGGATGCCGTCGAGAGCGGAAAGAAGATCCTCCTCGAGGGCCAGCTCGGAATCATGAGGGACAATGACTGGGGAATCTACCCATACACAACATCATCCAACCCGACGGTATCCGGCGGATGCAATGGTGCGGGAATCCCTCCGCGCTGCATCTCGAAAGTAGTAGGCGTCGCAAAGGCCTACTCCACCTCAGTCGGCGGAGGCCCCTACATGACGGAGCTCTTCGATGCGGATGGGGACAAGCTCAGGGATATCGGGCATGAGTACGGCGTAACCACAGGCAGGCCGAGGCGCTGCGGATGGTTCGATGCTGTCGCTGCGGACTTCGCATGCTACATGAACGGGGTCACGGATCTTGCGCTCACGAAGCTCGATGTGCTCGACACATTCCCGAAGATTAAGGTATGCACCGGCTATATGATCGATGGCGAATACTACAAGCATCTGCCTGAGACAAGGCTCCAGGAAAGGGCAAAGCCCATATACGAGGAGTTCGATGGCTGGATGGCTGATACGACCAGGTGCAGGAAATGGGAAGAGCTTCCCGCGAAGGCACAGGCATACATACTCGCCCTCGAGGAGATGCTCGGAACGCATATTACCTACATCTCGGTAGGTCCTGAGCGCGATCAGCTGATCATCAGGGAGAAATGATGCACGGAAGGCGCTGGAAACGGCGCCTTCTTCACTGAAAAGTAACAGATAATTCTTCTGTTCTTGATGAAACGGAGGCCTGATGCATTCTATTATACAGGCAGAATAAGCAAGGCCTCCAATGGAAACAGGCCGGAAATGATAACCGGAGGAATGCGATAAGGATGTTCCTCCTTTTTCTTTGCCCCTTCCCCGGATATAATCCACAGAGACACAGTGCGAAGGAGGCTCCCTATGGAATACGGTCACAGCACATATATAAGCCCGCTCACATGGCGCTACGGTTCGGATGAGATGAAGCATATCTTCTCGGAGGAGCACAAGAGGAAGCTTCTCAGGCGCGTCTGGATAGCCCTTGCAAGAGCGGAGTCCAGGGCGGGACTCGTAACAGAGGCACAGGTTGAGGAGCTCGAGGCCCATAAGGATGATATCGACATAGAAAGGGCCAGCGAAATCGAGAACGAGATCCACCATGATCTCATGGCTGAAATCAGGACCTACGCCGAGCAGTGCCCGGGCGCAGGCGGGATCATACACCTGGGAGCGACAAGCATGGATGCCCTCGACAACGCAGATGCAGTGCGCTACAGGGAAGCCATGGCTGTGATCATCACCCGCCTGGATGCCCTCATCGATGCCATGGCAGAGAAGGCAGAGGCATACAAGGATACGGCGACGATGGCATTCACCCATATCCAGCCCGCGGAGATAACAACGATCGGATACAGGATCTCGCAGACGCTGCAGGATCTTCTGGACGACAGGGATGAAGCGGTGGCCGTCCTGAATGATATCCGCGGAAAGGGAATGAAGGGAGCTGTCGGGACAGGAGCCAGCTACAAAGTACTGCTTGCAGGAACCGGCGTGAGCTCGATGGAACTTGAGAAGATGGTCATGGACGAGCTTGGCATCAAAGCTTTCGATGCCGCGACCCAGACATATACGCGCAAGCAGGACATGAGGATCATATCCGTGCTCTCCTCTGTATCCGCATCGCTGCATCGCTTCTCGCTCGACCTGAGGATACTCCAGTCCCCGCCCATCGGGGAATTCTCCGAGCCGTTCGGCAGGAAGCAGGTAGGATCATCGGCTATGCCATTCAAGCGGAATCCAATCAACTCGGAGAAGATATGCTCGCTTGCAAGGATCGTCGAAAGCCAGTACCAAGCTGCCTGGATGAATGCGTCATCCTCGATACTCGAGCGCACGCTCGATGACAGCGCAAACAGGAGGATATTCATGCCGGAGGCATTCATAGCCCTTGATGAGATGCTCATCACGGAGCTCAGAATCGTAAAAGGCATGAATATACACAGCGTGGCTACGGAACGCCTCATGGCTGACTATGGCATCTTCGCAGCTACTGAACGCCTGCTGATGGAACTCGGCAGACGCGGCGCCGACAGACAGGAGATGCATGAGGTCATAAGGGAGGAATCGCTCTCTGCATGGCAGAGCGTACAGGAAGGAAGAGGCAATCCCCTCAGGAAGAACCTCATGGCAGATAAGAGAATCAGGGAATACATTCCCGAGGATGAGATAAGCGCGCTCCTTGATGCCCGCGGATACACAGGCGATGCCGAGGAGAGGACGATGCTGGTCGTTGAGAGGGCAAGGAAAGGCAGAGCCTGATCAGATGATCAGGAGCCCTGCCCTGAAAAGCGCGAAATAGACAGCTGCGCGGATAATCCTCACGAACGTGGCAGGCACGACCTTTCGCGCGTCCATCTTCAGCGCACCAGCAAGCACGCAGATCGTGGAGAACGGAAGCGGCAATATGCCGGCTATGATGACGAAGAGGATGCCGTATTTCCTGATATATGCACCCCACTTGTCCTCAGCTTTTTCCGTGTAGCGCTTTATGAATGGGATCTTATGGAGGAGAAGCCCGATGCAGTATGAGGTCATGCCGCCGAGAGCCGAGGCAGCACCTATGATGGGAATGACCACCCATGGATTCATCGAGGCTACTATCGGGAAGACGAAATCCGGAGAAAGCGGCAGGATGAGGGTATCTACGACATAGACATAGACAAAAATGCCGGTGAGCCCGAAATTCTCATTGAACCAGTCAACAGCCAGAGAGTAGTTCTCTCCTCCGATCCATTTCACGACAAAGAAGAACCCCAGGAAAATCAGCAGTATGGGGATAGTTCCCACCAGTGCTATCTTCTTCCAGTTGAGGTGGACATCCCTGTCCTTCTCCCTCACATCATCATTCCTATCCGTATCATCATCGGATTCCTCAGACATTGCCGCTCCACCCATTGAGCAAAACTCCTGCATTATCAAGAATATCGACCGGGTTTCCTTTCACCGATCCCCGGTACATCATACCGCGTCCGCCACCATGGATGGAATACGCAGCGAGGCCAGACCGGAGAAGAGCGAACCTCTCCCCTGTCCCATGGAACATGAAGCGTCCATTCCCATCGATTATGAAAGCCTCCGATGGATCATCAGGCCCGAGCACGTTCTCAAACGCCTGGATATCCTCATCGGTACTGAATATAACGGCTTTGCCCCTCTCTGTCCCCAGAAGGTGCTGCGAATACTCATAATATGCAAGTTTTCCTGACAGGCTCTTCACTTTCCTCCTGAGGTCCGCTGTCTCATCCTCGAGACGTCTGAGAGCCTCGGCTGCATTCTCAGGCTCCGAGGAAAGCATGGAGGAAAGCATCTCTGCAACAGCCCTGTTCTGCCTTCTGTACGCAACGGAAAGAGCACCGCATTTCCATATCGTACGGACATGTCCCCTGATCTTCTCCTGACCGCAGTACTGCACCTCCCCTATCTCGCCGAGAGAGGCAAGATGCACCCCTCCGCAGCCTACGGCATCCAGTCCTTCTATGAAGACGACCATGACACTGTCAGAGGAGACTTTGATAGACCTCCTCATCCCGAGCTCTTCCGCCTCGCTGTGGCTCATCACGCGCCTGTATACGGCCAGGTTCTGCCTTATCGCCGCATTGGCCTCATCCTCGGCAGAGAAAAGGGTATCATCATCGATGGCTGAGGACGATGTCTCTATAGTGAGGAACCTCTCTCCGAGATGCACAGCAACCGTACCTATGCCATGCTTCGAGAAAAGAAGCGCCGAGACAAGGTGCTGCGCAGTATGCTCTGTCATGTAGGAATACCGATGCTCCCAGTCCAGGGAAAGGAGATGCTTCTCGCCGATGGAGGGTTTCTTTCCCCTGATGATATGGATAGGCGTGCCATCATCGGCCTTCACGGTATCCTCAATCGCATAAGGTCCGAACGTGCCCCTGTCACCGGGCTGGCCGCCGCCTTCGGGATAGAATACGGTGCGGTCAAGGATGATGCCGCTCTCCGTGACTCCTGTCACGGCTGCCTCGCACTCTCTGAGGTAACCATCGCTGTAAAAGAGCTTTTCCGTCAACGCTTCTCCTCCCCGACCATCCTGGCAACAGGAAGCCTCCATCTGAAATGATAGCCGAGCATCCTCAGCACGATCGTGAAGATCGCAGTTGAATACATGAGCACATCCCCCGTCACTCCGAGATGGAAGAGGATGACGAAGAGGAGCCCTCCGAGGATGGAAGCCGATGCGTAGAAGTCCGAAGTGAGCACCATCGGTATCTCATGACAGAAGACATCGCGGAGCACTCCTCCGCCGACAGCACCGAAGACACCGCTTGCCATGACTCCTACGGCCCCGAGCCCCAGTGCTTCAGCCTTCACGCAGCCGATTGCGGTGAAAACCCCGAGTCCTACGGCATCGAAGTACTGTATGATCGACCAGCGTCCGACTGTCTTGGGACTTATAAGGAATACAAGGATTCCCATCGCGATGCAGACCAGTATGTATGCATTGTCGCGGAAGACGGCAATCGGGAAGATGCCGAGAATCGTATCGCGGAGCATGCCGCCGCCGCAGCCTACGGTTATGGCGAAGACGATGACACCGAGGAAATCAAGCCTGTTGCGGACACCTTTGACAGCACCCGTAATCGCGAAGATCGCAGTACCGAAGATATCGAATGCGTAGACAACACCACTGTCCATAACGGCTCTAGCCTACATAAAAGATGCATCTCAGTCCACCTTCCTATAGCCGGCAAGGCTCAGTTCAGCTATATTCAGGGCATGGGAAAGATCAGAAGCGCATGGGAGATTGCCCTCGAGAAGACAGAGGGTATCCATGCTGACAAAGAGAAGATGCAGCATAAGAATGATGTCGAGGCTGTCCGCCGCATCGCAGGCAGCTTCCTCTCCGCAGATACAGTGAACACGGAAAGCCTCAGGAAAGACCTCGGAGCATACGCATCGGATGCCGTCAGGGAAGGCCTGATGATGACGATAGAATCGAATCTCTCGCTGCCGCAGTCGGAGAATGAGGGAGATGAAAGGCTGGAGAGGCTGAAGACGCTCCTTTCAATAGCCACCTCGGACAACCCCCAGGCAATGGAACTGATGGAGGAGCTCACGCAGTTCCTGAAGCAGTATCCGCTCCACAGGAAGGACCTTCTGGAGAAGATGAAGGCTCAGTACAAGCCTGTGCTTGAGGAGAAGGCAGCCAAGCTTTCGAAGCAGTACGGAACGGAGATCCACCTGAATTTCGAGAATGACAAGGAGTTCATCGAAGCCGCGAGGCAGAATCTCGAAAGGCTCGAGGCACAGTATCAGGCGACGCTGACGAACGCGAAGAAGCAGATGGCCCAGATTGCGGGGACTGTCTGAAATCATACGGTTCCCGGCACTTCGTTTTTTTTCGTTGACAACTGCCGCATCCGATGATACTTTTTAGCTGTAAGGCAGGAAGGTAACTCCTGCAAGGAAAAAGTCTTAGATGCACCCTGTGAAGCATCTGAGGAACCGCAGGAAAGCGGAAGAAGAAAAGAGCCGGAAGCGAGATCCGGCGGGGCAAAGCTGCTGTACCCCCGATAAGTACTGAAGCAGTCGTGGAGACGACTTAAAAGATACGTCGGCCCCAGGGAGATTCATAAATCAGGGGCATGAGAGGGCTGTGCAGCCGGAACATCGGATGGCCTGCAGCAGCCCTGTTTTATTGCCCTGATTCCCTTTGATATCGCCACACGTCACATTTTGTACACAAGGAAGAATCTCGTTTTAGCGTTTCTCATCAAAGATGTGAAATGCTGTTTTCAATCATTTGTCAGGCCGGGACCATCAAAATGGGCAACCATTTGATCTTGCCCATCTGATTACATTATCAAGACGCTGCTGATAGCCTCTACCACCCTTTTTCAGCCATTCAAGGTTATCTTCAGAAATAGCAGTATAAATCTTCTTCTTCGGAATTTTTACTGCATAGTGAAATACTGCATCTGAAAAATCCACCTCTGGGATATCATCGGTATTGATATCCGCTTCTTTCATTTTTCCCAGAGTCTCAAGTTCTTTTCTCTGAGCATCCGTCAGAGGCGGAAAATCAATCTGTCTGTAGACTCTTTCTGTGCTTCTCATATTCCCTTACCTCCTTGGCTGTCGCCTTGCGTGCTGATATCACTCTTGTTCTTCCATTACGATCAGTGAAGCATATGAATGTTATGTAATATTCTCTTATCTTCCCAATTCCAATATATCTATCTTCTTCGGCTGAATGGGAAGAATCGTATTTCTCAAGAAGAAACGGATCATTGAATGCCCTGACTGCCGTCTGGAAGCTAAGCTTATGCATTTTTATGTTCCGTTGATTCTTCTCTTCGTCCCATTCAAACCCGCAATATTCCACATCCATCTTTACATCCCATCTGTATTATATATCGATAATATATACAGTCAATATATATTCACCTCTGGTTATGAGGCAACAGGCCGCAAAAGTATCTATCTGAGTATTCAGCATGCTCTTTCTTTATGTATTTTCAGATTATCATCAGGGGGGCATCCCAGTAAATCATGGAGCCCCCATCCGGTCCGGACAGGGGCATTATCCTCACTTCCAGTATTTCTCCATTCTCTTCCTGAGGGAAGCACGG